>JAPLDA010000012.1 GCA_026391945.1 Bacteroidota bacterium | reverse complement strand
TTCTAAATTGTTATTTTAGTTTTGCATTCCTATTTCAAAAAGAAAAATCATTTATGAAAACAAAAAAAACACTCCTCGTTTCATTGGTCCTTATTCTCAGCCAACAATTTTCAACAGCCCAGGACAGGGTCTTTACACAAACTTACCAGTCGAATGTGATTCCATCCGGGGTAAAAGAATTTGAATACTGGTCGACATTAAGAAGCGGCCGGAAAAATTATTACAATGCACTCGACCAACGGGTAGAATTTGAAGTGGGGCTTGGGCAAAAAATTCAGACGGCATTTTACCTGAATGTGAATACGGAAAGTGCAGGCACCCTCGACGGAATTGAACAATCATCATCCATTGGTTTTTCAAATGAATGGAAGTTTAAACTGACGGACCCTGTCGCGAATAAATTCGGAACCGCGCTCTATGCTGAAATAGGATTTAACGGACGCGAAATAGAACTGGAAGGAAAATTCATTCTTGATAAAAAAGTCGGGAACAACATTCTTGCTTTTAACGGCAGCGCAGAATATGAAATCAAATATGATGTGGCAGATGGAAAAACAATCACTGAAACAGAAACTCCTTTCGAATTAAACTTCGCATACCTGCATCTCATCAACAGTCATTTCGGTATTGGCCTGGAAGCCAGGAATCACAATGAAGTTGCGGAAGGTGCCGGCTGGGAAAATTCAGTCTGGTACGCCGGGCCGTCATTCCATTTCGGAAGCGAGTCGTGGCTCATTAACCTGAACATTCAGCCACAACTGTTTAATGCAAGAAAAGAAAGCGGATCAACGGAAACCCTGGAGTTGTCGGCTCATGAAAAAGTGGAAGCACGGCTGATCGTATCGTTTGATTTCTAAAAAAAAATTTAGCCATGAGAATTTTTATCACGCTGTTTATCTTTTTAATAATTGTTGCCTGCGGCTCTGTCAAAAACACTTTTTACCCGGTTGAATCGGATCTTACTAAAGTAAATTCGCCCGGAAGTATCGTCACCCTAGAAGAACTGAACAAAGGATACAACCTGTATGTTGCAAGCTGCGCAGGGTGTCATTGGCTGCCGGTACCAACAAAGAAGAACAAGTCCGACTGGGAACAGGTGTTTCCTGAAATGTTTTTGAAAGCAAAATTAACCCCCGATCAGCAGCAGCTGATCAGGCATTATGTGTTTTCGAAACTCTGATGTACCTGGTTAATTGTTGATCCTGTAGGCGTGAAAAGCAAGCAGGGGAATGTGCGTGTGGTACGCAAATTTCTTCGTGAGACTTTTATGAAAAAGTTTTTCGACAAATCCTCTTTTTTTGGTTGACATGGCAAAGAGGTTGATTTCATTTTCAACGAGAAATTCATTCAGGCTTTGCGAAATATTTTTTCCGCTGATGAGATTAAACGACAATTTATTATACGGAATATTCGTGATCACCTGTCCTTTGAACCATTCCAGCATCCGGCTCTCCAACTGTGGATTGTGATCTTCTTCCACATGCAGGATGATGATTTCAGGTTTAAAGGGTTTGAACATTTCCGTTAGCAGGAACAACGTCTGAAAATCGTTGTCTTCATAATTCGTTGCAAAAACAATTTTGTTCACATTGGTAAACTTCGCTTCAGAAGGGAGCGCTAAAACCGGGCAGGCAGCTTTCTCGATTACTTCTGCTGTGTTGCTGCCAATCAGCATCTCTGCCAATCCGCTGGCTCCTTTGGTTCCCATGATTACCAGGTCAATCTTTTTCTCGGCAACGGAAAGAACAATTTCATCCACAGCAAAACCATTGGCAGAAATGGTTTCTACCTGGAGACCCGGGAATGTCTTCAGGATATCTTTTTTTACTCCTCCCAATTTGCTTTGGGAATCTTTTTCCGCATTGGAAATACTTAACAAAGAGGCTTCATCAACAGTGACGATGGCAGGAATGTGAAAGGCATTTATTAAAAATAATTTTGCGCACATCACACTGGCAAGTTCACATGCATAATCCATCGCCTGGTTCGCATTCTCTGAAAAATCAGTAGGAACAAGGATGTTTCTGACAGCGTTTATTTTAATAGGTGTCATATATAAAATGGTAGATTACCCCAATTGACAAAAATATCTTTCGAATACCGAAAGTTTACATGACTTGTGTCAGCAGCAGAACTGATTTTCATCACAATAATTAACCGGCAGGAAATAGCATGAGGAAAACTTTTTTAATTTTGAGACTTGATTTCCTTCGAATATCAACTACTAAACTGAGTATCACTGAGTAATCATGAACCTGCGGACAAGACTTTTCAACCGGCTGTTTGTTTCCGGAATCCTTCTGACTGTTTTTATTTTCTTCTGCGACATCATTTTCCCCCCCGCATTCAATGTTGAATTTGCTTATTTGCTGATATTACTTTTAACTTTTTGGGTTCCGGGCCGGCGCATTTCGTTTGACACGGCCATTGCCGTAACCTGTCTCACCATCATCGCTTATTTTTTTTCCACTCATTCCAAGCAGGAATCCGATTGGGCCATTGCGAACCGGATGCTGGCCATTGCCGCCACGTGGGCGGGAACCTACGTAATCATCCAATATAAAAATTCAATCGAATCCGTTTCATTGAACCAGGAACGGTTGGATGCGATGTTCAAATATGCAACCGAGGGAATTATTATTTCGAATGCAAAAGGTGAAATTGTATTGGCCAATCCCCGCGCCGAAAAACAGTTTGGTTATGAAGAAACCAGGCTGAAATCAACCAGTATCGAGGCGCTTATCCCGTCACGGTTTGCACCGAATCATGGCATTCACAGGAAAAAATTTTACCATGATCCCAGAGCGAGAGCCATGGGAAAGGGAATCGAATTATTTGCTAAAAAGAAAAACGGCGAAGAGTTCCCTGTTGAAATCAGCCTGAGTACTTTTAAAATCAAGGATGAATTATTTGTCATCAGCTTTATCATTGATATCACGGAGAGAAAATCGAATGAGGCAACCATTCAGAAAGTAAATTCCGAACTCAAGGAAAAAGCTGCCGCTATCCAGAAACTGAATGAAGACCTCGAACACCGCGTTTCACAAAGAACCGGGGAGCTGGCCAATGCCAACGAAGCCCTGGAAGAAAGCAACAGGAACCTTCAGCAGGAAGTGATCGAACGAAGCAGGATTGAAGAAGCATTGCGCGACAGCGAACGGCTGTTCGGCACCATCGCGCACAATTTTCCGAATGGCTGGATCGTCGTGCTTGACCGCAACCTGAGGCGCGTATTCATCGATGGAAAAGAACTGCAGGCCATCGGGGTTTCCAAAGAGGACCTGGTGGGCAAAACCCTCATGGAAAAAGAATTGTTGCCTGTCAATGAAAATGTCATCAGCCGCCTTCAGAAAGTGTTTGAATGGCAAAGCGATAATTTTGACGTCACGTTTGAAAACGGAAGAATGTATTCCGTGAATGCCGTTCCATTGCCCGATATCAAAGGATTTGTAAAGGAAATCCTGATGGTCATCCAGGATGTTACTGAAATCCGCAACGCTGAAAATGAAATCCGTGAAGCACTTGAAAAGGAAAAAGAACTCAACGAGATGAAATCCAAATTTGTCTCCATTGCTTCGCATGAGTTCCGGACCCCGCTCAGCACCATTCTTTCTTCCGTTTCCCTGGTCGACAAATATGACAAGCCGGAGGATTCTGAAAAGCGCCATAAGCACATCGACCGGATCAAATCATCTGTAAAAAATCTGACCGAAATCCTGAACGACTTCCTTTCTCTTGAAAAACTTGAAGTCGGCAAAGTGGAAGCTCATCCCGACGAGATTGACCTCGTGCATTTTTCGGAAGACCTGAGGGAAGAAATGCAAACACTGGCCAAACACGGTCAGCATATCATTTACAGGCATGAAGGCGACGTGCAGACGGCTTCCCTTGACAAACAATTGCTGAAGAATATCCTGATGAACCTGCTGAACAATGCCATTAAATACTCCCCGGAAGAAAAAAACATCGAACTTACAACCCGGATCAACGATCAGTTCGTTGAATTGTCGGTGAAAGATTACGGTGTGGGAATACCGGAAGAAGACCAGGAACATTTATTCGAACGGTTCTTCCGCGCACAGAACGTTACAGGCATCCAGGGCACAGGCCTGGGGCTGAATATCGTGAGACGTTACATAAAACTTATGCACGGAACGATTGAATTTTCAAGTCATGTGAACAAAGGAAGCACTTTTATTGTTAAATTTCCGCTCGAAAAAAAACCGGTGCAATCATAGCAACGGGAGAACCATACATTTGCAAAGACAATTAGTAACCAGGAGACCTTTATAAAAATTCCATTCCAATGAAAACCATTTTACTGATCGAGGACAATAAAGAAATGCGAGAGAATACGGCTGAGATTCTCGAGTTGGCAAACTATAAAGTTTTGGCTGCCGCAAACGGGAAAATCGGTGTCGACCTGGCCGTAAAAGAAAAACCTGACCTGATCATCTGCGACATCATGATGCCCGACCTCGATGGTTACGGTGTACTTTACCTTCTTGGGAAAAATCCGGCGACATCGGGCATACCGTTTATTTTTCTCACTGCCAAAGCTGAACGCGTGGATGTGAGAAAAGGAATGAACATGGGCGCCGACGACTACCTGACCAAACCATTTGAAGAAATGGAATTGCTGAATGCCGTGGAAAGCCGAATGAGAAAAAATGAAATCTTCAAAAAAGAATTCAGCAAAAATATTGAAGGCCTGAACGAATTCATCTCGCAGGCAAAAGGAATTGAAGAACTCAGCAGGTTGTCAACCGACCGCAAGGTTCATCATTACAAGAAAAAAGAAATGATTTACATGGAAGGAGACATGCCTTCCGGAGTGGTGTTCATCAATGCGGGAAAAATCAAAACCTTTAAAACGAATGAAGACGGCAAGGAGTTTATCACCGGCTTGCATAAACCCGGAGATTTCATTGGCTATCTTGACCTGATCGAAGACGGCGATTATAAAGAATCTGCTGAAGCCCTTGAAGATTGCGAGGCCTGCATCATCCCCAAACAGGATTTCTTTTCACTGATTTATTCCAACCGCGATGTCGCTGCCAAATTCATTAAAATGCTTTCCAACAACCTGCATGAAACCGAAGAGCGGCTCATCAACCTGGCGTATAATTCGGTGAGGAAACGTGTGGCTGATGCTTTGATCACCCTACAGAACCGGTACCAGAAAACCGGTGAAAAAAATCATACTTTTTCCATTTCGCGTGAAGACCTCGCCGGTATGGTTGGAACAGCAACTGAATCCGTGATACGAACCTTGTCTGATTTTAAAGATGAAAAACTGATCGACATCAAAGACAAGAGCATTGTTATTCTCAATGCAGACCGGCTCGCGAGAATGAAAAATTAATCGCTGCGTACCATTAAACTTTGGTGAGAATTTGCTGATCGGTGAATTTCATCGACAGCAACGGAATCTTAGTCTGGTGCGACATCATTTTGGTAACACTGGGATGCAGCAACGATTCAGGAAAGTGTTTGCGGTGCGTGAACATCACCAGCAAATCAGCCGGGTGTTTTTTTAAAAAGTAAGTGATTCCTTTTGTGATATGCGGATCTTTGCTGATGTATCCCGAAATTTTAGGGTATTTGATCCGTGTACGGATTTTTGATGTCATCCGTAAAATTTCTTCATCACTATGAATGAGGTGCTTGTCATCCACATAAAGAAAAACAATCTCCGCATCAAAATTCTTTGCAAACGAAGCAAGTGCTGTTGCTGAACTGATATTGTCCTCATGCAGATCCGTGGAGAAAATAATTTTTTTGATCCCTTCAAAACGGGCGTCTTTGGGAACACAAATCACTGGACAGTTGGCTTTCCTGATCACACGGGCCGTGGTGCTTCCCATCAGCAAGCGTTCGAGTTTGGTGGTGCCTGTGGTGCCCATCACGATGAGGTCGGCACCATGCTGGTCTGCAACTGCAATCAACTGATCATAAGAAGCGCCTTCCAGCAACAAAGACCTGATACCCAAATTCCGGAATTCTTTCTGCAGCCTGGATTTCAATGTGCTCATTTTTTTTTCGGCGGAATGCCGCACTTCTTCATCGGCCAGTTGTATGGCCGCAAGCGGCTGTTCCGTATACATGACCGGTGATTCATACCCGTGGATAAGAATGAGTTCAGCTTCCAGCGTTAATGCCAGCCCCGCCGCATACTTCGCCGCGCCGGTTGCATTTACAGAAAAATCAGTGGGGCAAATAATCGTTTTCATTTTACCTGTTTTAAAAGACAACGGAAATAATTGCCAGGCATTTCCAATACGCTCTTAAGAAACCTGTTTTTCACCCGGGTATTTATCTCCCAAATTTTCAGACAGAGCCATCGTTCCCTTTGCCAGGGCCAATACAATAACGAAGATAATTAATATGACCAGAATAGCGCCCAGCAACCAAAAAAATGTTTCCTGTGTGGTTGAATTATCCACCACTTCCGGGGAAATATCATTCGCCGTTTTCACTCCGGATGCCTGAACCATTTCAAAACACGAGATCATCAACAATACCCAAACTCCTGTCAGTTTTTTTAACATGTCTTTTATTTTTATTTGATCACGAACCATACAATGATCCGATAATTCAATTGAAACGGGTATGACAAGAATCAACGGCCAAAATGATATCGGTCACAAGGATGGAAACCATCCCGGGATCAGGCAATCATGGCCGGTTTCACTGGTATGAGGGCATTTAAGAAAATACAGGAATCCCGGTTCATGAAAGAAAATCATCTCTATTTCATAATTTGAAGAAAAAGGAAACGTTATTTTGTAATCAAAGTATAAAGTTCAGTAAAAAGTTGGAGAACTGTACGAAATTCAGGCAGATGCTATTGACAAGTGCCGGCCGAATGCGTATATTGTATAGCCTTTGATGCATTGAATCGTTAAATGAAAAAAACAAAAAGCAATCTTTTCTTTTTGCGCAGGATGTTTTTATATTCTGCGTGGTTGTTCATTTGCAATTTCGCATGCCATGAAACGGTGTCGGCCGATACTCCTCTTTCTTCCGAAGACAGCATTTCGCTCATTAATTTTTATAACCCTGCGGGCAGCTTTTTATTTCTCCAGGATCCCAATGTACATGCAAACGAACGCGAGATGAGAGCCGGTTTGTTATACGACCTGGAAAACAAAAAAATCGTATGGCAAAAAGAGATGAGTACATCCTGCCCGATTGCTTCACTCACCAAAATGATGGTTGCCTTTTTGACCGTTGAAGATATTCATGCGGGAAAAATAAACTGGACAGACAATGTTCGCTGGACCCGTGATGTCATCGTTGGCAAAAGGAAAAAAAAGCACGTGGTTTCTGAACCCGTGAATTATTCTCTTCTTGATATTTTCAAAGCCGCCATGATCGCCTCTAACAATGAAGCGGCAGAACAAATGGCAAAGTATGTTGGCGGTGATGTACAGGCCTTTGTCGACAGGATGAACACCAGAGCTCGTGAGTTGAGCATGAACAGTACGTTTTACGGTAACCCAACCGGCCTGCCCGCTTCTTCCAGGGCCTTTGATAATTCTTCCTCCCCCGCAGACTTGCTCATCCTTACTTTGGAAATGCTGAAGTACAATGAAATTCTCCAGGTAACAGGAATGGGTTATGCCGATATCAGCAATGGAAGAAACACCAGTGTCATCCGGAATCATAATCATCTCACCATTGATTACAAAGGAGAAGTGGATGGAATGAAAACGGGCTATACAAAACGAGCCGGCTTTTGCCTTGTTGCCACTTCCAATAAATGCGATCATAGGCTGATCAGTATTGTGCTGGGCGCTCGTTCACCGGGACTGCGGAATGAAGTGGTGAAGGACATGCTCAATGATTATTACAGTTCTATCGGATTGGATAAATTAGGTCCTTATTGTGAAGCACCATCGTATGTGAAGGCTGCCATGAATTCCGGCCTGCCCAATAAAACCTTTCACATCGTAAAACAGGGTGAGGATCTCGCAGCCATCGCCTACCAGTATAATTGCACCGCTTCTGAAATTAAGAACTGGAATCACCTGAGATCAGGAAGGATCGCACCCGGAAAACAACTGGTGATTTATACGGGTATGGAAGAAAAAAATCCGGGTGAAGAGGAAAGAATAACGGAAGAGGAGACCGTCGCCGGCAACTCCCTGGTTCCCGGAGGTGATGTTCAGCCAGAGAGTTCGCCGGAAGAAAATAAACCGGTTGCATCGGCATCTCCTGTGAAAGCCCGGCTCAAAACAACACCTGCCGATCCTGCAAAATCAAAATACATCATTTATGTTGTACAGCCGGGAGATACTTTGTTCAGTATTGCCAAACGGTATGATGTCGCCAATGTTGCCCGGTTAAAAGCGGTCAACAAAATCTCCAACCATCACCAGCTCAGGGTGGGGTCGAAAATAAAAGTTCCCGTGAACAGCTGATTTTTTTCTTCATCCGGAATCATCCTTTCTCCTGATTTTTCTTTTAGTTTTGTCTTCTGAAAAAAAAATATTTCTGAATGAAAAAATCCGGTATTCTCCTGTTCATCATTTTTGCATTTTGTGTTTCGGTGTATGCACAAAAACAAAATACCATTTCCCCGGTCCAGGTTCCTGTTGACTCCATCACGAAGCTTATCACCTATGAAGGCGTTACGGAAGTTCCGGGATTGAAAGCAGATGTTTTATATAAAAGAGCGGTGCTTTGGTTCCGGACTTACTATAAAAACCCAACCGATGTCATCCGGGAAAACGATTCGCTGAAATTTAAAATCACCGGCAAGCACCGGTTCAGAATCAACAACCTGCCGGATAAGGAAGGCATTAAAACAGATGGCGGACTGGTTCAGTACACCATCACTGTTGCCGCCAAAGACGGACGTTTTAAATATGAAATCACGGAGTTCAACTGGAAGCAGCAATCTTACTATGCCTGCGAACGCTGGATGGATACGAAATCGCAGACCTACACTACCGTTTATGCCGAATACCTCAGACAACTGGATCAGTTCACCATCGACCTGATCAAAGATCTCAGGAATGCGGTGATGAATGCAAAACCGGTGAAAGACAAAGACAACTGGTAATTTTTTCATTTGCCTTCATTGGTTCCCGGGATGGTTTTTCCATTTTCCCCTGAAACAAATTCCGTCGGAAATTTACCGTCCCATGCATCCGGATTTTATTTGATTACTTTTACAAAAAAAATCACATGGATCCTTCTTCAACCCTCGGCCTTTCCCCAATTATCATTGGTATCATCGTACTTTTTTTTCTCGGTGTTCGCATTGTTCGCCCCACGCACCGCGGACTGATCGAACGACTGGGTAAATACCATCACTTTGCAAATCCGGGTTTTCACTGGATCATTCCTTTCATCGACCGGATGTACCAGATCAACACCACCGAACAAATGATCAACGCGGAATCGCAGGAAATCATTACGTTCGACAACCTGAATGCACGGGTGGATGCACAGGTGTATTTCAAAATCAAAATTGATGAGGACAGTGTCAAGAACTCCCAGTACAATGTCAACAACATTGCTTACCAGATTGTGAATCTTGCGCGTACCACGCTCCGGAACATCATCGGTACGATGACGCTGAAATCAGCAAACAGCGAAAGAGGAAAAATCAACAAGAGCCTGTACGCCACCTTGCTGGAAGAAACCCGTGACTGGGGAATTGAAATTGTGCGTACCGAATTGAAAGAAATTGATCCGCCGAAAGATGTTCAGGAAACGATGAACAAAATTGTAAAAGCGGAGAATGAAAAAATGGCGGCCATTGATTTTGCCACTGCCGTTGAAACCCGCGCCGATGGAGAGAAGCGGGCTGAAATTAAAAAAGCGGAGGGAATAAAAATCGCGAACATCCTTCGTGCGGAAGGTGAAGCACAAGCCATCGCGCTGGTGAATGAAGCAGCAGAAAAATATTTTGTCGGCAATGCACAAACACTTCGCAAGCTGGAAGCCCTCGAAAAAGCCCTTGGATCTAATTCAAAGATTATTGTACCCTCTGACAGGGAACTGATCAATGTAATTGGTGAAATGGCCGGTGTGTTACCGATCCGAAGAAAAGACGACGGAACCCAGTCGTAAGAGCTGAATACTTTTTTAAAAATTTATAAAAGCACAAACGAAAAAGTTTGTGCTTTTTATTTTTCCTGTTTTCTTTTTTCCAGAATGGTTCCCGCGATGAACAAATCAAACGGGTAAGTAATCTTGATGTTTTCCGGTTCACCTTCCAAGAGATGAATCGGTGTGCCGCCAAACTCCACCACGCTTGCATCGTCGGTAAAAAAATTCTGCTCGACTGATTGGTACGCTTCCCTGAGATTGTCAGAATCAAAACACTGCGGTGTCTGAACAATAACAAATGAATTGCGGTCAGCATTTTCATTTTTATCTCCCTGAATTTTTCGGATCGATTCATTCAGGCGGATGGCCGGGACAGCGTTTCCGTTTTTTTCGGCGGCTGAATAACAATCGTTGATCAATTGTTCACTCACAAACGGACGGGCGCCATCATGTACAGCTACAATGGATTTCTCTTTTATCAGTGCCAACCCGTTTTTCACAGATTGAAAACGGGAACTTCCTCCTGCAACAATTTCATGCGCAATAGAAAAAGAATTTTTTTTGCAGAGTTCATTCCAGGCGGGGATTTCATTCCCGGGCAACACGATAATTATTTCAATCGATGAATTCGCTTTGTAAAACTGCTGAATGGTATGCATCAACAGTGGCTTACCTCCAAGCAGGATGAACTGTTTGGGCGTGCCGGACTTCATTCTCGTACCGGTTCCTCCTGCAACAATGATGGCATAATGTTTCATAAAATGAACGATGCTTTTGAGTGCCTGCGAATCCTGCTCTTTCGCTGAACTGTTTTTGAAAAATAACTATTCATCAACGCGGATGGTTTGAAATGATATTTTTTTCTCCACCAGTTTTTTTGCCGGGTACCAGGCTGCCAGCAAGCCGATGACGAATACGGTGACAAACACATAGAAGAAATCCGGGAACTGCATCGCTACCGGGTATGCATCAATCACAAATGAACCGCTCCCTCCCAGTTTAATCAATCCGAAATTCTGCTGAAGAAAACAGATGAGCCCGCCAGTGAACAAACCCATGACAGCACCGATCAGCGTGATGAACAATCCTTCCGCCAGGAAAATTTTTCTTAACAAACGCTGGTCGGCGCCCATGCTGTGAAACACGGCGATGTCCTTTTGCTTTTCGATGATGAGCATCGTGAGCGAACCGATCACATTGAACGTGGCAATCACCAGGATGAAGGCGAGGATCAGGAACACCGCCCACTTTTCACTCTTCATGATTTTATAAATCACTTCATGCTGTTCAAAACGGTCTTTCACTGAAAACTTTTCTCCGTAATGATGCCGTACCTGATCTTTGATGACGGCTGCATCTGCTCCTGGTTCCAGTGCAACTTCCAGTGATGAAACCTGTTCCTCGTACCCGAAAACCTCTCTCGCAAACCGAAGCGGAACCAAAATATATTTCGAATCAAACTCCTGCTGAACTGAAAAAATTCCGGATGGAGTAATGAACCTGCGGTTGAATGCTTCTTCCGGGTTGGCAAACGAGGAGACATCTCTCCTCGGAGCAAATATTTCCACCTGGTTCAGGTAATCACCGAGATTCAGTTTAAGATTATAAGCAATGCCTCCGCCAACGACGGCAAAATCAGTATCGCCGTGCATCAGCAAAAATTCTCCGTTCGAAATCATGGAATCGAGCCTGCTGGTGTTCCGGATATCGTCGCTGACACCTTTGATCGTTACGAGGTATTGTTTATCATGGTATTTCACCAGTGCATTTTCTTCCAGCACCCTGGTAACCGCTTTGACTCTTCGAAACCGTTAAACACCGACAAGACAATGATGAGCGCACCGGTGCCAATCATCACTCCGATCACGGAGATCATGGAAATGATGTTGATGGCCCGTTGAGATTTTTTGGATAAAAAATATCGCCTGGCAATGAAGAGTGGGAAATTCATCCTTACAAAGATGACAATACTTTTTAAATTGTTCCGATAGAAAAAAAACCGGAAAGAAAAGAACCGTCCTAATGAATGACCCCGCAGCAAGCTGCGAGGTATCAATATGAATTTCATTTTCCGCAGCAGAGCTGCGGGGTATTGACCAGATCCCTCGACGTTGCTCGGGATTAATTCGACTTAATGATTTCAGTTTGCCGCCTTCGGCGACTTCTGAAATCATAGTCTCATTAATACACCAACTGCATGATCGTGACATCCAGAAATTTTCCGAATTTATATCCGACTTCTTTCATGACTCCGACATGACGGAATCCTGCTTTTTCATGGATACAAATGCTGGCTTCATTCCCTTCTGTGATTCGTGAAATGACAGTATGATTTTTCTCTTTCCTGCCCTCCTCCAGCACTTTTTCCAGGAGCGTTTTCCCAACTCCATGACCACGGAAATCATGATGAATGTAAACTGAAACTTCCACGGTGGTGTCATATGCGCACCGGTCGCTCCATGGACTGAGTGATGCCCAGCCGATAATGTTTCCGTTATTTTCAGCGGCCAGTACCGGGTGATTTTTTTTATGCTTCCGGAACCACTCCATTTGTGTTTCGAAGGTGCGCGGCTCCGTATCAAAGGTGGCGGCAGAATTCAGCACCGACTCATTGTATATTTCGCAGATGGCAGGCTGGTCCGCTTCTGTTGCAGGACGAACAGTGAACATGAGTGTTTTCATTAACTGAATTTATTTTTTTGAAAACATTTCCCCGTTGAAAAATAATTTCACTCTTCGATGGCCTTCACTCCCGGCAAAATTTTTCCTTCGAAGTATTCGAGCAAGGCACCTCCGCCTGTTGATACATAACTTACCTGATCAGCAAGTCCGAACTGATGAATTGCTGCTGCCGAATCTCCTCCGCCAATCAATGAATACGCTCCTTTGGAAGTTGCATCAGCGATGGCTTCGGCAATTTTCTTTGTTCCGTTTTCAAATTTTTTCATTTCAAAAACGCCCACCGGCCCATTCCATAAAATGGTTTTTGAATTTTTGATCACTTCACAAAATTCAGAAACGGCTTTCGGCCCGATGTCGAGGCCCATCCAGCCATCCGGGATGTTCATGTTATCCGTGATGGAAGTTTGGGCATCGTTTTCAAATTTATCTCCAAGTACCGAATCAACCGGCAAAATGAGACGGCAGTTTTTTTCTGCTGCTTTTTTTATCAATTGTTTTGCAAGATCCAGTTTGTCTTCTTCCACAAGCGAGTTCCCGATCGTTCCTCCCATTGCTTTGAAGAAGGTATACGCCATGCCTCCGCCAATGAGGATGGAATCCGCTTTGCCGATGAGGTTTTCGATGATGAGGATTTTATCGGAAACTTTCGCTCCGCCCATGATGGCGGTGAATGGTTTTTTTGAATGATGCATCACCTTCTCCGCATTGTTAAGTTCGCCTGCCATCAGGTAACCGAAAAATTTTTTTTCGGGAAAAAATTTTGCAATCACGGCTGTGGATGCATGGGCGCGGTGAGCCGTACCAAAAGCATCGTTCACGTACACGCTTCCGTGAATGGAAAGTTTTTCGGCGAATTTTTCATCGCCTTTTTCCTCCTCCTTGTAAAAGCGGAGGTTTTCCAAAAGCAAAACTTCTCCCGGATTTAAATTTCCTGACATCCGAAATGCTTCATCGCTGATGCAATCACTTACAAATTTTACCTCCACGCCGAGAAGCTCTGATGTTCTTTTGACAGCATGCTGTAACGTGAACTTTTTAAAATCAATGCTGCCGTCCTCTTTCAGTTTTTTCAGCGGGCGGCTAAGATGACTCATCAGCACGACGCATCCTCCGCTTCCAAGAATTTTTTTAATCGTTGGAAGAGCACCGCGGATGCGGCTGTCGTCGGTGATTGCAAATTGTTTGTCGAGGGGGACGTTGAAGTCAACACGGATCAAGGCGCGCTGACCGGAGAAATTAAACTGATCGATGGTTTTCATTGTAAAATAATTTACCGTTCAAAAAACAAACATCATTCTGGAAAAATTTTAACCATTGAGAAGTTGTCATCAAAAAAAAGTTCTATTTTTTAATTTGAAGAGCCAGTTCTTTCAATTGTTCATCAGAAATTTTTGAAGGTGAGTCAATCATCACATCCCTTCCTGAATTGTTTTTCGGGAAAGCAATGTAATCACGGATGGAATCCGAGCCGCCGAACAACGAACACAGTCGGTCGAAGCCGAAAGCGATTCCACCGTGCGGTGGCGCGCCGTACTCAAATGCATTCATCAAAAACCCGAACTGTTCCTGGGCGTCTTCATTGGTAAAACCAAGAACCGAAAACATTTTCTGTTGAAGTGTTTTGTTGTGAATGCGAATGGAGCCTCCGCCAACTTCCACGCCGTTGATGACCATGTCATAAGCATTCGCGCGAACATTTCCCGGGCTGGATTCGAGCCATGAAACATCTTCCGGTTTCGGAGAAGTAAACGGATGATGCATGGCATGCCATCTTTTTGCTTCCTCATTCCATTCGAGCAAAGGAAAATCGAGTACCCACAACGCTTTGTAAACATCTTTGTTCCGCAGCCCGAGCCGGTTTCCCATTTCGAGCCGAAGCTCACTCATGGCTTTGCGGGTTTTATTTGTTTCACCGGCAAGAATCAAAAGTAAGTCGCCTTGCTGCGCACCACATTTTTCCATCCAGGTTTTCAAATCGTCAGCGGAATAAAATTTATCCACGGAAGATTTCAGCGAGCCATCAGCATTCCATCTTGCATACACCAATCCTGTTGCACCGATCTGCGGACGTTTCACCCATTCCGTTAATTCATCCAATTGCTTGCGTGAATATTCTGAACAACCCTTTGCACAAATGGCTACAACCACTTCTGCATCATCGACAACTTTAAAATTTTTTCCTTTCACGAGGTCATTCAACTCAACCAATTTCATTTCGAAACGGATATCCGGTTTGTCGTTGCCATAAGTTTTCATGGCATCGGCATAGGTCATGCGCGGTAAATTCCCGATGTCGGCGTTTTTAATGTTTTTAAAAAGATGTTGAATCAATCCTTCGAATGTATTGAGGATATCTTCCTGTTCCACGAAACTCATTTCGCAGTCGATCTGTGTGAATTCGGGCTGGCGGTCGGCCCGGAGATCTTCGTCACGAAAACATTTCACCAGCTGGTAGTATTTATCCATGCCGGCCACCATCAGCAATTGCTTGAATGTTTGCGGCGACTGCGGCAAGGCATAAAATTCTCCCTGGTTCATGCGGGAAGGAACCACAAAATCGCGTGCTCCTTCCGGTGTTGATTTGATCAGTACCGGAGTTTCAATTTCTACAAAGTTGATCGAGTTAAGGTAATTTCTTGTTCCGGCTGCCACCTGTGCGCGAAGCAACAGGGCGTCTTTCACCGTGTTCCTGCGGATGTCGAGATAACGGTATTTCATCCGGAGATCATCGCCGCCATCGGTATTTTCTTCGATGGTGAAAGGAGGCGTTTTCGATTCATTGAGAACGTCAATGGCATCCACCATGATTTCAATTTCACCGGTGGGTATTTTCAGGTTCTTGTTGCTGCGTTCGGTAACCACTCCTGAAATTTTTATCACGTACTCGCGCCCGAGTTTACGCGCCTGTTCGCATAAGGAAGCATTTGTGTCCATGTTAAAAACCAACTGCGTGATTCCGTATCGGTCGCGCAGGTCAACAAACGTCATTCCACCGAGGTCGCGGGAGCGCTGCATCCAGCCGCAGAGTGTTACTTGTGTTCCGGCATTTTTAATGGTAAGTTCACCGCAGGTGTGGGATCGAAGCATGAGGAAAAAATTGAGTGACGAAAATACGAATTATCGAGGTTGGTTTTTGAAAAAAACAAGGCAAAAAAAAAGGGATTCCGAAGAATCCCTTTTAAAATTTATTTCAGATCTTATTTCGATCCTAATACGTAAGCCAAACGAACTCCGAGGTAGCTTGAAGATGCTCCTGCAGTAGAAACGATCATGTAGTTTGCTCCGATATCGATGTTATCGAGGTGGTAACCAACTCCAGGAGAAAAAGTAAGATCAGAACTGCTTCCGGTAGCTGATACCGTTGTACTTGTTCCAAAATAACTAATGGTAGATTCGGTTTTAATACTCGTCATGGTGATACCCAACTGTCCCATACCATAAAAACCATTTTGTTGTTCCTGGAAATAGTACTTGGCACCAACCATAATTGGAATCATCGAGTAAGTGTAGCTGAACTTAGCAACAATAAGATCAATAGATTTGCCTCCAAAAGTAAGATAGCCTGCTGTACCGGTTAATCCAAGATTGTCACCCATAGGCATTTCATATCTTACGGAACCGCCAAATCCCATTCCGGCCATGTCACCGAAAGTTCCCATAGGCAATGCTAATTCAGCACCGATAGATAAGCGATTTTCACCACCACCTTTTGCATTTGTTTTTGTAACCACCGTAAGCACCAATGCCCCGGCCACCAATAAAGTAAATAATTTCTTTGTTCTCATTTTGTTTGTGTTTAGAGGTTAATAAAAGATTTTGACGCAAATCTAAACGATTTGTTTCACATAAAACAAGTATTTTCACAAGAAGAAAGAATATTTTTACACGATGAACCTTGCGATTTCTCAGGATGAACACTTTATGCATGAAGCGCTGAAAGAGGCGCGCAAAGCATTTGAAGCCGATGAAGTACCCGTGGGCGCTGTGATTGAGTGCAACGGAAAAATTATTGCACGCGCGCATAATCTCACCGAACGGCTGAATGATGTAACGGCCCACGCCGAGATGCAGGCGTTTACTTCAGCCGCCAATTATCTCGGAGGAAAGTATCTTGATGCCTGTACGTTGTACGTTACCATCGAACCGTGTGTGATGTGCGCAGGAGCCGGGTACTGGACTCAGATCGGAAAAATAATCTACGGAGCGCGTGATGAAAAAAAGGGATTCCTCCTGACCTCAAAAAAAATACTGCATCCGAAAACAACATTGCAGGGCGGCATCCTCGAAGAAGAATGTTCGTTGCTGATGAAAAACTTTTTTAAGAAAAAGCGATGATTTTTTCTTTGGCGCCTTCGGCGAGATTCCTCAAAGCCTGCTGTGAGAGCGGTTTTTCAAGCTGCCCGAAGACAAATTTATTTTCGAAGACTTTCTGAAGCCGTTCCTGTTTCTGGAAAACAGAGAGTACGATGATTCTTGTTTTGCCGGTGATGAAGGCAGGAAGTTTTTTAAACTCGTCGATAAAATCGTAGCCACTCATCAAAGGCAAATACATATCGAGAAAAATCCAGTCGGGAGCATCGTCGGCCGAGCGGCACTCCTCCTGCAAAAAATACAATGCTTCTTCGGCCGAATGGGTGACGATGCATTGTTCAGAAAAATTCGTCAGCTCGATTAACCTGCGGTTAACGAGTGAATCAATTTCGCTGTCATCAACCAACAGCGTAGACATAAAACTGAATTTCTGATCTGGCATGAGTTCCCTTAAATCCCCGGGCAAACATACAAGATTCTGTTTTGAATACCAAACACTTAGAAAACCAGTGATTACCTACGAAATACGAGGCTACGAATACGAATTTACGAATATGGGCGGTACCTGTGAAGAATGGAATGCTGCCGGGTTTGTCCTTTAGATATTCAACGCATCGAGAACGGGCTTATTCAGTGGTTTGTTCAGAAATTTGTAAACGTGTTTGTTCTGGTTCGCCCGGTTGAGATCTTTAAAACTTTCTGAAGTAGACAGCATGACGATCTTGCTTTTCTTTTTCACCTCGTCGTTGAGCTTTGCAAATTCTTCGAGGAAGGCAAACCCATCCATGTTCGGCATCATGATGTCGAGAAAAATGATGTCAGGGATTTCGGAACCGGTGGAATTTTTTTTCAAAAACTCCAGTGCGCTCACGCCGGAAGGCTGGGTGAGCACAAGGTTTGCGAAGCGTTCGCTCTCGATGAGTTTTTTATTGACGAAATTATCCAGTTCATTGTCGTCAATGAGCATGACCACAGGGTAGCGTGAAGTTCCGTTCATAACAGGGTTTGGTTTGGAGCAAAAATAAAAAGAAAAGAATACCGGCAAACATGAACAGGGAGCGAGTTATGAATAGCGTGACAATGGAAAAAAGCTCAGGCCGGGGAATGGGAAGGAGGCAGTGGGCAATAGAAAAAAATCGATTTCGTGTGGAGGGCGCAGGGATATTATTCATTTTTCAATCTTCAATATTTGTTACTC
The DNA here is from genome assembly GCA_026391945.1 of Bacteroidota bacterium. GTDB lineage: Bacteria > Bacteroidota > Bacteroidia > AKYH767-A > 2013-40CM-41-45 > JAPLDA01. The sequence continues at coordinate 18,905 of JAPLDA010000012.1, read as the reverse complement.
TCGCCCTCCCCAAAAAGAAAAACGATCCGGGGTTACCGGACCGTTCCTCTATCTAAATCAACAAACACCACACACTATCTTACGAGGGTCACCGACCCTGTTCTGGCTACTGATTCCGAGCCATAAGCAAAGAGTTTATATACATACGTATCGCTTTGGGCGGGATTGCCTTTGACGGTTCCGTCCCATTGTTGTTTGGGATTGAGACTTTCAAAAACGACTTCTCCCCAGCGGTTAAAAATCCGCAGCGTATAATTTTGAATGCCCTCTCCTTTTACACCAAACGTATCGTTGATACCGTCGCCATTGGGTGTAAATGCATTTGGAATAAACACACTAAGAGGGGGAATGACTTCGGCATAATTGGATGTACTTACCACCTGGTGGTCGCCTTTTTTATAAGCGTTCACCCTGTATAGTTTATTATCGAGAATGTTTTGAGCTGAAACGGAGATGCAAAAAAGCACGCCTGCAGTAAAGCCTATTAAAGAGGGTATTTTTTTATTCATGAGGGACTGTTTGTTGAATGCAAATTATCGCTTCACGAAGGGTCTTGCTGACTGAATTATGATCGAATATGTCAACTGTAAGATTTTCATGATTTGTGAACAGATTGACAGCCCGCGTTTATCCATTGAAAATGATTTGTAATTTTGCGCTCCAATCAAACTCTAACTACAATGCCTTATCCAGAATACATTTGTGCTCCGATGCGGGAAGAATTAACAACCGTAGGATTTGAAGAATTAAAGACACCTGAACAGGTGGATCAAACGATACCGAACAGCAAGGGAACCTTACTACTGGTATTAAACTCCGTTTGCGGATGTGCGGCAGGAACTGCCCGTCCGGGTATAAAAATCGCTTTGCAGGGAAGTAAAAAGCCAGACAAACTGGCAACTGTTTTTGCCGGACAAGACCTGGAAGCTACGGCAGAAGCCCGGAAATTTACCATGCCTTATCCACCTTCATCACCATCCATTGCCTTATTCAAAGATGGGAAGCTGGTTCATTTTATTGAACGGCATCACATTGAAGGCCGTTCCGCTGAAATGATCGGGGAACATTTAAAGGAAACTTTCGAAGAATACTGTTAATTCAACAGGATTGATGCATTAGCATCATTTCGACTTTGTAGCGTCATTACATGTAATGACGTTACAAAATTGTAACAATGATGGTATAACTTGCGATTATCCTATTGATTTGGTTGGTGACTGGTCTTTTGAAAAATAAGGCGGATACGCCTCCTCCAGCGGTTTATTGATGGTTGCGCGAACTTTCTTTTTCAGCTCTTCGAGGTTGGCTTCCGTCATCCCTTTTGTTTCAATGGGCTCATGGATGATGATCCGGGCTATACCGGGATGACCGATCCTGCGGTAATAATCGTCGGGCATCAGTTTCCAGTTGTTGAGAAAAGTAATCGGGACAATCGGTATCTGGTTTTCAATAGCAAGCCGGAACGGGCCATTTTTAAAACGCCCCATCACCGGGCCGTTGTGATGAATGGTGCCTTCCGGGAAAAGCGTGACGCTGATACCTTTTTCAATATCGCTGGTGGCTCTTAAGAATGCACGGTGGGAATCCATCCTGCTTTTACGGTTCACCGGAATGTTCATGCGGTCGAAAAACTTGCTGAACAGGGGTACTTTCCTCAACTCGGCTTTTCCCATCGTGTGAAAATAAAACGGGATGGCAACATAAATATGCATGATATCGAGGTAGGAAGTATGATTCGGGCAGAAAACATAGGCCTGTCCGGCATTGAGCTTTGATTTTCTTTGAATGGAATAAAATAGCCCGAGAGGGAACAAGATGAAATGTCCCCATATTTTTTTCAGCCTGAAAACTGCCGGGAACCACTTTTTACTTCTCAACAGGACAAAGAAAAAAGGAAAAAAAACGAAGAAAGTCAGCACGGCATTGATAAAAAACAACGAACGCCAAATCCATTGAAAAGGGAAAAATACGTACTTAAACATGCGTTATGATGGAATTTATTTTTCGCTAACCGGGATACGAAAGTAATAAAACCCATCTTCCTATTTGCAGAAACCCAATTTTTTTTACCTTTGTCGCCCATTTTACCGGGCAGGCAGGAATCATGAAACGTCGGGAGAAATTCGTTATTAATTTCGGAAGCTTATCAAAAGGGATTCATGAATTCGTGTTTGAAGTGGATGATTCGTTCTTTGAGCATTTTGAAAATTCAATTGCGCAGCAGGCTCATGCTGATGTGTTGGTAACGCTGGAGAAAAAAGATGACTTGCTCCTGGTTGATTTCACCATCGAAGGGATCGCTAAGCTGCCATGCGATCGTTGTCTGGAAGAACTGGAAATTCCGCTTGAAGGATACAACGAACTGATGGTTAAGTTCGGGGAAAAGGAAGAAGAAGAATCGGAGGATGTGATTGTTTTGCCGGCGAAAGCACATGAACTGGATGTTTCCCAATTCATCTATGAATACATTACCATGCTGATTCCGTTGCGGAACATTCACCTGGAAGATGACGACGGAAACAGCACCTGCAATCCTGAAGCAATAAAGAATCTTGAGAAGTACCGGATTCACGAAGAAGAAATAAAACCAACAGATCCTCGTTGGGAAGCGTTGAAAAAAATTAATCCAAACTGAAAGCATTTCGGATTGCGAAATTAAAATTGCGGATTAATTCACAATCTAAAATCCGCAATTCGCAATGGATGAACAAAGTTTCAAAATGAAAAGATCGTAATCATTACAACCATAGAAAACAACATTAAACAAACCATAACATGCCAAATCCAAAACACCGACATTCCAAATCGAGAAGAGATAAAAGAAGGGCTAACTGGAAAGCTGTAGCACCTACTGTTACCTCCTGCTCTAATTGCGGCGCGCCGATCCTGATGCACCGTGTATGTTCAGAGTGCGGTTACTACAGGGGAAAATTAGCCATTGAAAAGAAAGCAGTAGCTTAACATTTTACCATTAACCGTTTTACCGGCCGGAAAAAAGTTTTCCGGGTGATGTCAGACTTCGGTTAAATGGTTTTCGTGAACAGCACCAATTGGAAAAATGAAAATCGGCATTGATATCATGGGAGGCGACTACGCACCTGAGCAAACCACGCTTGGGGCCATAGAAGCATTTCGTGAACTTCCTGATTCGGTAAAACTCGTGCTCATCGGAAACCGGGAATTGATCATTCCGATACTGAAAAGAGAAGGAGTTAACCCGGATGCTTTTGAAATCATTCACGCTTCCGAAGTGATTGAAATGGCTGATCATCCTACCAAAGCCATTCAGCAAAAACCAAACTCCGGCATCGCCATCGGCTTTCATCTTCTCAAAGAAAAAAAAATTGATGCTTTTGCCTCTGCAGGAAACACCGGCGCTATGCTGGTTGGTTCCATGTTCAGTGTCAAATCCATTCCGGGCATATTGCGGCCGTCCATCGCCACACTGGTTCCAAAGGTAAACGGCGGCTGGGGACTTATTCTCGATGTCGGCATCAATGCCGATTGCAAGCCGGAAGTGCTGAACCAGTTTGCCATTCTTGGTTCATTGTATGCGCAACATGTGCTTCACATCAACAACCCGAAAGTAGGATTAATGAATATCGGGGAAGAAGAAGAAAAAGGAAACCTCCTCACCAAGGAAACACATCAACTGTTAAAAGAATTAAAAGACATTCATTTCATCGGCAACGTGGAAGGCCGTGATTTGTTCAACGACAAAGCGGATGTGATTGTCTGCGATGGATTCACCGGCAACGTGATGCTGAAACTTGCCGAGTCTTTTTACGGGCTTATCAAAAAAAGCAATCTTCACAGCGAGTATTTCGACCGGTTCAACTATGAAAATTATGGCGGCACGCCTATCCTGGGCATCAACTCCACCGTCATCATTGCCCATGGGATATCCAAGGCAACGGCCATCAAGAACATGATTCTTGTTTCTAAAGAAGTAGTGGAAGCCGGCCTGTCGGAAAAAATCGCGCAGGCTTTCAGCAAAGAGTCTGTCGCCTGATTCCCATTATACCAATTTATTTTTCTCTACATTCGGCTTCATAAAATATTTATGCTGAGATTTCTATTTTTGTTTCCGTTCTAAAAAAATATCATGACTAAAATAACTGCTGCGATCACCGCCGTGGAAGCCTGGGTTCCCGAATTCAGGCTCACCAACGAGATCCTGGAGACGATGGTGGATACGAACGATGAATGGATCCAGTCGCGTACCGGGATCAAAGAGCGAAGAATTCTGAAAGGCGAAGGGCTTGGCACCAGCGACATGGCTGTAGAGGCAGTAAAGGGTTTGTGTAAGAAGCGTGGTATCGACCCGATGGAAATTGACATGCTGATTTGCGCCACCACCACTCCTGATTTTGTTTTTCCTGCAACAGCCAACATCATCTGCGATAAGATCGGGGCAAAAAATGCATTTGGTTACGACATCCAGGCTGCCTGTTCGGGATTTATTTTTGCACTTGTTACCGGATCGAAGTTCATTGAAAGCGGACAGTACAAAAAAATTATTATTGTCGGCGGAGATAAAATGTCGAGCATCGTTGATTACACCGATCGTGCAACCTGTGTGATTTTCGGTGACGGAGCCGGAGCCGTGCTGCTCGAACCCAATGCGGAAGGATTCGGAATCAAAGACTCCATTCTCAGAAGCGATGGCGCCGGAATAATTTACCTTCATCAAAAAGCCGGCGGTTCGGTGAATCCACCGACTCATAAAACGGTGGATGAAAAACAACATTATGTTTTCCAGGACGGGCAACCGGTTTTTAAATTCGCTGTTACAAAAATGGCTGATGTGTCGGCTGAAATCATGGAACGGAACGACCTCACCGCCGGCGACGTGGCCTGGCTGGTTCCGCACCAGGCGAACAAACGCATCATTGACGCTACAGCAAGACGAATGGGAATCGGGGATGAAAAAGTAATGCTGAACATTCAGAATTACGGAAACACAACCAACGGAACCATACCCATTTGTCTGTGGGAATGGGAAAAGAAGTTGCACAAAGGGGATAATCTCATTCTTGCTGCTTTTGGCGGAGGGTTTACCTGGGGAAGCGTTTGGGTGAAATGGGCTTATTAATTTATGTTTGATTTCCAGTGGTTTAATTTTTCCCGTATTCAATATTCATCGGTATTAAACTAATTTCTTTCCACCGCGGCCCGACTGAATTCCATAATCCCCTTGCTTTTCCCGAAAAATTTCTATTTTTGAATCCCGTTAAACCGGGACTAACTTTGAAAAACATGAATATTAAAGACATTGAAAACCTGATCAAGTTTGTTCAGAAAAGCGGGGTGAGTGAAGTAAGCCTTGAACAAAAGGATTTCAAGATCACCATCAAGACGCATGGCAGAAACGAAATGGTTCATGCCCCGGTGATGGTACATGCTCCGCAGGCCGTTCACGCTCCAATGCCTGTTCAGCCTGTTGCAACAACACCGGTTCCGGCAACATCGCCATCTGCCGATGAATCCAAATTAGTCACGATCAAATCTCCGATGATCGGAACTTTTTACCGGACACCTTCACCTGATAAACCGGTATTCGTGAATGTCGGTGATGAAATTAAACCGGGCAAAGTTTTGTGCATCATCGAAGCCATGAAGCTCTTCAATGAAATTGAATCAGAAATTTCTGGGAAGATTGTGAAAGTACTGGTGGATAATTCCACGCCGGTAGAATACGATCAACCGCTTTTCCTCGTTGATCCAAGCTGATCAGCCGGTTTGATGGTTAGCTGATTTGCCAGATCTTTTCATCAGCTAATTGGCTGATTTTCTCATTCGCTCATTTACAAAACAAATGAATCCATGTTCAAGAAAATACTGATCGCTAACCGGGGAGAGATTGCGCTGCGCATCATCCGCACCTGCAAGGAAATGAATATACAGACCATTGCTGTTTATTCCACCGCCGACAAAGAAAGCCTTCATGTCCGTTTTGCCGATGAAGCCGTTTGCATCGGTCCGCCTCCCAGCCGCGATTCATACCTGAACATTCCCAACATCATTGCTGCCGCTGAAATCACCAATGCTGATGCCATTCATCCCGGCTACGGTTTTCTTTCAGAGAACTCAAAGTTCAGTGCGATCTGCGCCGAACACGGAATTAAATTCATCGGTGCAACTCCTGATATGATCGACGCCATGGGAGATAAGTCGAATGCGAAAGAAACCATGAAACGCGCCGGCGTACCAACCATACCGGGTTCTGACGGTTTGCTTTCGGATTTGAAAACCGGGCTGGACATTGCAAAAGAAATCGGGTATCCTGTTATCTTAAAAGCCACCGCAGGTGGTGGCGGAAGAGGGATGAGAATTGTATGGAAGCCGGAAGAATTCGAAGCGGCATGGGATTCAGCAAGACAGGAAGCCGGAGCTGCTTTCGGAAACGACGGAATGTATCTCGAGAAATACATCGAAGAACCCCGTCACATCGAGATCCAGATTGCAGGCGATCAATATGGAAAAGCCTGTCACCTGAGCGAACGCGATTGTTCCATTCAGCGCAGGCACCAGAAACTGATCGAAGAAACGCCGTCACCTTTCATGACGGAAGAGCTCCGGGAGGAAATGGGAAATGCTGCCATCAAGGCGGCCACTGCCGTGCGTTATGAAGGAGTGGGAACCGTGGAGTTTCTTGTGGACAAACACCGGAAATTTTATTTCATGGAGATGAACACGCGGATACAGGTGGAACACCCGATTACGGAAGAGGTGATCAACTACGACCTGATCAAAGAACAAATTAAAATCGCTGCAGGAATTCCGATTTCGGGAAACAATTATTTTCCAAAGCTTCATGCCATCGAATGCCGGATCAATGCGGAAGATCCGTATCATGATTTCAGACCGGCGCCCGGAAAAATAACCACGCTGCACGTTCCCGGCGGCCATGGTGTGCGCGTGGATTCCCACATTTACGCCGGGTACACGATTCCTCCGAATTACGATTCGATGATTGCCAAACTGATCACCATTGCACAGTCGCGCGAAGAAGCCATCAACACCATGGAACGTGCGCTCAGTGAATTTGTGATTGAAGGCGTGAAGACCACTATTCCGTTTCATCAGCAGCTGATGAAAAATGAAAACTTCAGGAAAGGAACTTACACCACGAAGTTTATGGAGAGTTTTAAAATGGAAGAGTGACCTTTCGCTGCAGAAATTTTTAACGAATATTTTCTTTTTTCAGTTTCACCACGGCATGTTCATTTTTATTGGCAAGCTGACCGCAGGCTGCATCAATATCCTTCCCGCGGCTTTTCCGAACGTTCACCTGGATGTTCCTGCTGAATAAATAATTTCTGAACATTTCGATTTTCTCATCGCTGGTATTGCTGAAATCGCTGCCATCAATGGAGTTGTACTCGATGAGGTTCACTTTACAGGGAGCGTGTTTGCAAAAATCAGCGAGTTCTTTTGCATCCTGCAGTTCATCGTTGAAATTTTTAAAGACGATGTATTCATAGGTAATCATGTTACCCGTTTTCTGACAATAGTATTTTAAAGCATCGGCCAGTACGCTTAATGAATTGTGTTCATTGATCGGCATGATCCTGTTTCGTTTCTCATCGTTGGCTGCATGAAGGGAAAGTGCGAGGTTGAATTTCGTTTCATCATCACCGAGTTGTCGGATCATCTTCGCAATCCCCGCCGTGGAAACGGTGATCCTTCTCTGGGCCATCTGCAAACCATCGGCAGCGGTGATCCGTTCAATGGCTTTCAGTACATTCGAATAATTCAGCAACGGTTCGCCCATTCCCATAAACACAATGTTGCTGAGCGGCATGTTGTAATGTTCCATCGATTGTTCGCGGATGATGGCCACCTGGTCGTAAATTTCATCCGCATTCAGGTTGCGGAGGCGTTCCATTTTTCCGGTTGCACAAAAGGAACAGGTGAGGCTGCAACCGACCTGCGACGAAACACAGGCTGTCATCCTGGTATCCGTCGGAATCAATACTCCTTCCACAATATTTCCGTCATACAACCGGAAGGCATTCTTGATGGTGCGGTCGCTGCTGATTTGTTTTGTGTCGAGCAGGATGGCATTCAATGCAAAATGATCTTCGAGGAGATTTCGTGTTTCCAAGGAAAGATTGGACATTTCAGAAAAGGAACGGGCGCTTTTTTTCCATAACCATTCCCAAACCTGTTTAGCTCGATATCCCTTTTCACCTTTTTCAATGAAAAAGGTTTTCATTTCTTCCAATGAGAGGTCGCGGATATTTTTCTTTCCTGTTTTATTCATCCTGCCGCAAAGATACGACTATCCCCGCGAAGGAAAATCCGAAACGCCTTTGCCGATCATTCTTTTTCTTTCCGATCTTTAGGCTGTCAAAAAAAAGAACATGCGATTTATTACGGCTGACATTATTTTTCCTGTTTCGTCGCCGCCGGTTAAAAACGGTGTCATCGTGACGGAAGACGACGGAACCATCCGTGATCTCATCAATCCGGCTCTTTCAGCATCGTTCACAACTCCGTCATCCATTGAAGTTTTCAGCGGAATCATTTGCCCGGGATTCGTCAATGCGCATTGCCATCTCGAATTATCTCATCTCAAAAACAAACTGACTCCCGGAAAAGGATTGCCTCATTTCATCAAAGAGATTGCAGCAAACCGAAGATCTGCGGATGAAGAAATAGCGGATGCCATAACCAAAGCGGAAGATGAAATGATAAAAGGCGGTATGGTAGCTGTTGGCGACATCAGCAATTTCAACCACAGTTTTAAACAGAAGAAGAAAGACCGGTTGCTTTACCATACCTTCATTGAAATCTTCGATCTTGTTCCGGGAAGGGCGGAAGATGTTTTTCAAAAGGGGAAACAACTGGTCATGGAATTTCACCAGGGAAAAAATCCGGAAGAATCGGATCCTGGTATTTCGATCACTCCTCACGCCCCGTACACCGTTTCAGAAAAACTCCTTTCACTCATCAGCGAATATGCTACTGCGAACCATTCGCTGATCAGCATTCACAACCAGGAAACTGAAAGTGAAAATGAAATGTTTTTGTCCCGGAAAGGAAACCTGTTTGACACGCTAAATTCTTTTGGTGATTTTTATCACGACTGGAAGGCAACCGGTCTTCGTTCGCTTGCATCAACACTGGTGCATCTCCCCGCCTGCAATAAAATTCAGCTGGTACACAATACTTTTTCTTCTTCAGAAGATATTGAGTGGATGAATCGTTTCAGCAAAAAGGTTTGGTGGTGCACCTGTCCGAATGCGAATCTTTTTATTGAGAACAAACTTCCCGACTACAAACTTTTTATCGAAAAGGGTTGCCGGATGACCATCGGTACCGACAGTTATGCTTCCAACCGGAGTTTATCCATACTGGATGAGATGAAAACCATTTCTTCTTCGGCACCTTTTATAGATTTTGAAACCGTGCTTCGCTGGGCTACGATGAACGGCGCGGAATTTCTTGGCTTTGACAAGACGATTGGAAGCATTGAGAAAGGGAAAAGTCCCGGGCTTACTCTCATTGGGAATTTTGATACAGGCAAAATAAAATTAACGGAACAATCTTTTGCAAAGAAGATTGCCTGAGCAGATCAGAATAATTTAAGAAGGTGATCCAGTGAAAAGCGATCCCATTCTTCGGGAAGAATCAGAAGGGTAATAATAAAAACGAAACGCGGAAAAAAAAACTGCATATCCCACATGGGTTTGATCAGGCTGAAGGCAACGGTTACGAAAATCATTTCCACGGCCAGTATGCTCAGCGCTATTTCCCGGCCGAATCCCGCCAGCAACATCAAACCGGCAATCATTTCAATGTAGGATGAAAGGTACGTGGTGGCTTTTAAAAATCCTCTTGAAAAAAACTTTTTCGTCACCTCCGTTTCGAATGAACTGATGATGCCGTCGGCTTTAACATGGAATGTTTTGTCGTAGCCCTGGAATAAAAAGAGAATGCCGGTAACCGTCCGGAGAGCAAAGACAGCCAGGTTTAAAGTAAGATCCTGATTCATGAGCAGTGTTTTCTTCAATCAAAAATAATCAAAGATTTGTAATTCACCTATTCCGGGGTTTCCGAAAAAAAAGTGTTGATATATATTTTTGTAAACACAGGCAGAAAAGTGAATGCAGAACCTGCGATTAGCAGTTGTTTCTGCTATAGGATTCAAACAAAAGCCGGTCGGGAAAATCCCGGCCGGTTTTTGTCGTACGAATCAAGAGATCTTAATTTGCTCCGCGAATCTGTTTTGATTTGCTCCGCATCTCACCCTCGTGATTTGCTCCGCATCTCACCCTCGTGATTTGCTCCGCGAATCAGGAAACCTTGATTTCTTTAACGAGTTTTTTCTTCGCTTCTTCCTTTTTAGGGATAACAAGTTTCAAAATCCCGTTTTCGTACTTTCCTTCAATTTTTTCGCCGGCAACAGAATTCGGAAGAGTGAACGTCCGTTCGAATGAACCATAGTAAAACTCCTTGCGGGTAAACTTTTCATCCCTTTCGGACTTCTCTTCCTTCTTCTCAGCACTGATGGTGAGCACATCGTTTTCCACGTTGATGTGAAAATCGTTCTTGCTCATTCCCGGAACAGCCAGCTCAACTTTGAATTGATTGATGTCCTCGGTGATGTTTGCTGCAGGCATGGATTTGAAGAAATCTTTTTCCATGAAGTCGGTGCCGAATGTTCTCTCCATATCAAAAAAATCGGAGAAGAAGCTCGGCATGTTCGGTGATCTTTTAATAAGTGTCATGACTTTTTCCTCCTGTTAGTATTGTTAGACATAAACTAAATTACGGTGTAAACATACCATGACGGGGAAATTCCAACGATGATGACAATCAAAATCCAGGTTGATTGAACTCAAATAAAAAAAAGCTGATTGATACAAATTTCTGCCTAGCCGGCCGGAAACCGCCAAGCGAAATCATTCAAAAAACAGATGAAGGTGACCAGGAAAAAACTGCGGATTTACAATCAAAGAAAAAATCCGGTGGAATATTATTTTTTCTTTTCGTCGGCTTCCATTACCATCAACTCTTTTCCGCGGACTTCTTTCCCGTTGAGTGCGGCGATTGCTTTTTCAGCATCGGCTTTGTTTTTCATTTCGAGAAATGCGTAGCCTTTCGACTCCCACGTAATTTTATCGTAGATGATTTTCGTGCTGAGCACAGGACCGAATTGTGCGAACAGGCTTTCGAGCTGCACTTCGTTGATGGAACCTTCCAGGTTGCGGATGAATAATTTCATAGTGTTGGATGAAAGCGCAAACCTACAGTTTCTTTTTTAAAATCAACACGACCAATGCAGGAAAAAGAGGAACGGAATCATGGGCTGTGCCAGGTTTTCCGGCACGCCGCTGTTTTTGGGGAATTGCTGATCTGCCCTTGCACTCTTAAACTCAGTACCAACCGTATTCAAAAGCATCCTTGTTCTTCAGAATTGAAGATGTATCTTCGCATCGAAATTAAATTCCTTCGACACATGATCAAGCAACTTTATATTTTACTGACAACTGTTTTTATTTTCAGTTGTTCAAACGGACAAAATCAACAAGCGGCAGAAAATTCCGGCCAGCCACAAAATGTCGTTGAAAAAGTGAATGCAGAAAAATTCAAACAACTCGTGGAGTCGGGCGAAGGAATTATCCTCGATGTGCGCACACCGGAAGAAGTGAACCAGGGATATATTAACGGCGCCAGCGTGATCAACTTTTACGATGAAGATTTTGAAAGCAAAATCAACCTGATGCAGAAGGACAAACCGGTTTATGTGTACTGCAAAGCCGGAGGAAGAAGCAGCCAGGCGGCTGAGCTCATGAAAAAAAACGGTTTCAAAAAAGTATATAACCTCGAAGGCGGCATGAATGCATGGATGGGTAATAATTTCGCTGTTACCAAACCCGAAGGCGTGAAAGATGAAAACATCAAACAGCTTACACTTGCGGAGTTTCAGCAGATGCTGAAAACCAGTCAGCCGGTGCTTGTGGATTTCCATACCAAATGGTGTGCGCCCTGCAGGAAGATGGTTCCCGTGGTAGAAAAAATTTCCACCGACTTCAAAGGCAAGGCAACGGTACTCAGGCTCGATGTAGACAATAGTAAAGAGGTAGCCAAACAGTACGAAATACAAGGTGTTCCCGTGTTCATCCTTTTTAAAAACGGCGTTCAGAAATGGAAGAAGAACGGAATCGTTGCCGAAGAAGAATTGGCTAAAGCCATTACGGAAAATTTGAAATAAATTTTTGCGGTCAGTTACACTAGCCCGCTTTCTTTCCCCGACCCATTGCCATGACAGAAAAAAATCAATCCATTCATTCTTCAAAAGCGCCGGAGCCGGTTGGTTTATATCCTCATGCACGACGAGTCGGCAATCTCCTTTTTCTTTCCGGTGTTGGCCCGCGTGAAAAGGGAACAAAAAAAATTCCGGGAGTTGATCTGGACGATCAGGGAAACATCATCAATTATGACATCGAAGCACAATGTCATTCTGTTTTTAAAAATGTAAAACTGATTCTTGAAGATGCCGGTTCGTCTTGGGATAAAATTATTGACGTGACAGTTTTTCTTACCAACATGAAAGACGATTTTCCGAAGTACAATAAACTTTGGGCAGAATACTTCAAAAACAATCCCCCCTGCCGCACCACCCTTGAAATCAATTGCCTGCCGACTCCGATTGCCATTGAGCTGAAGGTGATTGCCACGATCGACTGATATTTTTCTTATTTTCTGACTTTTTTATACAAGGGTTATGAGTAAATACAGGGAATACAACCAACTGGATCTTCCTTCTGTCGGCAAAGAAGAATTGTTGCGATGGGAGCGGGAAAACACATTTGAAAAGAGTGTGTCCAGCCGCGAAGGGAAACCCAGCTTTACTTTTTATGAAGGACCGCCGTCGGCGAACGGGTTACCGGGCATTCATCATGTGATGTCGCGTTCGATCAAGGATATTTTCTGCCGCTATAAAACACTGAAAGGGTTCCAGGTAAAAAGAAAAGGAGGGTGGGATACGCACGGACTTCCTATCGAAATAAGCGTGGAGAAAACGCTCGGTATCCGCAAAGACGATATCGGCAAAAAAATTTCCGTTGAAGAGTATAACAAAGCCTGCCGGAAAGAGGTGATGAAATACAAAAACGTGTGGGATGACCTCACACGTAAAATGGGGTATTGGGTTGATCTGGAAAATCCATACATCACGTTTGAAAATTCATACATCGAAAGCTGCTGGTTCCTGCTGAAAAAATTATACAGCGGCGACAATCCCTTCAAACAAAATCTTCTTTATAAAGGATACACCATTCAGCCGTATTCACCCGCTGCCGGAACCGGTTTGAGTTCGCATGAGCTGAACCAGCCGGGAACCTATAAGAATGTAAAGGACACATCTGCGGTGGCTCAGTTTAAGGTTCTTGAAGACGAAGGATTGGATATTAAAGGGAAAAGTATTTTTCCAATTATTCCTAAAAATGAAGACTTATTTTTTCTTGCATGGACCACAACACCCTGGACACTTCCGTCTAATACAGCGCTTGCTGTGGGGAAAAATATTACCTATGTTTTGGTAAAGACATATAATCAATACACTCATCGAATTATTAATGTAATTCTTGCAAAGGATTTATTAGAAAAATATTTTCCACAGAAAAATTCGGAACTTAAGATTGAGGAATATAAAGAAGGAGATAAACAAATTCCGTTTAAAATATTAGAAGAAGATTTTGTAACCACTGAAGACGGAACCGGCATCGTGCACATTGCCCCGAGTTTTGGCGCAGACGATTTTCGCACGGCAAAACAAAACGGGTTGGGCTCGCTCACACTCGTTGACAAGCAGGGAAAATTTATTTCTGAGGTGACTGATTTTGCCGGTGAGTATGTAAAAGAACAGTACCTCACCGATGAGGAGAAGGAAGAGGAAAGAAAAAAACAAGGCGGTGAAAAATATTTATCCGTTGACGAACGCATTTCCATCAAACTGAAAAAAGAGAACAAAGCATTCAAGGTGGAACGGTACGAACACAGCTATCCGCATTGCTGGCGTACCGACAAACCTATTTTATATTATCCACTCGATAGTTGGTTTATTAAGACAACTGTTGCCAAAGAGCGATTGATTGAACTCAACAAAACCATCAACTGGAAACCTGAATCAACAGGAACAGGACGGTTCGGAAACTGGCTGGAGAATCTTGTTGACTGGAATCTTTCCCGTTCACGTTACTGGGGAATCCCGCTTCCGGTATGGACTTCAGAAGACGGCAACGAACAGATCTGCATTGGTTCCATGAAAGAACTCTCCGATGCAATCGATCAATCGGTGAAGGCTGGTTTTATGAAAGCGAATCCGATTGTTGAAGCAACGGGGAAAGGGAGAAAGGGAGATGGGGAGAAAGGTAGCCAAGCCGGATTTGATTTACACAGACCTTATGTCGATGAAATATTTCTGGTTTCGTCCACCGGAAAAAAAATGATTCGCGAAAGCGATCTCATCGATGTGTGGTTCGACAGCGGCGCCATGCCGTATGCGCAGTGGCATTATATGGGAGATACCGGTTCACCACCTTTTGGCGCCACGGGGGCCTTCCCGGCAGATTTTATCGCCGAAGGTGTTGACCAGACACGCGGATGGTTTTTCACTCTTCACACCATTGCCGTGATGCTGTTTGATTCCGTTGCATTTAAAAATGTGGTGAGCAACGGCCTCGTGCTCGACAAGAACGGAAACAAAATGTCGAAGCGCCTGGGCAATGCTGCGGATCCGTTTGAGACCATTGAAAAATACGGTGCCGATGCGACGCGCTGGTACATGATCAGCAACGCACAGCCGTGGGACAACCTGAAATTCAACATGGATGGAATCGGTGAAGTGCAGCGAAAATTTTTCGGAACGCTTTTCAACACGTATTCATTCTTTGCGTTGTATGCCAACATTGACGGATTCACGTATGCTGAAAAAGAAATTCCGGTCGCGGAACGAACTGAAATTGACAGATGGATATTGTCGGAGCTGAATTCGCTGGTAAAATATGTTGATGAATGTTATGCTGATTACGAACCAACGAAAGCCACCCGTGCCATCCAGGATTTCGTGACGGAACATTTAAGCAACTGGTATGTTCGTTTGTGCAGAAGAAGATTCTGGAAAGGAGATTATTCAAACGACAAGATAGCGGCTTACCAGACGTTATATACCTGTCTTGAAACGATTGCGCAGTTGATGTCGCCGGTTGCTCCTTTTTTTGCCGACCGGTTGTTCTGTGATTTGAACAACATCACGAACCGGCATAAAGTTTCTTCGGTTCACCTGTCGGAATTTCCTGCAAGTGATCCGCAGCTCATCGATCAGTTGCTGGAAGAGCGGATGGAACTTGCCCAGAAAATATCATCCATGGTTTTGTCGTTGCGTAAGAAAGTAAACATCCGGGTAAGGCAGCCGCTTGGTAAAATCCTGGTTCCTGTTCTCGAAAAATCGTTTCAGCAAAAACTGGAATCGGTAAAAGATCTTATTCTTGCAGAGGTGAACGTGAAACAAATTGAATACATCACCGACACTTCCGGAATTTTAATTAAAAAGATTAAGCCGAACTTCAAGGTGCTTGGGAAGAAAGTCGGGGCTTTGATGAAAGATGCGGCGGCGGCGATTCATGGTTTCAGCCAGGAGGATATTGCAGCGTTCGAAAAAAATTCCGGGTTCGAATTGCACCTCAATAGCCGGGTGATCCACCTGATGGCTGAGGATGTGGAAATTCTTTCAGAAGATATCCCCGGATGGGAAGTAACCAGCGATGGAGACCTGACGGTTGCCCTGGATACCAAAATTGATGAAAAGCTCAGGGAGGAAGGGATTGCCCGTGAGTTTGTGAACCGGGTTCAAAATCTTCGTAAAGACAAGGGCCTGGAAGTGACCGATAAAATTGACCTGAAGGTGCTGAATCACGCTGCCATCAAGACTTCTATATTAAATAATAAAGTCTATATTTGCGCGGAAATTTTGGCGGCCTCGCTCGAATTTGTCGATTCCATGGAGGATCGGGATGCGGTTCAGATCGAGGTTGACGAAAACATACAGACCACGATTTCAATCAGGAAAAACTAAGGTTAGCATGTGAATTAACACTTGCTTTTTACAGGAGCAAGCACCGGTATTCATCAAATATTTTACCCATGAAAAAAGTAAGCAAGCCGAAATCAAAAGGAAAACCGAAATCAAAACCGGTTAAAAAATCCGCAGTGAAGAAGGTCGCTAAGAAAAAGCCGGCTTCAAAATCAAAACCCAAAGCTGCTGTCAAAACAAAGCCGAAAGCGAAAGCAAAACCTGTCGTGAAAGCAAAGGCGAAACCTGTCGTGAAAGTGAAACCCAAAGCAGTGAAAAAGGTGGTTGCTGTAAAGGCAAAACCACTTGCAAAAAAAACAGCTTCATCGAAACCAATTACAAAAATTGAAAAACAGGTTCCTGCAGCAAAACCGGCGCAGGCTCCTGTCCATAACGCTTTTAATAAACGTATGCCTTATAACAAAGACGAAGGAAGAAAAATTATCCGGCCGAAAGCAGCCGAAGTAGATCCGAACAAGACACGTTATTCCGATAAGGAACTGGAAGAGTTCCGGGCTATTATTAATAAAAAACTGCTGGATGCGAAAAGGGAATTGGTTACGCTTCAGGCTCAGCTCAACAGTGCGAATGAACATGGCACGGACGATACCGCCAACACCTTTAAAATGCTTGAGGACGGTTCCGACAGTTTAGCGAAGGAAGAAGCCGGCCAGTTAGCCAGCCGCCAGAGAAAATTCATTGAGCAACTCGACAATGCACTGGTGAGAATCGAAAACAAAACTTACGGCGTTTGTCGTGTAACCGGTAAGCTGATTCCGAAAGAGCGACTTCGTGCTGTTCCTCATACCACGCAGAGTATTGAAGCGAAGCTCAACCAATACAGAGACTGACTTTTTCATTTCAAACCATTGCGGATTCCGGATTTAAGATTGCGAATGAATAACTCCACAATCTGCAATTCCCAATTCCCAATCCGCCATTGAAAAAATCTCTCCTGATCATTTTTCTTGTTTTGTTTGTTGACCAGGTCTTCAAGATCTGGATCAAAACACATTTGTACCTCGGGCAGGAGTTTCATGTTTTAGGAAACTGGTTTCTCATTCACTTTACTGAAAATAACGGGATGGCTTTCGGACTGGAGTTCGGGGGAAGTTTCGGAAAACTTTTGCTCAGTGTATTCCGTATTGCTTTGGTTTTCGGAATCGGATGGTATCTTCTCCGGCTTATCAAAGAGAAAGCTCACAACGGACTGATCGTTTGTTTTTCACTCATCTTTGCCGGGGCCATCGGCAACATCATCGACAGCGTTTTCTACGGATTGGTTTTTTCGGAGAGCAATGCCGGCATCGCCACGATGTTTCCTGCCGAAGGCGGTTATGCAAAATTGTTTCATGGCCGCGTGGTGGACATGCTTTACTTCCCTCTCTTTGAAGGGCACTTCCCTTCATGGTTTCCCGTTTGGGGAGGAGAACCGTTTTTATTTTTCCGTGAAGTGTTTAACATCGCCGATTCTTCGATCACCATTGGCGTTTCGCTGCTCCTGATTTTTCAGAAAAAATTTTATGGACACAAGGAGCAGTTACCGGTGGTCGATCCAACTTCAGCGGAAACAAATTCTCAAACCGGCACAGAAGTGACGGCGGCGGAATAAAACCAACATTATAAAACCACTATTTTTCTCAAACCATTTTTTCCGCGATCATTTGTCACCCTGAGAAAATAAGTTCCGGCATCAAGAAAGCTGATGCTGAAAATGGTTTCCCTGTTTGGAGGGAGATTCAAGGTCATCACCTGTCGCCCGAAAAGATCAAAAAGTTTACCGGAATAAATTTCATTCCGGAAATGATCATCAGTAATCCTGATAGCCAGGTAATCTTTAACAGGATTACGAAGCACGTCAATGGAAATATATTTTTCATCAAGATCATTCGTTGAGAACGGCGTGATGAAAAGATTCTGACTGCTTGTATCGCAGGTGCAATCGTTACAGGCAATGTGTGTGATTGTATAATTTCCATTCCCCGGAAAAGTATGAGTCGTTGAGGAACCCGTGGCCGATCCGTTAAACGACCAGTAATGAGTCGAAGCATTCAGTGAATCTGAAATAAACTGGTACGTAAGAGCAGTAAGTTGATTCATCGCAAATGCTGCATGCGGCTCATAGGTTCCGATGTGCCAGGTATCAAGACTGTCGAGCACCGTATGAGCAGCGATGTTCTGAAGGAAAGCGGCAACCACGGGCGTCAATGTAGAGATGAATGAATTTCCAGCCGGTGTTTTCCTGAATACGGAAGCATAAAAAGTGCAGGCAATGAGGTAGGTGCCTTCGATGGATGGATGGCTGAAGTCAGTTTGGTACAGGTTGATGTTGCTGTCGGCCAGCATGGAATTTTGAAACGATATTCCTGCAGGCGAAACGATGGCGCGGAGGCTGTCGGAAATTTCGAGATAACTGGATCTCAGGCCGGCCTGCATTCCGGCATACGTACATACCGGCGGATAAAATGCACAGTTGGATGCATCACCGTACTTGCGTCCCCAGGTCATGTAGAAAACGGTTTGTGTGCACGAATCATTTGCATGAATGAGGCTGTCGAGAAAGATGGCATACGGATAAAACATCGTATCGACCTGTTGAGGCGGGAACGACGGGATCTGGCTCTGCTCCTGCAATACGACATAGTCCCAGGGCTGCGATGAAATTTTATATAATGTAGTTGCATTCGTACTGTGAAGTTGCAACGTGTATCCGCCGACCGTATTGGAATCATAGATGATCGTATCGCCGCCGGCTAAAGCAAGCTGGTAAAGTGTACCCGGCAAATCATTTACATAAGTATAGCTGTTCCCGATGAAG
>JAPLDA010000072.1 GCA_026391945.1 Bacteroidota bacterium | reverse complement strand
TCGCTTCTTCCCTGCAGGATTTTGATGCACTCTTTGTCCGCAGCGCCACCAAGGTGACGCAGGAAGTCATTGAAGCGAGTAACGGGCTTCGCCTCATCGGGAGAGCCGGTGTCGGGCTCGATAACATCGACATCGAATTCGCGAAACACAAAGGCATCAAGATCATCAATACGCCGGAAGCCAGTTCGCAGTCGGTGGCGGAGCTTGTGTTTGCCCACCTCTTTACGATGGCGCGCATGCTGCATGATTCCAACCGCAACATGCCAACCTGCGATACAAAAGAAAAGTTTGATGCACTAAAGAAAAAATATTCTGCCGGGATTGAACTCCGCGGAAAAACTCTCGGCATCATCGGCTTTGGAAAAATTGGCCAGGCTACGGCACGGATTGCATTGGGTTTAGGAATGAATGTGATGCCTTTCAAACTTCACGCACAGGATGTGAAAATCGAATTTGATTTTTTCAGAACCTACGGTGATGCGAAGATGTCGATCACGATGAAATGTGTTCCGTTTGAAAAACTTTTAGCTGAAAGCGATTTCATCACCATGCATGTTCCGTTCCCGAAAGGCGCTACACCGGTGATCACGAAAAAGGAAATTGCTCTGATGAAAAACGGTGTGGGAATCGTGAATACGTCAAGAGGTGGTGTGGTGGTGGAAGATGACCTCATTGAAGGATTGAATAGCGGGAAGATTGCCTTTGCAGCACTCGATGTTTTCAAAGACGAACCGGTTGTACGGAAAGAACTCCGTGAGCATCCGAAAGTTTCCCTCTCTCCTCACATCGGTGGCTCCACCAAAGAAGCACAGGAAAGAATCGGCATCGAACTCGCTTCGAAAGTGGTGAATTATTTTAAGGGGAGTAATTAGGGATTGGGAATTGGAAGATGGATTTTTTTACTGAAGAGTTCAGACCATTGGACGATCTGACCATCAGACCAGTTTGCTAATTGCCCCATCTACACATCTTCGTATCCTCAAATCCCAAATCTCCAAATCTGAAAATCATCAAATCCCATGGCCATACTAAAACCCTTCAAAGGCATCCGACCGAAAAAAGAATTTGTCAAATCAGTGGCATCCAAACCGTATGATGTTCTGAATGAAAAAGAGGCACGCATCGAAGCCGGCGATAATACAAACTCATTCTACCACGTCATCAAACCGGAAATCGATTTCCCCGATGAGTTTGATCATTATGCCCCGGAGATTTATAAAAAAGGAAAAGAGAATTTTGAAAAGTTGATGAATACAGGAGTCTTCTTCACCGATAAAAAAGATTGCCTGTACATCTATGCCCAGACGATGAACGGCAGAAGGCAATTCGGAATCGTCGGCTGTGCCGCCGTGGATGATTATCTCCACGACATCATCAAAAAACACGAACTCACGCGTCCGGATAAAGAAGAAGACCGGAAAAATCACATCCGTTACAGCAACCTGAATTACGAGCCGGTATTTTTTGCATACCCGAATGTCCCTACGCTCGACAGCATCGTACAGGAAACCGTAAAGACCACTCCTGAATATGATTTTGTTTCGGATGATGGTATCGGCCATACTTTTTGGGTGATCCAGGACGATGTTGTTATCAGCAGGATCATTGACCTGTTCTCAAAAATAAAATACACGTACGTTGCCGACGGCCATCACCGGACAGCCGCTGCAGCATTGGTTGGAAAAGAACGACGCGATGCGAACCCGAATCACACCGGAAAAGAAGAATACAACTTTTTTCTCGCCGTTCATTTTCCAGATGATCAGCTGGCCATCATGGATTACAACCGCGTGGTGAAAGACCTGAACGGAATGTCGAAAGAAAATTTTCTCGAAAAACTTTCCGAGAATTTTACCGTGGAAGAAAGAGGAAAAACGATTTACAAACCCGGCAAACTACATACGTTCGGAATGTACCTCGATGGTTCCTGGTATGCCCTCACTTCAAAAACGGGAACGTACAACGACAACGACCCGATCGGCGTACTCGACGTCACCATCCTTTCGGATCGAATACTCACTCCTCTGCTCAACATCAAAGATCTCCGCACAGACAAGCGTATTGATTTCGTCGGCGGCCTGCGCGGACTCGGTGAACTGGAAAAACGCGTGAACTCGGGAGAGATGAAAGTCGCTTTTGCCCTGTATCCCGTCACCATGAAACAACTGATCAATATTGCCGATTCGGGAAAGATCATGCCTCCAAAGACAACGTGGTTCGAGCCGAAACTCCGCAGCGGACTGGTACTTCACAGCATTGAATAATTTTTTTCTATCCGCCATGCCAGTCCATATCGAACAACTCTCTGTCATTCTGAACGAATTGAATCTGCACAAAGCTGTTTTGGTTGCCGTTTCGAAAACCAAACCGGTGGAAGAAATCATGGCCGTGTACAACTCCGGCCATAAAATTTTCGGCGAAAATTATGTACAGGAACTTGTAGAGAAGCATGAGCAGTTGCCGAAAGACATTCAATGGCATTTCATCGGGCATCTGCAAAGCAACAAAGTGAAACTAATTGCTCCTTTTGTTTCGCTCATTCACAGTGTCGACAGTTTCAAACTTTTAAAGGAGATCGACAAGGAAGCCAAAAAAAACAACCGCATCATCCATTGCCTGCTCCAGGTTTACATTGCACAGGAAGAAACGAAATTCGGTTTCAGTTTTGAGGAAGCTGAAAACCTGCTTGGCTCTCCCGGACTGACTGACCTGAAAAATATTTCCATTGATGGCTTCATGGGAATGGCTACGCTCACGGATGATGAAAACCAAATCCGAAAAGAATTCCATTCTTTAAAAAATTTCTTTGCTTCCATCAAAGCGCAATCGGGAATCTTAAATCCGAAATCCGAAATCCTTTCCATGGGCATGACCAGTGATTACAAAATCGCTCTCGAAGAAGGCAGCAACATGGTGAGAATCGGCTCCGCTATTTTCGGCGAACGAAACTGAATCCTTTTATTTTTATTATTATTGACGCCGATGAATTTTTCACCCGGAATTGTCTTTGCGCTGCTCACCACGCTTTCGTGGTCAATCGGTATTTTCCCGTTTACACAGGCGGCACGCAGACTCGGCTCCCATTCACTGAATCACTTTCGGCTTTTGCTTGCGACTATTTTTCTTACGGTTGCATCGCTGGTGATTGATCACACAGCATTTGTTCAATTGTTTTCAAAAGAATATCTCCAGGCATGGCTATGGCTCGGCTTTTCAGGAGTCATCGGCTTAACCATCGGTGATTACTTCGCCTTCCGGATGTATGCGATTCTCGGAACAAGAATCGGAAGTGTACTCGGCACGCTGGCTCCTGCAGCGGCTTTGCTGCTTGGCTCACTTCTCCTCGATGAACACATTTCATGGATCGGTATCACCGGAATCGCCATCACCATTTTCGGAGTCATCAACATCAGTCTTGGAAAAAGTGAACGCGAGCTGATTCCTGATCACGGCCACGGGAATATCTCAGCAGGAATCATCGCCGGAATTCTCGGCGCACTTTGCCAGGGAGCCGGGCTGGTGCTGGCAAAAAAAGGATTCCTTGCCGAGCAACAGTTTCAGCATACGGTGAACCCTGTTCATGCCACGTTTATCAGGCTGAGCATTGCTACGGCTTCCATTTTCATCCTGACATTCATCACACGTTCTTTCACAAAAGTCATCAGGCCGTTGAAAGAAAACAAAGATCACGGCATCCGCTATGCCGTGCTGGGGACGATGTTCGGGCCATTCATCGGAGTGAGTCTTTCGCTGTACACGGTGAAGTTCATCGACGTATCCGTGGCGCAGACATTTTTTTCACTCGTGCCCGTGTTTGCATTGGTATTTTCTTTCGTATTTTTCAGGGAAAAAATTTCTCTCAAATCGCTGGCGGGCGTTATGATCGCCATCACAGGAGTCATCATCCTGATCTGGAGAAATGAGATCATGGTTACACTATTTAAATAATTACCTGGCTTATGAAAGCATCCGTTCGCGACACTCTTTTTTCAATCCTTTGTTTTATTTTTCCGTTTTCGATTTATTTCATCACACAGTCCTCTTCCCTGATGTTTGATGACGCTTCGGAATTTGCCACGGTGATCAACCTCGGAAGCATTGCTCACCCGCCGGGAACTCCGGCTTATATCCTATCAGGTTTCCTCTGGAATAAATTGTTCCTGCTCTTTACAGATAACCATGTTTTCATTCTGAATCTTTTTTCCATCTCCTGCTCTTCCATTGCATCGCTCTTATTTTATAAGACAACAAGGATGATCCTGAATCATTCTTTTGGAAATAATTTAAGTTACTGGACCTGGTCGAACACCATTGAAGTATATGCTTTCCAGGTTTTGTCGATGAGTATGCTGTTGTACGGACTGGTTCATTTTCAAACGGCACGAAAAAATAAATTCCTCGTCTGGGCTGCTGTCGGTTATGCTTTCGGATTGAGCAACCATCACCTCACCGTGATCCTGTTCACGCCGTTCATTCCTTTTTTCTTTTTCAATAACCTGTTTGCAGCTGTTCATTCATCTGTGAGTGACAAAAAAGATAAAAAGAAAAAAATCAGTCAGGAGAAAAAAAGTTTTGCAGCTGATTACATGGCTGTCTTGAAATCGAAACCGATCTGGATGATGGCCGCCATCGCTGCCGTTATCACCATCGGATTTTATTCGTGGATGTACATCCGTGCGCAGCATGACTACCCGTTTATGTTTGGCAAACCGGATACCTTTCAGGGAATGTTCTATCATGTTTCCGGCGGATCCTATTCCAAACATCTTGACGAGGCTTCGACGAACCTTATCCTGTCGCGCATCCCCTATTTTCTCCAACTTACTTTTTTTCAGTATTTGTTTTTCTTTCCATTGGTGATCGGCGGATTGTTTTTCATGATCCGAAAAAAAATGTTCCGTTTTTTCTCCGTCGTATTTTTCTATTTCCTCATGCTCTTTGTTTACCAGATCAACAACAACCAATGGGAAAATACCGATGCCTACATGCTGCTGCCGTTCATGCTGCTTACGATTCCTGTTGCATTCGCGGCCATGGAATGGTTCGACTTCCTCAAGTTGAAGTATGTTCTTCCCCTGGCCATCATAGCACAGACCGTCATCAACTTTCCGAAATGCGACCGGAGAAATTACAACATCAGTGAATCGTTGATGCACATGCTCAATACTTCCGCTCCTAAAAACAGCATCATCATCATTTCCGACTGGAGCCTGGTGATGCAGTATTATTATTCACGCATCGTCGAAAATTTCCGTCCCGATCTCGTGGTGCTGAACCAGGACATCAAATTCAATCATTACAAAGTCATACAAATATTGTATCCGGAATTTTATAAAAGCATCCAACCTGAATTCGATAAATTCATTGATGAGTTATCGAAAGAACACCCGGAACAGGTCACCAATACAGGATGCGATCTCTCCACGCCCGCCTTAATGAATGCTTTTCATAAATTGATTACCCGGATTGAATTGCTGGCGCAGCAGGAAAACCGGACGCTGTTGACCGATCCGCATGCACACGATTTCTTGTCGAAGCAAGAGTTGTATGATCCGGAGCGTTATGTTTCAGGTTGTTTTGTATCGAGCGTAAAATCGGATTTGAATGATGAGTTCCTGAAGTTTGATATGAAATGGCTGAAATCTGATTTACTGATGAATGATCTGACCGCTCTTAATAAGATGGTCGACTACCAGGCTATGTTCGATTATCATATCGGCTATTTTACCTACGCCGGCGACAGTGCAAGACTGGCCATGGCTGAAGCAGGTAAAGAAAAAGTCATGCGTATCCAGCGGGAATTGAAAAAACATATTTCATTCGCGTATAAGTTCAAATAGGTCCGGGGAATAGGAAAGACGATAAAACCAGAGACGATTAGACCATTAGACGACTTCGAAAACTCAATCAACTCAATCAACTTAATCAACTCAACCAACCATTCAACCATTCAACCATTCACTCTACTCCTTCACCAACTTCCCTTTAATTATTTTCCCCGACTTTGTCTGAATGGAATAAAAATAAATTCCGCCTGCTGAAGAAGATATATCTACTTCATACAGGTTCTTTTTTGATGCATCAATTAGCCTTCCTGTAACATCAAGAATCTCCATGTTTTTTATTTGGTCTGGTGATTCATTCAACTGGAAATAAAAAATTCCGGTTACCGATGGATTTGGAAAAACGGAAATTAAATCCTGCTGGTCTGCCAATTCAATTATTCCAACATGCGGAAGCGAATCACAAACACTCCCTGTTAACGCTCCCAAATCGTAATTAGGTGCATTGGGTAGTGCCTCTGCATTGTAGGAAGGAAGCCTGAGTTGATGCTGCACCAGGTTACAGGAAAGTCCAGGTTGATCAGGATCATTGATTACATGAAGTACATTGGTCCCTTGGGAAGTAGAAATATATATCTTATTATCAGGAGCTAATTGCATCATAAAAAAGGTTGAATGTAGTCCGGAAATAAAACCGTCGTAGGTCGCGACAATGGTTTTGGTTGAAGGCATGGAAGCACCTGCCCATGTGTCAAATTGAAAAACATGTTGGTTGTTCGACACATAAAGAAAACGACTGTTTGGTGAAAAAGCACATCCAACAGTTGCAAGATTGGTATCTGGAATTGTGACCATAACTCCATTACTGAAATCACCCGTACAACGGTCAAAGTCCATCACATACATTGTGGTATCATAGGTAAGTAAGGCATATTTTGCTCCGTCGGGAGAAAATAATGCTTGGCCCGCAACATCGCTTAATCCCCCTCTTATTACACCTCCAATGCTTTGAGAGGATGTTAATATGGTATCAGGAGTGATTAACATTTTATAATATTGATCAGAGTTAGCCCGATGCACCACTACCCACCAGTCTCTTCCGTTGGCATGTTTGCATGCAGTGATCCTTCCAAGAGTGAGTGTATCATTAATAATAGAAATGTTTTTTTTATTGGCAATAATTCCTCCTAACCCACCAGC
>JAPLDA010000104.1 GCA_026391945.1 Bacteroidota bacterium | reverse complement strand
CCGGTGACGATCGTAATCGATTCGAAGATGAAAGAATGAATTGGATTTTCTGATGTGATGATTAGAGGATTAGCTGATGTTATTTTTCCTGAAACTAAATTAACTTAATCACAATGAACGATCACAACATGTTGACCATAAAGGATGCCCAACAGCAAGTCGATCAATGGATCAAAACCCACGGAGTCCGTTACTTCAGCGAACTCACCAACATGGCGATGCTCGCGGAAGAAGTGGGTGAGGTGGCGCGTATCATCGGCCGGACGTATGGTGAACAGTCCAATAAAAAATCGGATGAGGCAAAAAAATTACCGGATGAACTGGCTGATGTGCTGTTTGTGCTCATCTGCCTGGCGAACCAGACAGGGGTTGACCTGACGGATGCGTTCAAACAAAATCTTGAAAAGAAAACGCTGCGCGATGCTGATCGTCACAAAGAAAATCTGAAATTATCCTGAACGGAATCATTCGGAATCACCGGGCATTTTATTTTTATTTTTCGGATCTTCATAAAAAAAGTAACGCAGGTCCAGCGTCAGGTAATTGCCGAAAAGAAAGGTGTTGGTATCTTCCGATTTTCCGTTCCCGGTATATTTTATCCTGGTTGAATAGATGGATGAAAACGGACGGTGATACGAACCGCCGAGATAAAAATAACCGCTCTTCTCTGTGCGGTACTCCCAGCCGATGTTGGCCAGCACCGCCGACTGGAAAAGACTTTTGCGGGATGAATATTGAATGTAATACAGGTCATGCGACGTCACATCACTGGCGAACATGTCGAGTGAATATCCCATCGAAGCATTCATGAAAAATTTTTCTCCGAGCTGAATGTACACCAGCAAACTGACCGGAATTTCATACCCGATGATCCTGAACTGTGATTCATCATTGAAATTCCCGTCTTTGATTTTCAGATCGTATTTTCTTTTTACGTAGTTGATGCCCGCTTCGAAAGCAAGCAGGTCGGTAAACGGCCGGCGTATCATCATGCCTCCGCTGAAGCCGGAATTTAAGGTGAGGTCAAAGTGGACGTTGTTCTGAATGACAGTCTGTGAACCGGTATTGACAAAACTCAAAGGAAAAATGGGTTTTACCTGGAAGCCGACAGTAGTCATTCTTTTTTGTGCATGCAGCCGGAAAGAGCTAAGGATGATCAACAAACAAAAAAGGATTTTTTTTATCATGGGATTTTCCCGCAACGCCGGCGGGTATTGGAACGGTTGAACGGTTGGATTATTTCTGTTCTCCCGGTTCAATTTTTTTGATCCTGTTCAGGAAACTCATCAACGCAATCCAGTATTCTTCGTGGTTGGGCTGGCTGTTCCATAACACCTTCGATCCGTGGTCGCCGGCGGTTTTCGGTATGTACTGCACCTTGATCAGCGACACGACGTCTTTTACAAGTTCAGTTACGCCATCCGCTTCTTCTTTCGATGATGTAATAAAGACAGGTTTCGAAAGTCCGTCGATGTGTTTGGCAATAAAATCTCTCTGATCAAAATATTCTCCCGGGCTGAAGGCCGCCACGGCCAGCACATGATCATTTTCTTTCGCAATCTTTAAAGCCAGTGAAGCGGAATATGAACTTCCCAGGAGAATGATTCTTTTCCTGTATTTTCCATAGAGGTAATCGAGTGCGGCCACAATATCCTGTTCGGCATCGGCGTAAGTTTGCGGTTTGTTCAATCGTTTTGCTTCCGCTGCTGATTCATTGATGATGCCATTGGCTTCATCGCCGCTGCGCTGGTCGAGTGCCATGCAGTTGAACCCGAATTTGTTCAGCTTCAATGCTGTTTCAAGGTATTCGCCACGGCTGAAACGCGCCTGGTGACAAAGGAGAATCACCGGCATGCTGTCGCTAACAGGATACCAGTCGGCGGCGAGGTTCAAACCATCTTTCGAAGAAAAATTAATTTTTAACTGGGCATCCGATTTCATGGAATGAAGAAGAAATAATAGGATGACCAGGAAGAATCCTGTGCTCTTGTTTTTGTTCATGATGTCAATGATGAATTCAATCGCAAGTTAGGAAGATTAATTCAAAGCATAAATTCCTTTTTTTTCAAAAAAAAAGAAGGAAAAAAAATTGTACAACAACAATAAAAAATGAATCGTACATTCGTAAAGCAAGTTCCTGCTAACCGCCATGAAAAAAATAATTTTACTGCTCACTCTTTTCATCCTGATCTCCGGGTTCTCCTTTTCCCAGCTTAGTTCAAACGCATTGCACTTCGACGGAGTGGATGATTATGTTAGCGTCAGCAGCATTCCGGGCCCCATCGGAGATTTTACCTTTGAAGCATGGATCCGGGACGAAGCCAGTTCATCCTCTTTCAGCATTGAAGAAATTTTTTCCTTCTTCTATCCTTTTCAACCCAGTCTTGGAAATTTAGAAATACGAATTTATAACGGCCATCTTGATT
The DNA here is from genome assembly GCA_026391945.1 of Bacteroidota bacterium. GTDB lineage: Bacteria > Bacteroidota > Bacteroidia > AKYH767-A > 2013-40CM-41-45 > JAPLDA01. The sequence continues at coordinate 17,248 of JAPLDA010000104.1, read as the reverse complement.
TCGGGATCAGTTCGACTTCTCCTACCTGTGGATTCCAGGTTGCTTCAGCCGACCTGAGAGATAATCAATGCCATCATATTGCCATTACCAGGCAATCGGGTAATATGTATGTATATATCGACAGCACATTTTACAATCCGTCGGTGTATTGCTGGGATAACTTGTCGTTAACGAGCCAGCTTTATATCGGAGCTTCCTTTCCGGATCAAACGTTCCCCTATTATCCATTCAACGGTATCATCAAAGAAGTGCGGTTATGGGATGTAGCGCGGACGCAAAGTGATATTCTAAGCAACATGAACACCGTGGTCAGTTATTCTTCTCCCGGCCTGGTTAGCTATTGGCGGTGTAATGAAGGAAGCGGATTGATGGTAACGGATTATACCCTCGGTAATAACGGGACGTTCGGGAGTTTCAGCAGCAACCCTTCCTGGGCTATTGCATGCCCAACCTGCACATTGCCAACAGCAACTATAACTGCCGGTGGATCCACGACATTTTGTTCAGGTAGTTCTGTTACGCTCAATGCCAATACAGGAAGTGGCTGGAGTTACCAATGGCAATTGAACGGTGTCAATATAGCCGGAGCCACGTCATCAACCTATAACACCGGTGTTCCCGGATATTACACTTGTGTGGTTTCAAACACCTGTGGAAACGTGACATCGAATCTGATCATCGTAACCACCATTCCCACATCCGATACCATCGGTGTTGTGGGTTCTGCCACCATCTGCAACGGATCCGCTGCATCACTCAATGCCGGCGATGCAGGAAGCGGCGGCACATACCAATGGCAATTAAATGGAACGGACATCACCGGGGCGACCGGTACAAGCTATGCAGCATCTGTACAGGGAAGTTATACCTGCAGCATTACGAATTCATGCGGTACGTTTTTATCCAATGCCATCAACATTGTTGTTTCCGGAACCTGTTTAACAGGATTGCAATTTGACGGAGTGAACGATTATGTGAAAATACCAAACAACGGTGCATATGCTTTCGGCACCGGAAATTTTACCATTGAAGCATGGGTTAATTTGGATGTCAACCAGCAATTTAATTATCCTCCGCTGCTTTCGAACCGGAGTCCATCCAGTTTTAATTCCGGTTTCGAGGCTTATTTTTATTCAGGAAGGCCTGCCATTCTTTTGGCAGGCAGTGCCAATGCCGTATCACCCGTGAACATCGCTGATCATATCTGTCACCATATTGCATTTACGCGTTCAGGTATCCTGGTGACGATCTATGTAGATGGAAATGTCGTCTTATCCTATAATTATACTGCCTATAATGTTACTACTCCGGATTCCCTTTTTATTTCTAATGATGTCGCCTATGGAACATTTACGAAAGGCAAAGTGATGGAAGTGCGCATGTGGAATGTTGCCCGCACGCAAACGGAAATCAGGACTGTGATGAATACGATACTGAACGGAAATGAAACAGGGCTCGTCGGATACTGGCGACTGAATGATGGATCAGGCCAAATCGTTCATGATTATTCTTTAACTGCGAACGACGGTCAACTCGGGCCCACTTCTTCCGCTGATTCCAATGATCCCTTATTTTCTCCAGCTTGTGCTTTATCAGGATGCGTTCTCCCAACTTCGTTGATTACCGCAAGTGGTTCCACCACTATTTGTTCCGGGGACTCAGTAACACTCAATGCGAATACAGGCACCGGGTTGAGTTATCAATGGCAATTAAACGGAACGAATGTTTCCCTTGCAACATCCACTTCTTACCCGGCTTCTGTTGCCGGAAACTACACGTGTGTTGTAACCAATGGTTGCGGCAACTCCATTTCAAATTCCATTTCCGTAGCGGTTCGTGCTACCCCGGCGGGAACCATCGCGGCAAACGGCACCACAACGTTTTGTACCGGTGGTACTGTTTTGCTGACTGCGAATGCCACTTCAGGAGTGAGTTATCAATGGCAGCGGAATGGAAACACCATTGCAGGTGCCGTGTATCCAAGTTATTATGCTTCTGTGCAGGGGAATTATACATGCAGTTTTACCAATGTGTGCGGAACGGTAACATCCAATGGAATTGCTGTTACTGTTTTGACGGCTTGTTCTACGGGTTTGTATTTTGATGGCATCAATGACTTTGTAAAAATTCCATCCGGCGGCAACTATGCATTCGGGTCCGGTAATTTTACCATTGAAGCGTGGATTAAATTAGATGCTGTTCAGCCCAATATCAGCGCTACCATTGTTTCTAAAAGCGTCACCAGTTATACCGGTTTTACGATAGATACCTATAACAATTACCTGGCTGTGACGTTGGGCAACTCCACGGATTTTTACAGCATTGATTTGCGGGATAACCTGTGTCATCATATTGCAGTGAGCAGGAGAAACACCTTCCTGACGATGTATATTGACGGAGTTTCGCATGGATTTAATTTTGATTCCTCCAATGTAACGACCTCCGCGGATCTTTTCATCGGATCTTTCACCGGCAATGGCGCTTTTTGCAAAGGCAATATCATGGAAGTCCGGTTGTGGAACATCGGGCGTACACAATCGGAAATTCAATCCACGATGAATACTACTTTGATCGGAAATGAAACCGGGCTTGCCGGCTATTGGCGTCTGGATGACGGTTCAGGCCAGGTAGCACACGATTATTCACTGACAGCGAATAACGGGCAACTCGGCTACACTTCGTCAGCGGATACGAGTGATCCTGCCTTTGCACCGGCTTGCCAGTTGTCTGCGTGTACTTTACCTGCAGCTTCCGTCACAGCAAGCGGCTCCACGACTTTTTGTTCGGGAGATTCGGTTGTACTCGATGCAAACACGGGAACGGGTTTGAGTTTTCAATGGCAACTGAACGCAGTGAATATTCCGGGAGCTACATCTTCTTCTTATTCTGCTGATACAACCGGCAGTTATGCTTGCGTTGTGACGAATGCATGCGGCAGCACAACTTCCAATTCAATTCCTGTTACCCTTCACTTTCCTCCAACAGCTTCCATCATCGGTAACGGTTCCACCACTATTTGTCCCGGCGATTCAGTTCAACTTGATGCAAACACAGGAGCAGGGTTGAGTTATCAATGGCAATTGAATGGAGTTGATATTTCAGGAGCTATATCTTCTATATATACAGCCACTGATACCGGTCATTATAGTTGTGTAGAAACCAATTCCTGTGGAAGTTCATTATCCGATACGATCACGCTTTTCCAGGGCGCGCCCGTTCCTTCGAGACCCGGTCATATTTCAGGAACCAACCGGCCTTGCCCGGGAGCAACGGGAATTGCTTATTCTATTTTTCCTGTGAGCGGAGCCACATCTTATTTATGGAAAGTTCCTGCGACAGCAACTATTTCATCCGGTCAGGGAACTATACATATTACCGTTGACTTTTCACCGGCTTTTTCATTTGGCGGAATTTCAGTGACGGCTATAAATGATTGCGGGAACAGTGCGGCAAGAGGCAAACGTTTAATTGATTTGGGACACTGCCACGTGATGGCGAAAAGTGCGGCAGCGGTTGAGAATATATTCGAAGCAGAAATTTATCCGAATCCAACCAGCGATCATTTTACACTGAGGATAATTTCGCCGGATAACAGCAAGTGTATGTTGATCATCAAAGATTTGCTCGGAAGAGAACTTGAACGAAGAGAAAATATTTCTGCAGGTGAACCAATTGACTTTGGCTTTTATCTTTCCAACGGAATTTATTTTGCAGAAGTGATACAGGGAAATGAAAGAAAAGTGTTGAGGCTGATCAGGAATGAATAGCCTGGTTTACTCATTGAACGGAATCAAAAGAATTTTTTTTACATCTTTGGAGTCGTGGAAGCAACAATTTCATTCCGTGATCAATCGTTCCGTGTTGATCTCAGTCAACCCATCGATATCTCCATTCCTTTACATGCCGGGAAACAAAACGTCAATGCATTTCATCTTCCCCCGGTTAAGATGGAGCCATTCCGGATCGGAAATTTCATTGGTTCAGTGAATGAAGGCGGTGCCTGCAATGTGAACAATATTTTTTTCAATCCGCACGGCAACGGAACCCATACGGAATGTGTCGGCCACATCTCGAAGGAAAATTTCACGATCAATCAATGCCTGAAAAGATTTTTCTTTTTTGCCAGGCTCGTTTCTGTTACACCTAAAGAACAGGATGGAAACAAAATCATCACCCTCAAACAAATCAAAGAACAGGTTGAACCGGGAAATGCAATGCAGCAGGCTTTGGTCCCGGAAGCCCTTATCATTCGCACGCTTCCGAACGAACCGGATAAACTGACCAGGCAATATTCCGGTACCGATCCGGCACACCTTCATCACGAAGCGGCTAAATGGATGGCTGAAAAGAGCATTGAACATATTCTTTTGGATTTACCCTCTGTCGACCGCGAAGATGACGGTGGCAAACTGCTTGCCCATCATGAATTCTGGAAGTACCCGCATCAGACCCGGATGAATGCCACCATCACCGAACTGGTTTATGTTCCTTCTTCTATTCCTGACGGATATTATTTTCTCAACATCCAGATCGCCAGCTTTGAAAACGATGCAAGCCCGAGTAAGCCTGTGCTTTTTAAAATATCTTAACCAGTTGAATCTTAGATGACCCTGGCAGCAAGTGATTTGGTTATCATTTTTCTTTAATGATCATTCAACTTGGGCCATTCATTCTTATTCCGGTTAGCGTATGGCATTCGATGAGATTCATTGAAAAACTATTCAAACTTCTTAACTCCAACCGTTTACCGAGGTAATTGTATTTTTCTGCCTTCAATCAACAAAGCAACGACTGAGTAATTTTTTATTCCGAAACCCGGTTTTTCACTTACTTAAAATTTGTTAAAAAAATTTTCAAAAACTATTTTGAATTCTGATGTTTCTGATAAATTTGCACACGTTTTAAAAAAGAGCATTCCGCCAAAATTATTTTAGAACAACAGAATAACTGATATAAATCATTTATCAGAATTCCTGCAAGGTAAAACATGAACAACATGCACAACGAATCTTACCAGCGCTGTAAGCTATTTCTTTTTTTAATCCTGATCCTGTCATTGGGTTCCATCTCCGGTGCTTCGGCGCAGGATGGTGAAGCTCTTTTCAAAACCAATTGTGCTGCCTGCCATGCCGTAAAGGACAGGGTGGTAGGACCTGCTCTGCAAGGCATCGAGAACAGGCGTTCGGAAGAATGGCTGTTGAAGTGGGTAAAAAATTCCCAGGATGTGGTGAAAAGCGGCGATGAGTATGCTGTAAAACTTTTCAACGACTTTAATAAAGTGATGATGCCATCTCAGAATCTGAAAGATGATGAGATCAAAGCCATTCTTGCCTATGTAAAAAAGGAAGCGGAAAAAGTGGAACAGCCTGCCGCAGGCGCAGCGACATCGCAGGAACCGGAAGAAACCGGGAAGAATACTTTTTTATACCTGTTGATCGGCGCTGTTTTACTGTTACTCGTAACGAGTGTGCTGCGGAGAATCCAGCACATGCTGGCGAGGACTGTTCGCCAGAAAGAAGGGTTGCCTGAACAGGCGCCACGAAGCCGCTGGCAGTCGTTTGTTCATTGGGCTCGCCACAATAAAAAACTGGTTGCTGTCATTCTGATTCTCATGACTCTTTATGGAAGTGGAAAGGCATGGTATGGTATGCAGTCGATCGGTATTTCACAGGGCTATACGCCGGATCAGCCGATCAAATTCAGCCACCAGGTACATTCCGGCACCAATGCCATCGCCTGTGTTTACTGCCACTCCGGAGCAGAGAAAGGAAAAACAGCAGGAGTTCCTTCTGCAAATGTGTGCATGAACTGTCATAAGTTCATTAAGAAAGGTCCCTTAACAGGTACGGTGGAAATTGCAAAAATTTATAAAGCCCTCGATTACGATCCAGATAAAGGAACGTACGGACCGAATCCCAAACCGATCCAATGGGTGCGTGTTCATAACCTGCCCGACCTTTCTTATTTTAACCACTCACAGCATTTCGTGGTTGGAAAAATTGCCTGCCAAACATGCCATGGACCGGTACAGGACAGTATGACCGTGGCATCGCAGTATTCTCCGCTTACGATGGGATGGTGTATCAACTGTCACCGTACCACGCAGGTGAAGATGACAGGCAACGCATATTATAATGAGTACCATAAAGAGATGTCGGCGAAATACGGAAGCGACTCGTTGATTACCGTTGAAAAAATTGGCGGAACCGAGTGTGCACGTTGCCACTACTAAAAGAAAAAAATAAATTTTAATCCGAAATCTAAAATCCGAAATCCGAAATTGTTGCATTGAAATTTTTGGTTGACAAAATCGGAGATCGGGTAAATTGAACATAAAGAAATGAGTAAAACATACTGGAAAGGTGTTGAAGAACTTAGGAATGATGCTGAATTCGTTCGCCTCAAGAACAATGAATTTCCTGAACATCTTCCACTTGATGAAGTGCTCGGCGAAAAAGCCGCTGACATCACTACCACACCGCGAAGGGATTTCCTGAAATTTCTCGGGTTCAGTGTAGCCGCTGCATCACTGGCTGCCTGCGAAGCCCCGGTAAGAAAAACAATTCCTTACCTGGTGAAACCCGAACAGGTAACTCCCGGTGTTGCTGATTGGTATGCGTCCACCTATTTTGATGGGTACGATTACAGCAGCATCCTGGTGAAAACACGCGAAGGCCGCCCGATCAAAATCGAAGGAAATGTTTTGTCAGGTGTTACGAAAGGCGGAGTGAATGCGCGTGTACAGGCTTCTGTACTTTCTTTATATGATTCAGCACGTCTTAAAAATCCGGTGGCCGATGGCGGCCCTTCTACATGGGCGAATGTGGATGGTGCGATCAAATCCAAACTCGATGAACTTGCTGCGAAGAAAGGCAACATCAGGATTCTTTCTTCCACGATCATCAGTCCGTCGACACGATCGATCATCAAAGAGTTTGCTTCGAAATATCCGACAACCAAACATATCACGTACGATGCTGTTTCCTGTTCAGCGATGCTGCAGGCCAACAAAGAAAGTTTTGGCGTGGAAGCAATTCCTTCCTACAACTTTGATAAAGCGAATGTGATTGTTGCTTTCGACTGCGACTTCCTGGTAAACTGGATTTCCCCGATTGAACATTCACGGTTGTATGCAGAAACACGTAAGCTGAATAACGGCAAGAAAGAAATGTCGCGCCACATTCAGTTTGAAAGCGCTTTGTCATTAACAGGAAGTAATGCTGATAAGAGAATCGGCATCAAGCCATCCATGCAGGGAGCAGCGATAGCCAACCTTTACAATGCTGTTGCGAAACTTGCCGGAGTTTCAACTGTGAATGCTGCTTCGGTTGGAGAAAATCAAAAGGACATCGAAGCCACGGCAAAAGAACTTTGGGAGAATAAAGGAAAGTCAGTAGTTGTTTGCGGCATCAACCATGTTGCCATTCAGAATTTAGTGAACGGAATGAATTCCCTGCTTGGCAACTACGGAACAACGGTTGATCTGGATAATCCTTGCATGCTTCGCCAGGGTAATGATGCGGAACTTGCTTCCTTAATGGATGAAATGAACAAAGGAGAAGTTGCTGCTCTTTTCATTTATAATAGTAACCCCGTTTATACACTCAGTAATTCATTTGCTGAGGCACTGAAAAAAGTCAGCCTCTCCGTTTCATTTTCAGACAGAGCGGATGAAACTGCTTCACAGTGCAAATTCATCTGCCCGGATCATCACCAGTTAGAATCGTGGGGCGATGCAGAACCGAAAAAAGATCAGTATTCTTTAACCCAGCCTACCATTGCACCTTTATTTAGCACAAGACAATTCCAGGAGAGTTTGCTGGTTTGGTCAGGAAATGCCATCACGAATTACCATGATTACCTGAAGAGTTATTGGAAAGAATTCTTTTTTAAGAATGCACCGTTAAGCATTGCGACCGAAGATCATTGGAATAAGCTTTTGCAGAGCGGAGTGTTTGGCGGAGCACTGATGCCTGCTAAAAATTATCAATCATCTGCCAACCTGAACACTTCTGCCGATGCCGTTTCTAAAATGAGCGGTTCAGGAATTGAAATGGTGGTGTATGAAAAAACCGGAATCGGAAATGGGCTGCAGGCGAATAACCCATGGCTCCAGGAATTACCGGATCCTGTTTCGAAAGTTACCTGGGATAATTACTTAGCCGTTTCTCCGAAAGATGCCCGTGAAAAAGGCTGGCTGCAAGGGAATGTCGTTCAGGTAAAAGCAAACGGTAACACGGTAAAAGTTCCTGTATTCATTCAACCCGGACAAATGCCCGGAACCGTTTCTCTTGCCATTGGTTACGGAAGAACAAAAACCGGAAAGGTTGCTGACAACGTAGGCGTGAATGCTTATGTTTTTGCATCCATGATCGGCGGCAATCTTTCGTACTCAGCTTCCGGTGTGGAGATCAGCAAGACCACCGATGAAGATCATGTGCTTGCTACCACGCAATCGCATCATACCATGATGGGCCGCGCGATTGTAAAAGAAACCACGCTGGAAGAATACATCAGGAAACCGAATGCCGGCAATGAAGAAGAACTCTTCGCCGTGCGTGTCGGAAAAGAAGAAGTTAAAAAGACGGCGAAAGAAGTAAACCTGTGGGACGATCATGCGGAGGGAAATCATCACTGGGGAATGTCCATTGATCTCAACTCCTGCATCGGTTGCGGTTCCTGCGTGGTTGCCTGCACGGCAGAAAACAATGTTGCTGTTGTCGGCAAAGCAGAAGTCATTCGCAGCCGTGAAATGCATTGGATGCGTATCGATCGTTATTTCTCGAGCGATGCCGATCCGAAAGAAGGAGAGAAGGGCGACATCAAGAAAATGGAAAATCCTTCCGACATGCCGAAGGTTGTTTTCCAGCCGGTGATGTGCCAGCATTGCGCCCACGCTCCTTGTGAAACCGTTTGTCCTGTGATTGCAACAAGCCACAGTTCGGAAGGCATGAACCAGATGATTTACAACCGCTGTGTCGGTACGCGTTATTGCGCCAACAACTGTCCGTATAAAGTAAGACGTTTCAACTGGTTCAAATATTCTGATAACGCGAAGTTCGACTTCAACATGAACGACGATCTTGGCAAGATGGTGCTGAATCCTGATGTGGTGGTGCGTTCACGCGGTGTGATGGAAAAATGTTCGCTGTGTGTTCAGCGGATCCAGGAAGTGAAACTGAATGCAAAGAGAGACGGAAGAACGGTGAAAGACGGGGAAGTCAAAACAGCCTGCTCCCAGTCTTGTCCTACCCAAGCCATCACGTTCGGCGACTACAAAGTGAAAGACAGTGAACTGAACAAGATGTGGAAACCGGAAGAGAGAAGTTATCACCTGCTCGAAGAACTGGATGTTCAGCCGAATGTGTTCTACCAGACGAAGGTGAGAAACGTGGAAGAAGAGAAACATTCATAATTTCGAATTTCGGATTTTAAATTGTGAACTAATCCGCAATTTAAAATCCGAAATTTTTAAATTGAAGAGATAAAAGAAATTCAACCAACAAATGAGTAATCAAGCAGCAGTCATTGAATCAACCGTCCGCGATCCTTTAATTCTCGGTAAGAAAGATTATCACCAGATTACGGAAGACATCTGCCGTCCGGTGGAAGGCAAGGCGAACAAATACTGGTGGATTGCATTCATCATCGCCTTCACGACCATGATATGGGGAATACTTTGCCTCGCTTATACCATCGGCAATGGTATCGGATCCTGGGGATTAAATAAAACAGTCGGTTGGGCTTGGGATATTACCAACTTCGTTTGGTGGATCGGTATCGGTCACGCCGGAACGCTGATCTCTGCAATCCTTTTATTATTCCGTCAGCGCTGGAGAATGTCCATCAACCGTTCTGCGGAAGCGATGACGATCTTCGCCGTAATCTGCGCCGGTTTGTTCCCGGTGTTTCATACCGGCCGTCCGTGGCTGGATTACTGGATGCTTCCTCTCCCAAACCAATTCGGTTCGCTGTGGGTGAATTTTAATTCTCCGTTGTTGTGGGACGTGTTTGCGATCTCTACCTATTTTTCTGTTTCACTTGTTTTCTGGTACCTCGGATTGATTCCGGATCTCGCTACCATCCGCGATAGGTGTGTAACACCAACCAGGAAATTTATTTATGGCCTTTTGGCATTTGGATGGAAAGGCACTGCACGCGACTGGCTGCGTTTTGAAGAAGTTTCACTTGTACTCGCCGGGCTGTCAACACCGCTCGTACTCTCCGTTCACACCATTGTATCCTTCGACTTCGCCACGTCCATCGTTCCGGGCTGGCATACTACGATCTTCCCGCCATACTTCGTTGCCGGTGCGATCTTCTCCGGTTTTGCGATGGTGCTCACGCTGATGATCATTGCGCGGAAAGTTTTATCACTCGAACAATACATCACCATACAACATATTGAGCTGATGAATAAAATCATCATCCTCACCGGTTCGATTGTGGGTGTGGCATACCTCACCGAATTTTTCATGGCGTGGTATTCAGGAGTTCAATACGAATCGTATGCATTCATGAACCGCGCATTCGGACCGTATTGGTGGGCGTACTGGAGCATGATGACGTGCAACGTCATCACACCGCAGCTTTTCTGGGTAAAAAAAATCCGGACAAGTGTGTTGGCTACGTTCATCATTTCCATCTTTGTGAACATCGGGATGTGGTTCGAACGTTTTGTGATCATCGTGACGTCGATTCACAGGGATTACCTTCCATCCAGCTGGACCATGTATTCTCCTACGTTCATTGAAGTGGGAATATTTGTAGGAACCATCGGCTTGTTCTTTACCTGCTTCCTGGTTTTTGCACGCGTGTTCCCGGTGATTGCATTGAATGAATTGAAAACAATCCTAAAGAAGACCGGTAACCAGTATAAGAAGAAAGGAACGTATTAAAGATTGAAGAGTGAAAGTTGAATAATAAAGAAATGAATAAGGAAAAAGTAATGATGAATAAATTCAATTGTTTGCATGATTACTTATTAAATATTACTCATTAATTAAAAACATGGCAAAAAGAATTTACGGAATTTTTGATGACGAGGAGATCCTGATGGCGGCAATTCCTGCTTTGAAAGCAAAAGGAGTGGTGTGCAAAGATGTGCAAAGCCCGTTCCCGATTCACGGAGTTGATAAACTCATTGGCGTTCCGAGAACAAGAATTTCCATCTGTTCTTTCCTGTATGGAATGACAGGCACCACGCTGGCATTGTGGATGACGTGGTACATGATGGTACACGACTGGCACATCAACATCGGCGGTAAACCGAACTTCATGTTCTACATGAACCTTCCGGCATTCATTCCTGTTACGTTCGAATCCACCGTGTTCTGTGCAGCACATGGCATGGTGATTACTTTTTTATTAAGAAGTAAAATTCTTCCCGGCGTAACGGCACCCATTCCTCATCTCCGTGTAACCGATGATAAATTTGTTTTGCATGTGGATGTGAAGGATGAGAGTAAGTTGAATGAAATCGTCGGGCAGATCAAAAGTTCAGGCGCTTCTGATGTGTTGCTCAAATCTCAGCAAGCTGTTTAAAGTAGTGTATATTGAATAGTGAATAATGAATATTGAATAATGAAGAAGAAGAAAAATAATCTGAAAGTGACCATTGGTTCCTGTTTCTTGATTCTTGGTTCTTATTTCCTGGTTCTGACATCCTGTACCAATGAGGATCCCAAAAAGCCGGGGTACGAATACATGCCCGACATGTACCGTTCGCCCGACTATGAAACCAATTCCATGAACCCGTTTTTTGCTGACAGCAGTTCAAACCGTCAGCCGGTAGCCGGAACGGTTGCAAGAGGGAACGCCATCTATACCGATTATGATCGCCTTCCTTATGCGTACCCGAATACGCCTGAGGGATATGAAGTCGCCGGAAAGGATCTTCACAACCCGTTGGAAAAAACGGATGCAAACATGGCGGAAGGAAAACGTTTGTATGTGAATTATTGCACTCACTGTCATGGTGAAAAAGGCCAGGGTGATGGCCTTGTTGCGCAGCACAACGGCCCGAGGCCTCCGGCATATAATTCCGAACTTCTCCGGAATCTTCCGGAAGGAAAAATGTTTCACACCACCCAGTTCGGTAAGAACATGATGGGACAACATGCATCGCAGCTCACGGCAACACAACGCTGGAAAGTAATCATGTACGTTCAGACCATGCAGAATACAGGAACAGCCATGCCTGCTGATTCTTCAAAAACAAAAATGGCAGAAGCAGTCACAACAAAAAAGAAAGCAAAGAAATCGTAAGTAATTTTCATGATGGATACGAACTATACGCTCACCAAAAATAACAAAACGATTCCGATGATCATGATGGCGATCGGTGTCGTTGCCATTGTCATGGGCTTCATGACGGATACCACGAGGGCATGGGCTGTGCTGCTGCACAATAATTTTTATTTCACAGCCATCGCTCTGGCCGGAACGTTCTTCGTGGCCGTTCAATACGTGGCACAGGCCGGTTGGGCTGTTGGTATCAAACGCGTACCGGAAGCCATGGGTGGTTTCCTGAAGTACGGAGCCATCGGCATGATCCTCATCTTTGCTTTTGGTCATGAGCATCTTTATTTCTGGACACACAACGAGTATTACGATCCGAATAACCCTGCATACGATCACATCCTCGTCGGCAAACACGGTTTCCTGAACATTCCATTTTTCAGTGTGCGCATGGTTCTCTATTTCCTTATCTGGATTGGCTTCACCATGCTTCTCCGGAAAGAATCGTTGCAGGAAGATGTTGACGGCAGCCTCGATCATTTCAGGAAGAGCGTGAAACTGGGTGCTATATTTTTAATATTGTTCGCGGTAACATCATCCACATCTGCATGGGATTTCCTCATGTCGATTGATTCGCATTGGTTCTCGACATTATTCGGATGGTATACGTTCATCGGTTTGTTTGTAAGCGGACTTGCCACGATGTGCATGTTCATCCTGTACCTGAAGCTGAAAGGATATATGGAACACGTGCGTGAAGACCACCTGCACGATGTCGGAAAATTCATGTTTGCATTCTCCGTATTCTGGACCTACCTGTGGTTCTCCCAGTTCATGCTCATCTGGTATGCAAACCTGCCGGAAGAAGTTGTTTACTTCAAGGTTCGCTGGGAACATTACAGAACATTGTGGATCGGAAATTTCATGATCAACTTCATTGCTCCGTTCCTCGTGCTGATGACGCGTGATGCGAAAAGACAAATCAGGATTCTGTGGGTAGGAGGAGTCATCATCTTCATCGGTCACTGGTTCGATGTGTTCGTCATGGTGATGCCCGGAACCGTCGGAAAAGACTGGCACCTCGGGTTCATAGAATTCGGGACCATGATCGGCTACCTTGGGTTGTTCATCTGGTCAACCTTGCATGAACTGGCAAAAGCTCCGCTGGTCGCGAAGAACCACCCGATGTTAGAGGAAACATTGCATCATCATATTTAATTCCCGGAATAAAACCGATCTGAATTCATTGATAAAAAAATCCGGAAGCGGATATCAACAAACGACTAACGAAAAACCCAAATGATTTCACTATTAGGCTGGATAGTCTTTATACTCGCCGTCATCACGATTGTGAGAACGGTGCGCATTCTCGAATTGGTAAGCATCCTGGGCGGGGATAAAGAGGAAGTCACCGACGGCGACAATAAATTCAACGCCTGGATGATGATGATTTTTCTTTTCGTCTGCCTGGGCGGAATGACTTATTTTACCTTGGATGCAAAAAAATACCTGCTCCCTGTCGCCGCATCAAAACATGGCGTCATCACCGATAATTTGATGAACATCAATTTTCTCCTCATCATTTTTGTTTTCTTCGTCACACAAATTCTCCTTTTCTATTTTGCCTTCCGTTACAAATACAAAAAGGGTGAGAAGGCGTATTTCTATCCCGTCAATCATAAACTGGAATTTATCTGGACCATTATTCCCACCATCGTTTTAGGTGCCATGATTTTTTACGGGTTGAAAGTGTGGAACGGCATCACAGCGCCAGCGCCAAAGAATGCCATGATCATTGAAGTGTATGGAAAACAGTTCGACTGGACGGCGCGGTATGCCGGCGGCGATAACGTGTTGGGAAAATCAAACTTCAAACTCATTACCGATGAAAACCCATTGGGTGTTGACCGGAATGACCCGGCCTCGGCAGATGATAAAATCACCCGTGAATTGCATCTTCCGGTAAATACACCGATACTTTTTCTTTTCCATTCGCGTGATGTGATTCACAGCGCCTATTTCCCTCACCTGCGTGCGCAGATGAACTGTGTTCCGGGAATGACGACACAGTTTTTTGTGGAGCCGACCATCACCACCGACAGCATGCGGTTGATTACAAAAAATCCGAAGTTCGATTACGTTCTGATCTGTAATAAAATTTGCGGTGTCGCTCACTACAACATGAAAATGGGAATGGTGATCGAACCGGCAATTGATTTCATGCGCTGGTACAAAGACCAGCCGCTTGTTTTCCCGCCTGCTGCCCCGGCAGTTCCCGCAGCAGCAGGAGATTCCGCAAAAGCAGTTGCATCAAAATAATCGTCTAAGAAAAAAAATAATTTTGTTTTATAACAAGTATGAAATGAGATAACAGGTGAGGAAAATTCTTTCAGCCGCCACATCCCGCATCTTAAGTTTCAAATCTTAAAACTCAAATCTTAAAAAAATGTCAGATCATACACACGGTCACACAGGAACTCACGAAGCGCATGATCACCATGAGCATCATCAAAGTTTTTGGTCGAAGTATGTGTTCAGCACCGATCACAAGATGATCTCCAAGCAGTTTTTGGTAACGGCCATTGTCATGGCATTGCTTGCCATGTTCATGTCGGTGATCTTTCGTCTGCAGCTTGGCTGGCCTGATCATAAATTCCCGATCCTTGAAAAGTTCATCGGCTCCTGGGGAAAGGGCGGTAAACTCGATCCGAATTTTTACCTCGCTTTGGTAACGATCCACGGAACCATCATGGTGTTCTTTGTACTCACCGGTGGTTTGTCAGGAACGTTCAGCAATCTTTTGATCCCATTACAGGTCGGAGCTCGTGATATGGCTTCCGGTTTTCTCAACATGTTGTCGTATTGGTTCTTCTTTGCTTCATGTATGGTGATGACAGCTGCCGCAGGCTATGCCCGGCTCAGGATTGGGAATGACGTTGTGGTTGGTGAGCATGGTCTTGTTCATCGGTTCAGCATTGCTCGGAGGAATTAACTATGTGGTAACGGTTCTGAATCTCCGCACCAAAGGAATGAGCATGACACGTCTTCCTCTTACAGTATGGGCGTTCACGATTACCGCCATCCTTGGCATTCTTTCTTTCCCGGTTTTGTTTGCAGCGGCGTTGCTGTTGCTTTTCGACCGCAGTTTTGGTACGAGTTTTTATTTATCGGATATTTATATCAACGGCGCTCCGCTGCATTATTCAGGCGGCAGCCCGATTTTATTCCAGCACTTGTTCTGGTTCCTTGGCCATCCGGAAGTGTACATCGTGTTGCTTCCGGCATTGGGACTTGCTTCTGAAATTATTTCCACACAATCGCGCAAACCTATTTTCGGTTACAAGGCGATGATCGGATCCATGCTGGTGATTGCATTCCTTTCGTTCGTCGTGTGGGGACACCACATGTTCATCACCGGGATGAACCCGTTCCTGGGTTCTGTGTTTGTATTTACGACGTTGCTCGTCGCGATTCCATCGGCCGTGAAAGTGTTCAACTACCTCGCTACCTTATGGAAAGCAAACATCGTTTACTCTCCTGCCATTTTATTTGCGATTGGATTGGTGTCGTTCTTTATTTCCGGCGGGTTAACAGGAATCATTCTCGGTGATTCAGCCCTCGACATCAACGTGCATGATACGTATTTCGTGGTGGCTCACTTTCACATTGTGATGGGAAGTTCCGCCATCTTCGGGATGTTCGCCGGTATTTATCACTGGTTCCCGCGGATGTTCGGAAGGATGATGAACCGGAAACTCGGCTACCTTCATTTCTGGCTGACGATTCTCTCTGTGTACGGAACATTTTTCCCGATGCATTTCATCGGTCTTGCAGGAGTTCCAAGAAGGTATTATGCGAATACGGCGTATGAAGGATTCAGCGGCATCATCAACATCAACTCACTGATCAGCGTGTTTGCCATTCTCGGTGCATTTGCCCAGCTTATCTTCGTGATCAATTTCTTCTACAGCATGTACCGCGGCAAGAAAGCCGTTCAGAATCCATGGAAGTCGAATACGCTTGAATGGACAGCGCCTGTTGAACATGTTCATGGTAACTGGCCGGGAGAAATTCCAACGGTGTACCGTTGGCCGTATGATTACGGCAAACCTGGAGCAGAGGATGATTTCATTCCGCAAACGGTTCCGTATTCGCAGACGAAAAGTTCGAATCTCGAAGGAGAGGAGTAAAGAATTTTAAGAGAATATTTTTTGAATAATGTCCGCTCAGTTTTTGAGCGGACATTTTTGTTTTCAAAGATTTGAATGTACAGATAGGCCGATGAAATTATTTCCTGGATATACTCCGGTGTCATTCAACCTTTTTTTGATACATCTTCAAAGAGCTCGAATATATTTTACAAATGGTTTTCCTCAGTATTTCAGGAGAAATAACTTGTAATTGATCGCCATAGGAAAGCAATGTCATGATGAGGTCTTGTGTGATGTAAAGAGTTAATTTTATTCTCAGTTCTTCCTCATTGTCAATAAGCACCGTTTGTGATTCATGAAGCGGTAGCGATTTGATATATTTGCCTTGTTCAGTATCGAATGATAAAATGATTTCTTCAGGTTTATCAGTGCTTGTGATAACGCCAAAGCTATAACGGAACATTTCATTCACATCAAGATTTTTCGGGTAATCAAATTGCTGACGGGTAAATTCCAATTTTGAAATCCGGTCTATTCCAAATGTTTTAATCCGATCATCCTTCCTGTCATTTGCCAACAGATACCAGCGATGTTGGCTTTCTTTCAAAGCTAATGGTTCAACTGTGCGATGAGTGAGTTTGTCTTCCAAAAATTTACCATGATTGAACTGAATAACAATTCGATTTTTTATTGCATGTAAAAATCCATGAACATTTTCCGCTCCTGTCAACTTGTGTTTTTCAAAATAAATGTGCTGTGACAAATCCTTTGCCATGTTCAAAAAATTAAACACATCGAATGCTTCGAGCATACGATCATTAATATCAGATTCACCTTCATCTGAAATAAAATACTTG
>JAPLDA010000030.1 GCA_026391945.1 Bacteroidota bacterium | reverse complement strand
GCAGGTACTTGTTGTCTGCAGGCATAAGTAAAGTTTCAGTAACTGCCGGGTTCATCGGGTTGTTTTTTGAATTGATGGAGTAAAGATCGTTGGAGGCATCAAAAGAGAAAATGATCCGGATTACTTTTTATTTTGTTTTTTGGCAGGTTCCCGGATATATTCTGATTGCCGATCATAGTTTCCGGTAAAATTTCTGTTCGCATGGCCTGTTCTTCCTTCGTATTTTTAAGTAACTTTATTTTTTATTTGTAAACATTTCTACAACAATGGCTGCCATGAGTCGCACAGAAGAAATACATCCGCGCATCATCGAAACGTTCCGGTCTGTTGCTCAATTCACCGAGAACGAAATGGAACAATGTTTTCATTTCCTTGAAAGTTGCTCAATTCACCGAGAACGAAATGGAACAATGTTTTCATTTCCTTGAAAAAAAAATTCTCAGGAGGAAGGAACATTTTTTAATGGAAGGTGAAGTGTGTCATACCAAAGGGATCGTGAACAAAGGATGTTTCAGGCGTTATGTGATTGACGGGCACGGCAAAGAAGTAATCCTGAATTTTGCTTTGGAAGACTGGTGGATCGGCGATCTTGACAGTTTCAACAATTCTAAACCGACCGAATACAATGTGCAGGCGCTTGAAGACAGCGAAGTGTTGTGCATTTCGCGGATGAATCACCTCAGGCTTTGCGAATTGATTCCGAAGTATAAAGTATTTCATGAAGACAAAACCCGGCGTTCGCATTATGCATCATTAAAACGCCTTACCCTGGCCCAGTCCGGATCACCGGAAGAAAAATATCTTTTATTATTGAAACAGCAACCGCAACTCTTTCAGCGTGTGCCGCTGCATTACATTGCTTCTTATCTCGGCATTGAACCGGAGTCGTTGAGCCGTATTCGAAAAAGGTTAACGTTAAAGGATAAAAATCTTAACCAAAGTCAATGAAACGGGCGATGGCGTTGAATTAGTTTTGTTCCGTTAAAACTAAAAAAAACAAACGCCATGGAAACTCTCACTGCATCACCCAAAACAAATTCCAAACAAACAACTGCACCCCTTCACCCGGAGCATATCCTCCAGGTCGGAATGGGATTCTGGGCTTCAAAAACTTTACTGGCCGCTTTGAAGTTCAGGTTATTTACAATTCTCGGTGAAGGTTCGTTAAGTGCTTTACAAATAAAAAGCAAACTCGGGCTTCATGAACGATCCCTGTATGACTTTCTCGACACGCTGGTATCATTGAACTTCCTGCAACGGGAAGGGATCTACGAAAATGCTGTTTACAGCAATACACCGGAGACCGATTTCTTCCTCGACAAAAACAAACCGTCGTACCTGGGAGGGATTCTTGAAATGTGCAACAACAGGCTGTACCGTTTTTGGGGTGATCTCGAAGAAGGATTGATTACCGGGAATCCGCAGAACGAACTGAAACATAGTCATTCCAAAAACCAGTTTGAAGATTTTTACAGCAACCCTGAAATACTCGCTGAGTTCATGCAGGCCATGGCCGGCATCCAAATGGGAGCATTCATGAGTTTCGCGCACGCATTCGATTTTTCGAAATACACATCGTTGTGTGATGCCGGTGGTGCAACAGGTATCCTGAGTGTCCAGGTTGCTTTGAATCATCCGCACATGCATTGCATCACCTACGATTTGCCGGCAGTGGCGCCGATCGCCGAATCAACGGTTTCGAAATTTAAACTGGGCGGCCGCATACAGGTACAGTCTGGTGATTTCTTTAAAGAAGCGCTGCCCAAATCCGATGTGGTGGTGATGGGAAATATTCTCCACGACTGGAATGAAGAAGAAAAGCTCCGGTTATTCAGGCAGGCATACGATGCATTGCCTTCCGGCGGCGCATTTGTGTGCATCGAAGCCGTGATTGACAATGAGCGGAAGAAAAATACATTCGGGCTTCTCATGTCGCTGAACATGTTGATTGAAACCAAAGGCGGTTCTGATTATACCATGGATGATTTCAGCCGGTGGGCTAAAAAAACCGGTTTCAGTAAAACGGAATTGATTCCTTTGGCGGGCCCGACCAGCGCAGCCATCGCCTACAAATAAAAAGAGATCTGGTATCTGCCGGGGGAACTTCTTACGAGGTTCCCCTTTTTTGCTTTAACCCGGAGGAAGAAATAAAAAATGTGTTTTGCAAATGGAAATTCAATCTTGTTTTTATTCTTCACTAAAAACTATCTTTGTTCAGTTGCAATCCATGAAAAAAAATCTCATCATCCTATTCATCTTTTTTTTCCTCGTGGTAAAAGGAAATATTCCTGTTGGCATATACTCGACTGACAGCGGAACCATCACCTTTCGCTCGGAAGCTGTTTAGGAGTTGATCAGTGCCACGTCGAACAGCCTTCACGGGCTTATTGACCTGGAGAAACGGACGTTTGCATTGAGGATCCTGATCCGGAGTTTCAAGGGATTCAACAGCGGACTTCAGCATGAACATTTCAACGAAAATTATCTTGAATCGGAAAAATTTCCCGACGCATCTTTCCGCGGGAAAATCATCGAGCAGGATGATTTTACACAGGACGGGAAATACTCGGTACGCGCCAAAGGAATCCTGAGCCTGCACGGCGTGGAACAGGAGCGCATCATCAAGAGCGAGGTGACGGTGCTGAACGGGAACATCCACGTGGAATCAAAATTCATCATTCTCGTTCCCGACCACGACATCAAAGTTCCCCGCGTTGTTCATGAAAAGGTAGCGTCCGAAATACTGATTGAAGTCAAAGCCGATTTTAAAAAGAAGACAGAGAATTAATTGATGATGTTCAGAAAAATAACTCCGCTTCTGTTTTTCATTTTCATACTGGCCGGACGATCGCATGCGCAGGTTCCGTTTTTCAAATTATTCCAGGTGGATAAAGAACGAAACGGGATCCGCGTTCAGAAGCTGATCCGGGATGACAAGGGATTCATCTGGCTCGGCACGTCTGAAGGATTGTATAAGTTCAACGGCATTGAGTTTTCGAAAATTACAACTGAATTTGTCCGCGACAGTTCTGTGACCGCTTTGTTCGAAGACAGCCATCGGAAAATCTGGGTTGGTTTCAGAAGCGGAAAAATTGCCACCATCGAAAACAACGAAGTGAAACTTTTTGTGCCCGCCGGGAAACTGCCGAAGACATCCATTCATGCCTTCCTGGAAGACAAGGATTCCCGCGTATGGATTTCTACCAATGGGGAAGGCGTGTTCCGTTATTCAAACGGGAAGCTGGACAACATCAGCAGCAAAGATGGTTTGAGTGATGATTATACCTATGATCTTGCTTTAACAGCTGACAGTGCGATTTGGATTGGCACCGACCAGGGCATCAGCATCTGTAAAATGAAGGAAGGGAAATGTGAATTTAAAAATCTTACAACAGCCGATGGATTGCCTGACAACATCGTAAGGGTTTTACTTCCCGATGGCAACGACAACATGTGGATCGGGATGCAGGACAAGGGAATTTGCAACTATCACCAGAAGGAAAAAACATTCGTGGTTCCCGAAGCCCTGGCGAATTGGAATTACGGCCAGGTAAACTGCCTCGTAAAAACTGAAAATAATTTATGGATCGGAACGGAGAACGATGGCATTGTTGATTTCAGCATCGGCAACAGGGAGAGTGTACGCCACTTTGTATCGGGCGAAAATGTGAAGCTCTCCAAAATCAACGACCTGCTGGAAGACGGGGAGTACAATATCTGGATCGCCGACAACAACCAGTTTGTACGTTCATCCGGCGAGCAATTCAATTTCATGGCGAACAACGAATCCAATGTGATGGTTGAAAACGAAGAACATGAAAAGATGGAACAATTCCATTTCATTCATACGTTGCTGAAAGACCATTTTGGAAACCTGTGGTTTACGCCCGACCAGGGACTTGTTAAACTTTCGCTGGATGCCGGTTCGCATGAGCAATTAAAAAAATTCAAAATCATCCCGGGCAAGGACCTGGTCGACATCACGGCATTGTACGAAGACCGGTATGGGTATCTCTGGATCGGCACTATGGGTCGGGGAATTTACCGGATGAACATTCTCACCGGCAGCTTTATCAAATTGAGAGGTGATTCATCAACCGAAAAAGCAAGCATCCTGTCCATTGCAGGGAATGATGATGACCTGTGGTTTGCAGGCCTTGAAGGAATTAAAAGATTCCGTATTGAAAACGGAGAAACCGATCGCGTGTCTATACACGCCATTGAATTGAATGACATTCAGAATTTCGGGAGGAATTATGTGTATTCCATCTTCATCGATTCCCGTCGGCGCGTGTGGTTTGGAACCGATGATGAAGGGCTCATTGTTTATGACAAAGGGAAATTCACTTCGTACACAACCGCTGATGGTTTGCGCAGCAACGTCATTTATTCAGTCACGGAAGATCCGACTGGCAACATCTGGTTCAGCACGCTGAAAGCTGGGATCTATATGTTCGATGGAAAAACATTTGTGAATTATTCGGCCGGTGAAGGACTCAGCGATCTGAATGTTTATTCCATTGCATCCGATCAGTATGGCAACATCACGATTGTAAACAAACATGGAATTGACGTGCTGGATCCTGCAACAGGATTGTTTTCTTATTATGACAGGTCGGTGGGGATAGAAGAAATCAATGCGGATCTGAATTCCATTACTAAAGATAAGGATCATACGATCTGGATCGGTTGTGAAGCGGGCATCATCCGCATTCGTCCTTCTGCCATGAAAAAAATAAGGCAACCACAGACTGTACTCAACAGTGCCGCCATTTTTATGGAACAGGTGGATCACCTTCATCAGAACCGGTTTTCGTATGATGAGAACAACCTGACTTTTTCTTACAACGGGCTTTGGTTCAGTGATCCTGAAAAAGTTTTTTACCAGTACAAACTGGAAGGGTATAACAACACCTGGATTTCTTCCCGCGACCGAAGCATTACCTATCCTAAACTTTCGCCGGGCAAATATACGTTCATCGTGAGGTCATCACTCAATTCCCGTTTCAGTCATGCACAGGAAGCGAGGTATTCATTTGTCATCACTCCACCGTTCTGGCAGCTATGGTGGTTCAAAACAATCATTGCTCTCATCGGTGTTGCAGCATTGCGGTTGTATGTTTCGAACAGGGAGAGGAGGATCAAACACCTTGACCAGTTGCAGAAAGAAAAAATTGAATTCCAGTTTGAGACGTTGAGAAACCAGGTGAATCCGCACTTCTTATTCAACAGTTTCAATACGTTGATTTCAATCATCGAAGAAAGCCCGAAGGTCGCTGTGGAATATGTTGAAAGGCTTTCTGAATTTTTCAGGAACATTGTGATGTACCGCGAAAAGGATGTGATCACTTTAAAAGAAGAAATTGAATTGCTCGACACGTATTTCTTCCTCCAGAAAAAAAGATACGGACAAAACCTTGAAATGAAAATGGAGGTTCCGGAGGAAATAAAAAACACGCGGTTTGTTCCTCCGCTTACGTTGCAATTGCTTATGGAGAATGCTGTCAAGCACAATTCCGTTTCAAAAGAAACACCTCTTCTCGTAGAGATTTTCCTCAACAGGCACGGGAAGCTGGTCATCAAGAACAATACGAACAGGAAAATCACCAAAGAAGAATCATCCGGGATGGGACTTCAGAACATCATCAGCCGTTTTAAACTTCTAAGCGACCGGACGGTTGAAATCAAATCGACGGATGAATATTTTGAAGTGTCCATTCCTTTATTAAAAGAAGAATAATGGTGCATGTACTGATCATCGAAGACGAAGAGCCGGCAGCAGGCAGGCTCCTGAAGATGCTGAAGGAAATTGATCCGGGAATTGTTGTGCTGGATGTGATCGTGAGTGTGAACTCCGCTGTTGACTGGCTGAAACAGCATACGCCTCCCGATCTTATTTTAATGGACATCCATCTTGCCGACGGGGAGAGTTTTGAGATCTTTAAAAAAACGGAAGTTACTTCACCGGTTATTTTTATCACCGCTTACGATGAATACGCCATCCGCGCCTTTAAGGTGAACAGCATCGATTATCTTTTGAAACCTGTTAAGAAGGATGACCTGCAACAGGCGCTCGGAAAATTTCATAAACTGCATACGGCAAAGCCCGGCGTCGCCAGTGATTTCAGCAAGCTGCTCGAAACATTGAAAGCGCCTAAACAGGAATACAAGAAAAGGTTCATCATTCGTTTCGGAGATCATATCAAATCAATCGACGCCAAAGACGTTGCTTATTTTTTTACGGAAGATAAAATCAATTTCCTCAAGACCCATGATAACAAGACCTATCCGGTGGATTACAACCTGGACAAGCTGGAAGCCATGCTGGAGCCGGCGGTTTTTTTCCGGATCAACCGGCAGTTTATCATCAGCATCAAAGCCATCGACCAGATGTTTGCTTTTTCAAAATCAAGGGTAAAGGTGAAACTGGTTCCACCCACAGATGCCGATACCATCGTCTCTACTGAACGGTCTGCTGATTTTAAAGACTGGCTGGGCGGCGACCGGTAATACCCTTACTCAACCGGTATGATTTCCGGTGTAAGAAAAACAATCATTTTGGTGACCTTTCCCTTTCCCGGAAGCTAATTTATGCCTGTGCTCTATCCTCATCAGGATTTGCTGATTCCGGTTCAGCACCCCATTTTGCCGGTTCAGCAACTTCCGTTTTTATTAGGGTACCAGGCTGACTTATTTTTACATCATGAAAAAAACAGTCATTCAACTCTTCCAATCGGATTCAAAGATTGTAGACGGATTCCTCCTGTTTATGGTGTTTGTGGTAACGCTTATGTTATTTCTTACATCCTGCAATTTCTAAAAACGCAGCGATAAAAGTGGATTCTGACGAACTACAATATTTCTCCAGATTGAACATGTCATCTTTACCATGTTCTTAAAATATAGAACCAATGAAAATTAAAAACATCAGTGCCTTTGTTTTTCTTTCCTTAATGATCGGGATCAGTTCATGCAAGCATGAGCCGGTAATCGTTCCGGTACAGCCGGTACAACCTGAGAATAACGGGACCGGTAATAACGGAAATGGCAATGGCAATGGAAACGGCAATGGAAACGGCGGGACCGGTTATGTGAACACATGCGATTCGGACACTGTTTATTTTCAAAGCACGATCCTTCCTTTGTTTGTTTCCAATTGTGCTATGACCGGATGCCATGATGCTACTTCTCATGTGAGTGGTCTGGTATTGAATTCTTATGCGAATATCATGAGTACCGGCCACATCCAGCCATTCAATGTGAATTCAGGAAACATTTACCAGTCGATGACGACGTCAGATCCAGGCGACCGGATGCCTCCTCCGCCAAGCCCGGCCATGACATCATCCCAGCTCAATTTGATTTCAACCTGGATCAACCAGGGAGCCCAGGACAATTCCTGTTTCTGCGGATGCGATACGGTAACGGTTACCTATTCCGGAACCATTGTTCCGATGATGCAAAACTATTGCAACGGATGTCATAACAGCACCACGCAAGGTGGTTTGATTAACCTCACGAATTACGCCGGCGTCCAGGCTGTGGCTTTGAACGGACGGCTGTTGGGCTCTGTCAATCACGATGCAGGATATTCTGCCATGCCTAAGAGTATGGCTAAACTGGCCGACTGCCAGATCTCACAGATAAGAATCTGGATTCAAAATGGATCACCAAACAACTAACAGTAAAAAAAGAAGAACCATGAAAAAGTTCATCATCATCGCCATCATCGTGATGGGCAGTGGAGTTGCGTATGCCTACTATCTTTTTAATAAACCGCACCAGGGTGTATCACATAAGGAAGCCGCTTATACCATGGAGTCACGACAACTTTTTAATGAGTATGATCAGAATGAAAATTCGGCAAATAAAAAATACCTCGGGAAAGTGGTCTGTGTGTATGGGAAGGTAGCTGATAAAGGAGTTGATTCCAAAGGAGCGATGAGCCTGATTCTCGAAGGCGGAGAAATGGCAGGAGTAGGATGCCAGTTCGATAAAATCGTCATGGATGATATCAAGGACGTGAAGAAAGGCCAGGTCATCAAAGTAAAAGGTGTATGCACGGGAATGCTGATGGATGTTGTGCTGGTGGATTGTGTTCCTGATGATTCCAATTAAAACAACTTTAACCGCTATACCACACACCACACCATGCTACATCAACCAGAAACATTGCTGAAGGAATCTGCCACGAATGATTTGTCAGTCAACTTGCACGAACACAACTTCCCGGTTATTAAAATCGATTTTGAAGGAACCATTTTGTATGCGAACAAAGCGGCTTTGAAAATTATCCAGGACTGGGGTTGTTCGGCGAGCAGGAAACTTCCGGTTCACTTATTAAAAGGCCACCCGGAACTGCTTGATAAAAATGCCTTTGCTGAAACCGAATTATCTTCCGGAAACCAGGTTGTCAAGTTCAATGTGATTGCCTTCCGCGAAGCGGGATATACCGGTTTGTATGGGTATGAAATGAAAATGATTCCTGCCTGAAACAACGGGCAAACAAATGCCGGGCATGGAGATTGCCTGTCATCACCGAATATTTTTTAAACCATTAATTTAAAAACCAAATTCAGAAAAAATGAAAAAGAATATCATCTTAAGTCTATCGGTTGTTTGCTTGACAGTTTTTTCGGCCATCGGGCAGTCAAAGTATTTTACGCGTAACGGGAAAGTGGTTTTTGATGCCACCACCTCCACCTCTCCTGAAAAAATATCCGGGAAGAATGAAAAGGCCACGAGTGTTCTCGATGCTTCGAATGGCCAGATGGAATTTGCTATCCTGATGAAAGCATTCATGTTTGAAAAAGCGCTGATGGAAGAACACTTCAATGAAAATTATGTGGAGTCTGATAAATTTCCGAAAGCATCCTTTAAAGGCAGCATCAAAAACATGAGTGAAATCAACCTTTCAAAAGATGGAAGTTATGCAGCAAAAGTTTCCGGGAAACTCACCGTTCACGGCGTGACGAAAGATGTGGAAACAAACGGGAGCATTGTGGTGAAGGGCGGAGTGGTGAATGCTAAATCTGAATTTAAGATACTGCTGTCTGCCTACAATGTGGAAATTCCATCGCTGGTTGCTGATAAAGTAGCGAAGGAAGCCACCATCACCGTAGATGTAAATTTTGAACCGCTCAAATAATTTTCATCATGACGGATAAAGATAAAGTGTTTTTGTGTTTTATGTTGTTCATTCCTGTCAGGGCCGGGCGGGCTTCAGTAAAGCCTGCCTGCCTTGCATGGGAAAGTTGAGCCGCGCAAAGACAACTAACGGTTTACCTGTAATAATCCTGGAGAAATTCTTCGGGATTTTTTTATTCCTGTCTTAATATGCAGAGGTAATTCAGAATAAAAACAACATGACAAAGTAGTTTTGTATCCATGAGAATTATCATGTGCTGTACTATTAAACCACTCTAATATTGTTTCCGGAATTCTTAAAAAACGCTATGAAAGTTTCTGACAATTTAATGACATTAGAACATACAATCCTGCGACCTTCGCGACCTGAAAAAACAAAATCGGGCGTGCAGAATCTGAAAATCATTTCATTCACTTACAAGACGGTTCCTTTAGCAGATCTTGGTAAATTTTTCATTGACGAAGAAACAAGAAGCTCCCGTCTTGCCTTCCTGAAAGAAGATACCGGTATCGATGAACTCTTCTACCTGGCTACCTGCAATCGTTTTGAATTTATTTTTACGACGGTCCAGGAATTTGATCAGTCGTTCCTGAGATTTTTTTTAAAAAAACTGAATGCCGGCTGGTCGAAAGAAGAAATAGAATTTGCTGTGAACCACGCGCGGGTGTACGAAGGCGATCTGGCGTTGCATCATATTTTTTCCGTTGCGTCTTCTCTGGATTCAATGGTAGTGGGTGAGCGTGAGATCATTACCCAGGTTCGGAAGTCGTATGATGAATCCAACGAGTCCGGCTTAACAGGGGATTTCCTCCGGCTGGTGATGCGCAGCACCGTTACCACAGCCAAACGTGTGTTTACAGAAACAAAAATTGCCACGCATCCTGTGTCAGTAGTTTCTCTTGCTTACCGGAAGCTGCGTGATATGAATGTAAAACTCGGTTCAAAAATACTGATGATCGGTGCGGGAGAAACCAATGCAAACCTGTTGAAATACCTTGTGAAGCATGGCTTCTCCGAGTTTTCAATTTTCAACCGCACACTTGCCAATGCAGAAAAGCTGGCGGCTTCCATTGAGTCAGACCAGGTACATGTAAAGTCATTCCCGCTTTCAGAATTGCAAAATTACAAAGGCGGGTTTGATGTGCTGATTACCTGTACGGCGGCTTCAGAGCCACTGGTTACCAGTGAAGTGTACGGCAATCTTTTGAATGAAGACTCCTCTTCGAAGGTGGTGATTGACCTGGCCATGCCTTCTGATGTGGAACCGGCTGTCATTGAAAAATACAACATCCACCTGATTGATATCAGCAGGTTGAATGTGGAAGCCGGGAAAAACCTGGCGGAGCGTCATCATGAATTGAAGGCCGCCGAGACCATCCTGGGTGAGAGCATCATGGAGTTTCACCAGGTGCTTCGTTTGCGGAAACTGGAACTGGCGATGAAAGAGGTTCCCGGAAAAATCAGGGAAATAAAAAGCAAAGCCATCAACGATGTTTTTGCCAGGGAGATCAGCATGCTGGACGAATCATCCAGAGATCTCATCGGGAAAATGCTGGATTACATGGAGAAAAAGTGCATCAGCGTACCGATGATGATGGCAAAGGAAATTATTCTCGACAGCAAGTAACACTCTTCCTGGTTCTCTCATGTTTTATTTTTTATTAAACCACCAACCATGAATACAAGGATCAGGATTTTTCAAATAATTTTGCTCCCCGCTCCTGGTTTTTATTTCAACTCATGAACAATCCCCTCATCATTGCTACCCGTGGAAGTGACCTTGCTTTATGGCAGGCGCATCATGTAAAATCATTGCTCGAAAAAAACGGGTTGCAGGCAAAATTAAACATCATCAAAACCCAGGGTGATGAAATACAACACCTGAGCCTGGATAAGCTGGAAGGAAAAGGTTTTTTCACGAAGGAAATAGAAGATGCATTGCTGACTAAAACAGCCGACATCGCCGTTCATTCCCACAAAGACCTTCCGACAGAAATGCATCCTGACTTAATTATTGCCGCTGTTTCTGATCGTGAAGATCCTTCTGAACTGCTGATCATCCGCAAAGAAGCCGTAGATGTCAAACAAAAATTTTCACTGAAAAGAAATGCCATCGTCGGAACTTCTTCGGCAAGAAGAAAATCCCAGCTTCTCGCTTTCCGGAAAGATGTTGAGTTGAAAGATTTACGGGGCAACGTTCCCACACGCATTAAAAAAATCAGGGACGGCATGTACGATGCTATTTTGATTGCATCAGCAGGGGTTGAAAGACTGGAACTCGACATCAGTGATTTTAATGTGGAGAAACTGGATCCGAAAGAATTTTTGCCGGCACCTGCACAGGGAGTCCTTGCCATCCAGGTTCGCCGGGATGCACCGGAGTTGTTCAAGAAACTCCAGGGCATTATGCATAATGAACAGGTCAGTCAAACCATTGCCATCGAACGTAAGGTGCTGAATATTTTCCAGGGCGGATGCCATGCACCGGTTGGTGTTTATGCCGAATACGATGAAGAACAGGGATTGTACCGGGTGAGAGCGTCTAAAGCAGACACCTGGGATGAAATACCGGTTTCAGTTTATCTCGAATCAAAGAAACCAGATGGCGTTGCTGAAAAAATCGTTCACCGGATTAACCACGTTAAAAAAACTTCAGTCTTCATCACCCGCAACCTGAAAGCCGAAAGTTTTTTCGAATATGTTTTGTCGGCGAAAGGATTTAAGGTGGAAGGAAAATCTTTGATAGAAATGGTGCCGGTGCCTTTCAATAACGTGCCGGCTACCGACTGGATTTTTTTCTCCAGCAAACATGCTGTTAAATTTTTCTTCGCACAAAACCCGGTGATCACCCGCCAGAAATTCGGCTGCATAGGAAAAGCCACAGCAGACATGATCAGGAAGTATGGACAGCGGGCTGATTTCATCGGCTATTCAACCGATACCAAACTTACCGGGAAACAATTTGCTTCCGCCGTTGGTGATGGTACTGTTTTGTTTCCGCAGGCAAAGGGAAGTTTACGTTCTGTTCAAAATGGTTTTGTAAAGACAGAACAGGTGACCGACCTCGTCGTTTATGAAACACTTTATGCTACTCCGGGACCGGGCAGGATCACAGATTCTGAAATCGTTATTTTTACGTCGCCGTCAAATGTTGAATCATTCTTCCGGGAAAATAAACTTTCGACAGAACAGAAAGTAATCGCCATGGGAGAAGCAACAGGAAGTGCATTAAAAAAATCTGGGATCACCAGGTTTTCCATGCCGGATTCGTTTGAAGACACAGGCCTTGTAAGAGCGGTGTTTACCGTTTCGGGACAGGAACAATAAAACCCGGCGATACGTCGCCAAATCAGTACTGAATATATTTTTATAAAATAATAAAATGATACACCGACCACGCAGGCTAAGAAAGAATCCGATCATCCGTGAATTGATAGCCGAAACACGGTTGTCGAAAGACATGTTTATTTATCCTTATTTTGTCGTCAAAGGGAAAGGCATCATTCAACCGATTGATGCAATGCCCGGCATCAGCAGGTTCTCTGTAGATGAACTGGTGAAAGATGTGGAAAGAGGATTGAAACTCGGCGTGAATAAAATCCTTTTGTTCGGAGTCGGGGAGGATAAATTTGAAGACGCCCATTCTTCCTACGATAAAAATTCTGTGATCTCCGATGCCATCATTCAGCTGAAGAAAAATTTTGGCGACTCTTTATATATATGTACGGATGTTTGTCTTTGTGCTTATACCACGCATGGCCATTGTGGAATTCTGCATGATGACTATGTTGACAATGATTCCAGCCTGGAGATCCTGGCAAAGATGGCGCTTTCTCACGCCCGTGCTGGAGCCGATATGGTAGCACCCAGCGATATGATGGATGGCCGTATTGCAGCGATGAGAAAAATGCTGGATGAAAATAATTTTGTGAATACGCCGATCATGAGTTATGCGACGAAGTACGCATCTGCTTATTACGGCCCGTTCAGGGAAGCCGCCGACAGCGCTCCCGGGAAAGGCGATCGTAAAAGTTACCAGATGGATTTCAGAAACCTGAATGAATCGTTGCGCGAGGCAAAACTTGACGAAGCGGAAGGTGCCGATATCGTGATGGTAAAGCCGGCACTGGCTTACCTCGATGTGATTCGCGCAGTCAGGGAAAATACTCATCTGCCTGTTGCCTGTTACAATGTTTCCGCTGAATATACCATGGTGAAAGTTGCAGCCCAGGCAAATTTTATTGATGAGCAAAAAATTGTCATGGAGAATATGTATGCATTCACGAGAGCCGGCGCCAATATCATCATCTCTTATCATGTGAGAGATATTTTGAAAAATAACTGGCTTTGATTTCATGATCCTGTATTGCATAGAGCAGCAGGCTAAAAAAAAAATCGGATTTTTTTGCCCTGTTTCCAGGGTATTCATTTTGTTGTGACCGATCAGTCTTCGAAAACTTTCAGGATGGAATTCGTGGTGGCTTTTTTCGAATTAACCAACAAAAATTGTTTGTTGAGCTTTACTTTTTGATCTTTTAACAAAATTTTGGCTGTTTTGACGATTCAAAGAGATCGTTCTACCACGTTTATTCATCTATTCGCCAAAATGTATCATTTTTTAATTCAAAAACCTTGCTTCAAATTACGATAAGGGGCTACATTTACAAACATTTTTCGCAAATAAAACAGAACAACAACATAATAATAAATCATTCGCATGAAAACAACTACCAGAAGTTTAATGGGATTCGTGTCTCGTGTTTGCCAGGCTGCAGACGGACGATGTTCCAAAAATGAAAATCAAAACAGAAGCAATTTCATCCACGGACTGAAGTTGCTTTTTGCTTTTTCATTATTGATGAGTTTTTCCATTTCCATGATGGCGCAAAACTCCTCCGTTCATAGAATAAATACATCGAGAAATACCGGCGAGCTTCCGGTTATGATCAATGCTGATCGCGTTGATCCATCATCACAATCTCCTTCGGGTTCATTGGGAGTAATCCCCTGCAGCGTAAGCGGAACATCTACCTTGTGCCAGGGAGGATCGAGTATTTACTCCGGTCCTCAGGGTGCCGGTTATACCTATGTCTGGACGATTGCCAATAACAATTCCGGAGCCGCTATCAATGGTTCATCAACTGCTCAAACGGTTACGGTTGATGCGGGATTAACTCCCGGCAACTTTGATTTGCAACTGACGGTAACCAGTGGCGGAATATCCTCTACCTGCAAACTTACGATCACGGTTATTGCAGGAGCAACCTGTTCCATTATTCCGACATCAGATGTTTGTCCGGGTTCTACCGACAGCTACACTGCTCCTTCCGGAATGGATTCTTATTTATGGATTGTATCCGGAAGCGGAACTATTTCCGGAACCAATAGCGCTCAAAGTGTAAGTGTAGTTGCCGGCATGGTCTGCAATGGTTCTTACACGCTGAACCTCGTATTTTTCAAAAGCGGATGTTCATTTACCTGCTCCCAGGTGATCAGTGTAATTGATAATTCAGCACCGGCAATCACGCTGCCCGGTCCGAATGCAACAATAGCCTGTACCAGCACTCCTGTTTTCACGCCTCCTACAGCTTCTGATTTTTGCGACCCAAATCCTTCAATTGTTTTGGTGAGTACGGTAACCATCCCGGGTCATTGTGCAAATTCTTATTCCATTAAAAGAACATGGAAAGCGGTGGATGCCTGTGGTAACGAATCAGGAACAGTGAGCCAGACTATCAATGTGGTTGATAATGCAGGGCCGGTGATTGCTTCTGCCGGATCAAACATGACAATTTATTGTCCAGCTGTTCCACAATTTACCCCTCCGACTGCGATTGATAATTGCGATCCGAATCCTTCCATCATTAAACTTTCCGATATTACCACTCATGGTGCTTGTGCCGGCAGTTATACGCGGACGATTACCTGGAAAGCCGAAGATGCCTGCGGAAACAATTCTGTTCACAGAAGTCAGACCATTACCGTAATCGATACATTGCCTCCGGCTTTATCTTGTCCTGCTGACTTGGAATTGGAATGCGGATCACCGACCGATACAGGCCATACGGGAGTTGCATACGCCAATGATATTTGTTCTGAGTTGGCTTCTGTAACGTATGCCGATGTTGCGACGCCGGCAAATTGCACTGGCTACGCAGGCATTGACCGCACCTGGACCGCTACTGATGGTTGCGGTAATTCATCCACATGCGTACAGCATATTACTTTCATTGATCATACAGCACCGACCATTACCTGTCCTGCAGATGTTAACCTGGAGTGTGGTGCATCCACCGATCCAGAGTTCACGGGCAGCGCAACGGCAACAGATAATTGCAACAGCAACATCGCTATTAATTATACAGATGCAGCGACTCCGGTAAACTGTACCGGCTATGCAGGCATTGACCGCACCTGGACAGCAACCGATGGTTGTCAGAATACATCCAGTTGTGTGCAGCACATTGTATTTGTAGATCATACAGCACCGACCATTACCTGTCCTGCAGATGTTAATCTGGAGTGTGGTGCATCCACTGATCCTGAGTTTACCGGCAGTGCAACAGCCACCGACAACTGCAACAGTTTAATCGATATTTCTCATACTGATGTTGCAACTACCAATTGCACTGGTAACCCTGGCGTTGACCGCACCTGGACAGCAACCGATGGTTGCCAGAATACATCCAGTTGTGT
>JAPLDA010000064.1 GCA_026391945.1 Bacteroidota bacterium | reverse complement strand
TATTGCTTTACCTGGTTGTAACTCGCTCATGCTTTAATAACCCTCGTTTGCTTGATTTTATTCTGGTCATTTTTAAACGGACCATCGCCGATTGGGAATAAATGAATTTCAGGTTTCAATGTTTCTGCATATTCATGCCATGCTTCACGGAAATCAGCATTTAGAATAATTAACTTTTGCAGGATCGATTCCGCAAATTTCTTTTTTAATTCTTCCGTTGGTGTTTCCGTAATTTCAAAATAGAATGCCGGGCGCACCGCAGCATTTTCTCCCTCTGAAACAGCCTGGCAAAAGGAGCGGGTAATTTTTGCAAGTTCCTTATCGGAATACAAACATTGCTCAATGTCCTCCGGGTAAATATTCGCTCCCATGATGCTGATGGTGAAATCACGCCTTCCGTAAATCCACATAAAAGGAAAAGTCAGGTTCCTGTTTTCTTCCTTTTCTGTCAACTGCTCCAGGTTGTACCCGAATGGTTTTAATTTTTCATTCAACTGGTCGTACCGGCTTATTCCGCCTTCATCATGAATGTTGTATCGTATTCTCGGTGAGAGAACTGATTTTCTTGTAATGGTAAACACCAGTTCCCTGTTGTCACTCACCTCGATGTAATGCATGATGGGGTTGTACTGAAAAATCATAGGCAGCCGGGAATCTTCCCCGAACAAAGCTTTCCTGATTTCCGTTTTTTCTCTCGCCAGCCTCCTGATTGCAACGGTGAGCGGCGTTTCGCCGGCAATTCCGATTTCCAGATCCGTGGCACCATATCCACTATATACTTGTTTGAATCCGGGTAATAAATAATCTCTCAGTCCTTCTGACATTCCTTCTCCTCCAACCAAAGCGGAAAGAGAATACTTCTCCCATGGAAAATTATTTTCTTTAGCGTAATCATACAACTGTTTTAAAAA
Source organism: Bacteroidota bacterium (assembly GCA_026391945.1). Classification (GTDB taxonomy): domain Bacteria; phylum Bacteroidota; class Bacteroidia; order AKYH767-A; family 2013-40CM-41-45; genus JAPLDA01. The sequence goes on along the minus strand of JAPLDA010000064.1, from coordinate 24,635 downwards.
AGGCGGATAACCGGTAATCAGATAATCGTGGGTTGGTCCAAAAAATTCAAGCGTATGTAAAATCTTCCCGATATCCGGTCCCGTGTTTTTTACGATTCCGTTTCGCTGCAAAGCAATGCCCATGTTGATGCCAGTCGCCCATGCGCCCATAGAGAACGCATTGATGGTGATCCATGGCCTTTTGCCGAAACAAAACGTTGAGAAATAACTGATGAAGGCATGCGACTCGCGGCGTTCACGCAAACTTCTCACCCAATTGTAAGGAGTACCGGTACTACCAGATGATTCATCAATGGCAATTCCGGTGACAGGAATTTTTCCATCCATGCAGCGTTGTTCAGTCAGATATTTCCGGATGTAAGTGTCTTTATCGGTAAACGGAATGTCGCTCCATTTTTTTATCTCTTTATCTTTTATAAAATCTTTGTATGCCGGAACTTTTCGGACAGCAAAATAATAAACCCGTCGTGCGCGAATTCGGCTGGTCCAATCCAAATATTGCGGAGAAAGAAACCGGAAACCCTTAATAAATGTGCTGTATTTTTTTGCAATGAGATAAAGCAGAACATCGCGGAAGGAAAGAAATAAAAATCGCAGTCGGTCTGCAATCGCAGGACTTGTTTTTTTGAATCGAATACTTTTTGAATCTGATTTCATGTCTCATAAGCTTAGTTCTTTAAAAAAGTTCTTTCAACACAGCAAAGTTTGAAGATTGTACTCCCAAATGTAGTTTTAATGTTTCAATGTAAAATATAAGATACGAATCCGGGAATTGAATTCAATGATGAACAGATCATTAATACTACTCTGTCAAAAATCTTTTCAAAATGTTGAACCTATGTTGTACCCAAAAAATCAAAACCCTCGCAAGTTATTCACTTGCAAGGGTTTTAGATTCATTAAAGCGGTCCGGACGGGACTCGAACCCGCGACCCCATGCGTGACAGGCATGTATTCTAACCAGCTGAACTACCGAACCGTGTTTTAGAATTGGGAGTGCAAAAATAGTTGAATTTTCTTTTCTGCAAAATCTTTCCTTAATATTTCAGCTCATCCGCTCACGCTTAATGAGATAAGGCAGCAAAACCTGTCGGTAACCTTCGCGGATATCAGCTTCCACGAAATCGATCCGGTACTGTGCACACCTGGTTTTCAGATTCTTTTTGAACTGCGACATCGCCTGGACATAGTTTTCCTTCACTTCACTGGAATGAACTTTCACCTGCTCACCGGTTTCCACATCCACAAAAAGGTACGGCCGGTTATCAAAGTCGAACTCTTCTTCTTTTCTTTTGTCGACCACATGAAACAAAATCACTTCATGCTTGTTGTGTTTGAGATGCTGCAAGGCGCCGAATAATTCATCCTGCCTGCTGTAATCGGTTTCCATCATGTCGCTAAAAATAATCACCATCGAACGCTTGTGAATGGATTCAGCAATCTGGTGAAGCGTTTCCGCTGCCGATGTTTTCCGCTGGTTCTGTACATTTCCTTCCTTCAGCAGCTTTTCCATTTCACCGTACAGGTACTTGTGATGAAGGGAACTGGATTTAGCCCTGGAGTTGAATTCAATCACATCCGAAAAAACACTCAACCCGACGGCATCCCGCTGCTGACGGAGCATATAGGTGATGGCAGCCGCACAGTGTACGGAAAATGAAATCTTGTTCAGAAGATTTTTTTCGCCCTTCGGAATTTCAGGGTAATGCATCGAAGAAGAATTATCAATCACCACCTGGCATCTCAGGTTGGTTTCTTCTTCGTACCGTTTCACAAATACTTTTTCCGTCCGCCCGAATAACTTCCAGTCGATATGACGGGTTGATTCACCCGTATTGTATAACCTGTGTTCCGCAAACTCCACACTGAAACCATGAAAAGGACTCTTGTGCAAACCGGTGATGAATCCTTCCACCACCTGCCTGGCAAGCAATTCAAGGTGACCAAGCTGCTGAACTTCCTGTTGGTTAATCGGCATGAAATAATTGGAATAGGTGAATGGGTGGAAAGATGGAAATGTGAACCTGGTTAATTTTCAAATTCTCAAATCAACACATTCACAAATTAACTGAGTTGGGCATTCAACTTCCCGGCAAGAATGGATTTCGGAACCGCTCCTACCTGCTTGTCGACCACCTGTCCGTTTTTGAAAAACAAAAGTGTTGGAATGTTCCTGATCCCGAAGTTCATCGAGATATTCGGATTGCTGTCGACATCCACTTTCCCTATGACTGCCTTGCCTTCGTATTCTTTCGCGAGTTCTTCAACGATCGGTCCTACCATCCGGCATGGTCCGCACCATTCTGCCCAAAAGTCGATTAACACCGGTTTGTCTGATTTCATTACTACTTCTTCGAAGTTGGAATCTGTGATTACAATTGCCATTTTTTAAAGATATAAGATTTTAGATATGAGATTATTTTTAGGGTGTGAAGGTACTAACAATTATGCTGCCTTCGGATCGGATCATGCCAGATGGTCAGGCGCAGCCATACATCCGGGAAGACTTCAGTTTTCATTGAACTTTACATCGGCAACTTCGGGCATGTTGCTGATGGTATCGAGGAAAGAATTATCAGGGTGAATACGGAATTTCCGTGAAGGCATTTTCACTGACATGTGGTTTTCCTTGTCAACCACATGCAGGTGAAGATGGCAATGCTGGTGATTGATCTTCGAATTTTCTTTTATTACCTCCGTCAATTTTTTTACAAATTGCTCCGACAATTCACTGAGCTTAACATGAATGGTGATGTTGCGCAGCATTTTCTCCCTGAGTTCCGACAGCAACTGCATGCCCGACACCTTAAACTCCAGTGAGCCCGGCTGGTTGTACCGTTCCTGCGCCCTCCCTTTGATCTGCAGAAAAAATCCCGGTTCCAGGTATTGTCTGAAACTCACATAATCCTGCCCGAACAATACCAACTCAACGGAATCTCCAAAATCTTCAATGGTAAAATTACCAAATGGCTTCCCGTTTTTTGACATTCGATGATTCACTGCGGTGATCATTCCACCGATGGTGAGCTCACGGTCTTTGTATTTTTCCAGTTCCTTTAATTGGGAAACTTTATTCGAACAAAACTGTTCCATTTCAAAACGGAAATTATCGAGCGGGTGACCTGAAATATAAATGCCGATGACTTCCTTTTCCTTGTGCAATAATTCGAGGTTGCTCCATGGTTCGCATACGATCAAAGAAGGAGTGGTTACCTCTGCAATCATCGCATCTCCAAAAAGTGAGTTCTGCGATGAGTTCTGCTGCATGGCGATGTTATTACCAAATCGGGATGCCTTGTCGATCCCCGACATCTGGTCTTTCTGATCAACAGCAAAATACTGTGCGCGGTGTATTCCTTCGAAGCAATCGAATGCACCCCCCTGGGCCATGCTTTCGAGGCAGCGTTTGTTGGCGGCTTTGCCGGGAATCCTCCGGGTCAGATCGAAGATGTGCTGGAATGGACCGTTCTTCGTGCGTTCGTCAATGATGGCTCCCACGGCCGCTTCCCCCACACCTTTCACAGCTCCAAGGCCAAAGCGGACTTCTCCTTTTTTATTGACTGAAAAATTATACAGACTTTCATTTACATCCGGACCGAGTACGGGAATGTTCATCCGTTTACATTCTTCCATGAAGAACGTAATTTTATCGATGTTGCTCAGATTATGAGTAAGCACGGCGCTCATGTACTCTGCCGGGTAATGTGCTTTCAGGTAAGCCGTCTGGAATGCGACAAAAGCGTAACAGGTGGAATGTGATTTGTTGAATGCATACTGGGCAAAGGCCTCCCAGTCAGTCCACACTTTTTCACAGATTTTTTCATCGAGGTTTTTTGCTTTGATACCATCGGTGAACTTGCTTTTCATCCTGTCCAATGTTGCCTTGTCCTTTTTCCCCATCGCTTTCCGCAGTACATCCGCATCGCCTTTGGTGAAGCCGGCGAGCTTCTGTGAAAGCAGCATCACCTGCTCCTGGTACACGGTGATCCCATAGGTATCTTTGAGATACTCTTCCATCTCTGCGAAATCGTAGGTGATTTTTTCCCGTCCATGTTTCCTGCTGATGAAATTCGGAATGTACTCCAGCGGTCCAGGGCGGTACAGCGCATTCATCGCAATCAGGTCTTCGAACTTGTCGGGTTTCAGTTCCTTCAGGTATTTCTGCATTCCGGCCGACTCAAACTGGAATGTCCCGTTCGTCTCACCGCGCTGGTAAAGTTCCAGTGTTTTCTTATCATCCAACGGAATGGTGTCGATGTTGATTTCAACACCATGATTTTGTTTGATCAGGATCAACGCATCACGGATGATGGTGAGTGTTTTCAAACCCAGGAAATCCATCTTGATCACTCCCGCATCTTCAATGACTTTTCCATCAAACTGTGTGATGAGTAAATCGGTTTCCTTCGAAGTATAAACGGGAATAATTTCCGTCAGGTCTTTTGGGGCTATGATGATTCCTGCTGCATGAATTCCTGTGTTACGCACCGAACCTTCCAGGATGAGTGCTTCTCTCAGCACGCGCGCCTGGAGGTCGTTTCCTTCGTGAATCTTCCGGAGTTTTTTTACATCTTCCAGGTCATCGCTGTTCAGTTGTTCTTTCTGCTTCAAACTTTTTTCTCCATCGATGGGAGCTTTGATCAGGCGGTTCAGTTCGATGCCCGGGCGATCCGGAACAAATTTGGCGAGCATGTTTGATTCTGCAAGCGGGAGATCCATCACCCGGGCCACATCCTTGATGCTCATTTTCGCAGCCATGGTACCATAAGTAACAATCTGCGCAACCTGGTTCCTTCCGTATTTTCCAACTACATAGTCAATCACCTTCTGACGGCCGGCATCATCAAAGTCGGTATCGATATCGGGCATTGATTTCCGGTCAGGATTCAGGAAACGTTCAAACAGCAGGTTGTATTTGATCGGGTCGATGTTGGTGATGCCTGTACAATACGCGACTACGGAACCTGCTGCAGATCCTCGTCCGGGACCTACAAACACGCCGATGTCGCGGCCTGCTTTGATAAAGTCGGCTACAATAAGAAAGTACCCGGCAAAGCCCATCGTCTGGATGGTGAACAATTCAAAGGTGATACGTTCCTCGACTTCTGGAGTGATTGAGTCACCGTATCTTTTCTTCGCACCCACCATGGTGAGGTGTTTCAGGTATTCATCCTGCGTGGAAAAACCTTCGGGAATAACAAAATGAGGAAGCAGAATATCCTGTTTCAGTTTCAACGGCTCCACCTTGTCGACAATCTCATTCGTGTTGTCGATGGATTGCGGGACATCAGAAAAAAGCCGGCTCATCTCTTCGGTGCTCTTAAAATAAAACTGGTCGTTGTAAAAGGCGAAACGTTTCCCTCTCACCGAACCTTCGTCATCAATGTCTTTGAACGTGGGAGTACTTTGTTTTTCCCCGGTATTGATGCACAGAAGAATGTCGTGCGCATTGTAATCCTGCTGGTTTACATAATGCGAATCATTCGATGCGATCACTTTCACGCTGTATTTTTCGGCCCACTTCAGGAGCATGTCGTTCACCGTATTCTGTTCCGGGATATCATGACGTTGCAACTCGATGTAATAATCTTCGCCGAACAAATCGAGCCACCATTTGAATTCCTTTTCTCCCTCAGCTTCTCCTTTTTTCAGAATGGTTCGTGGTACGGAAGCACCCAAACAGCACGTGGTGGCGATTAGTCCTTTGTGGTATTTCAACACCAGTTCTTTATCAATCCTCGGGTACTTGCCGTACAATCCTTCCATGTAACCAAGTGAACAAAGTTTTACCAGGTTCCTGTATCCTTCGGAATTTTTTGCGAGGAACAACTGATGATAACGGGTATCTTTTTCTTCCCGTGTAAATTGTTTTTTATGGCGATCGTTTACGAGATAAAATTCACAGCCGACAATCGGTTTGATGGTACCGGGATTTTCTTTGTTGTGTTTGCCTGCTTCGGCGACAAACTTAAAAACGCCAAACATGTTGCCATGGTCGGTGATGGCAATGGCGCGCATGTTATCGGCCACCGCTTTTTTATAAAGTCCGGATATGTCGGCAGCTCCGTCGAGCAACGAGAACTGTGTATGAACATGCAGGTGAGAGAAATTCATGGAGGATGAAAGTCAAAAGAAATGATACGTGATGGCGGAAACGATTGTGTTTGTAAATTTATTGAAATATGGCTTATGAAAAATAGCCTGTTGATTTTATTTCGATAAGAAATTCACCATGAACGGTTAAAAAGATTTGAACAGTTTTGACGATATGGAATGTTGCCGGTTCCAAAAGCGATTCCAGCCGTTCGGGGCATGTTCCACCCTGCCCTGTTCCCTCCTGGAGGTAGTGGGCCCGTTTGAAAACCATGTATGAAAAAAGTCCCCAACGAAGTACGAATCTGTATGATTCAAACTGACCCACTACACTCCCGAAAATAACTTTTGCAGATTCGGGAAAAAATGCCATCTTTGCGTCCCTTTTAAAAGAACGTAGGAGAACGTTTATCCACCAGAGGCGGAAAGGTTTCATTCATTCAATAACCATCAAAAAGAAAAAAGATGCCAGTAAAATTGAGATTATCGCGACATGGGAAGAAGCACAATGCTTACTACCATATTGTTGTTGCAGATGGTCGTGCTCCGAGAGATGGAAAGTTTATCGAGGTCATCGGTAATTACAATCCAAACACGAACCCTGCAACCATTGAGTTAAACCATGAGAAAGCACTTGACTGGCTCCACAAAGGAGCTCAGCCAACCGACACCATGCGTGCCATTCTTTCTTACAAAGGAGTTCTGTACAAAAAGCACCTCCTCGAAGGTGTTGCCAAGAACGCCCTCAGCCAGGAACAGGCCGATGAAAAATTCCAGCAGTGGCTGGATGCGAAGCAACACAAAATCGAAGAAAAAAGAAATCGTCTTGCAGGCGCCAAAGTGAAAGATGCTGAAGCCCGCTTTGCCGAAGAAACAAAGAAGAAAGAAGCGATTGCGGAAGCGGTGCGGAAGAAAAACACTCCTCCGCCTGTTGAAGAAACTGCACCGGCTGCCGAAGAAACGGCTGCTGATACTCCTGTTGCCGAAGCACCGGCTGAAGGAGAAACACAGGCATAACCTTTTTTCATTCAGAAATTTTCTACAGGAATCCGTTCAGACCAACTGGACGGATTTTTTTGTTGGAAGTAAATGAAAAAGGACGATCAGTCGAGGAGATGATCCGAAGACAAAACTGTTTTACAAATTTGTAAAATGAAATCCATCAGTAAAAATAATCTCATCCACATTGGCTTCATCAGCAAACCTTCCGGTTTCAAAGGGGATGTGATTTGTGCAATTGAAACCGGTGAAGCCGAAGATTATCTTGACCTGGAATTTCTTTTCATCGAATTGGAAGGAAAACCGGTTCCTTTTTTTGCGGAAGAAAAAAAAATACGAAGCGACAGCATGATCGTAAAACTGGAAGATGTGAATGCTGAATCGGAGGCGAAAAAACTTTCTGGTAAAAAAATCTTTGTTGAAAAGACCGGAACCCCAACGGCCACTGACAAACCCGATTGGGATTCGCTGCTTGGTTATACCATACAGGATAAAACCTATGGCCTGCTTGGCCCGCTGGAAGGGATCGAAGAATTTCCACAACAACTGATCGGGAAATGCACGGTGAAAGGAAAAGAAGTTTTGCTTCCGCTGCATGATGAACTGATTCTCGGAATCAACGACAAAAAAAAAGAAATCCTGCTCGATCTGCCGGCAGGATTTCTTGATATTTATCTTGACTGATACTTTTTATTGTACGATCAGTTTTCCTTTTTCATTGATGGATTTGCCATCCGTCAACCTGTAAAAATAAATTCCTTTTACAAGGTCGCCTTTATTTAATACCACAGAAGAAGCCAGTTGTTCCGCACGATAAACTTCCCTTCCGGTTACATCCGTGATTATGATAGAAAGATCCTTACCGATCCATGTAATATTTAATTGCGTTTGATCACTGAACGGGTTAGGAAAAAATGCAACTGAAGTGGCAGGATGAACCGGTTGAATTCCTGTGACCTGGTCAATATGAATGATCCTGTTATAGCTGACTGATCGCGCAGGGCTTCCATTATCCGTTGCAGTTAATGTAAGTGTGTTGTACCCGAGATTCGAGGCATCGGTGACCAGCGTTCCGATGTAACGTGCCAGGTTGCCGCTGGTATTGCTGATGGTGGTGAGATTCGCCAGCCCGCCACCATTCACACTGATGTTCACCACCTGTCCCGGATTCGGATCAATGAAGGATACGTCAATGCTGGTGGTGTCACCTAAACGAAGGTACACACTGTCGTTGTTACAATCATAAGGCATCGGCGCGACGTTGGCTGAACACAAATCAAAAGCAAAGCTGCTGCTGTCGAGCCAGTCGATGCTGTCGTTCGCACCAAACGGGCCGTCATAACCATAACCCGCCTGATCAAATCTTCCAAACTGAATGTAATTGATTCCATCACCGAGATTGGCGCCAACCGTAGAAGGAGTTCCGCCGAACCCGGCCGTTCCGCCGGAAGCTTCACCGGTAGTCCATTGCATATCGCCGTAACAGAATGCTGTATTACTTCCTCCGGAAATAAGCGGATCGCTGCCATCGGTGATGATCAACTGAAATGTATTCTGCAGGTTGCCATGAACACTGAAATAACCCACATGTTCCCATTTGATGATCAACGCCGTTGGTGTCATTTTATAATAAACCGGGCCGCTGGCCGGGCCGCGTGTATCCACATCACCCCAGAAAGGAGCCACCATGCTGAAGTTGGTATTTGGAAAACTGTCGGACGTGAAGGTAACATAAGGATTTCCAAAAGAAATATTCCCGTTGTTGTTAATGTAAATACTATCCACCGAAGTTCCGAAGAAACAATATGTGAAAGGAAGGGGAATGACTGCTGAACTTTCATCATCGTTCCGGTATTCGGGCGGTGTCGCGTTTATAAAAGGCACTACGCTGAAAGTTGTATCCAAAGGGAGCAGGCAATTGCAGGTGGTATTGTTTTGAACTGTGTTCGCCGAGGGCTGGATGCGCGGCACAAAAACAGAATGGCTGCCTCCTGTTTCTCTCAATAAAAATTTCTGAGGAAGTGCATGATTCCTTTTCAGGTTATCATACTCGCCGCTGGTAAGAACACGTTCGCTTTGAGCATTGGCTGTCACGCAAATCAATAATAAAATGATCGTGGAGTAGAATTTTGCTTTCATCGAATATTATTTTGTGGGATGATGATGCAAGTTATTCATTTATTTAAGAAGCCGACACCATCAGATTGTTTTTTTGAGAAGACTTTCCAACACCATTACCAAAAAAAAAGAAACCCGCAGTTTCCCGCGGGTTTCTTTTTAGAAATTCATATACCTGATTTATTGAATTACAATTTTCCCTGTTTTACTCAACCCATCGCCATCACCGAGATGATAAAAATAAATTCCTTTCGGCAGATTTCCCTTTTCAATGATCAGTGACGAAGGAACATGATTCACGGTCATCACTTCACGGCCTGTCACATCAGAAATAACCAATGAAACATTTTTCCTGTTCACACCTGAAAGGATAAGTGTTGTTTGATTGGTAAATGGATTGGGTGAAAAAGAAATGGAAGGTCCTGCATCAGCAGGTTGAATTCCCAACGCCTGGTCAACCTGAAACACACGATTGAAGGTAGTGGTTTGTGGAGGCGTTCCATTATCCGTCACCGTAAGCGTAAACGTGTGGTTGCCTATATCTGCAGCATCGGCAATGAGTCTTCCGTTATAACGAGCCAAACTTCCGCTCGTGTTACTGAACGTGGTAAGATTCGATAGTCCGCCGGAATTTACGCTGATGGAAGCCGTTTGTCCCGCTACCGGACAGATAAAAGAAACATCCACATCAGAGGCATCACCAACCCGTAAGTAAACCGTATCGTTGTTGCAATCGAAAGGAACAGGAGCAATAGTCATGGTACATAAGTCGAACCTGAAACTGCTGCTATCAAGCCAGTCGACACTGTCATTGGCAAGATAAGGTCCGTCATAACCATATCCTGGCTGGTCAAATCTTCCGAACTGAATAAAATTTATGGCATCGCCTAAATTGGATCCAACGGTTGCTGCTGTTCCACCGAATCCACCTACCCCGCCGGATGCATCACCGGTTGTCCATTGCATGTCGCCATAACAAAATGCTACATTGCTTCCTCCCGGAATCAGTGGATCGGTTCCATCGGTAATAATCAACTGAAATGTACTGACAAGATTCGAATGCATATTAAAATAACCTACCTGTTCCCACTTTACGATCAAAGCGGTCGGAGTCACTTTATAATAAACAAGTCCGCTCAAGGTGTCACGTGTATCAACATCTGCCCAGAAAGGTGCAATCATAGCAAAAGATGCACTCGGAAAACCTGACGGAGTAAACGTAAAATACGGTGCGTAAAAAGAAATATTTCCGTTGTTGTTGATATAAAGGCTATCAACCGGTTGCCCGAAAAAGCAAAACGAAAAAGGAATCGCCATGACCGGAGAACTTCCATCATCATTCCGGAAATCGGGTGCAACACCATTGGTAAATGGGACAACGCTATACGTAGTATCCAAAGGAAGCAAACAGTTACAGGTCGCATTGCTTTGAATGGTGTTTGCTGAAGGATGAATACGCGGCATCAAAATGGTTTTGCCTTCCGTTTGTTTCATCATAAATTTTTCAGGCAGTTGATTGGCTCTCTTCAACTGATCATATTCTTTTGAATCAATAATTCGATTGCTTTGAGCCGCAACCGTTACAGTAACAAACAACACGATGATGAAGGAGTAAATTTTTGCTTTCATAGCAGTGATTTTATGGGTTTGATGATGCAAGTTATTCATTTATTTGAAAAACCAGCTGCCACTGATTATTCTTTTGCCGACAGGTCATTAAAAAACTGATTACCTTAGTGAACTGAAATGTATGAGCGATTCAACATTCCGCTTCCGCCAGTTCACTGTTCACCAGGATAAATGTGCTATGAAAGTAGGCACGGATGCGGTGTTGCTGGGATCGTGGGTTCAACCCGGGCTTGCGAAACACATTCTCGACATCGGTACCGGTACCGGACTGATCGCACTGATGCTGGCGCAAAAATCAACGGCGCAAATTGATGCCGTCGACATTGACGAAAGCGCATACACTCAGGCAAAAGAAAATTTCAGGATATCACCATGGTTCGAACGACTTCATGTATTTCACCGGACGTTCCAGGATTTTTCTGAATCTGCCGGAAAAAAATACGATCTGATCATCACCAACCCGCCTTACTTTCATCATGCATCCAAACCATCGGAGGAAGCGCGGTCGAATGCACGGCATAACGACCAGCTTTCGTTTGAAGAATTAATTTCAGGGATAAAAAAAATTCTGTCAGGCGAGGGAAGATTCTGTCTCATCCTTCCTTCGAAGGAAGGGTTGGAATTCATGGACCTCGCACAACGAAACGGGCTCTTTTGTCATTCGATGATGCGCGTAAAAACCAAAGCCGACAGGAATGAAAAACGGCTCATGATGGAATTCGGATTTCATTTTGGTGTGATGTGGGACCAGGAAATGGTGGTGCAAAAGGAAGATCACAGTTATACCGATGAGTACATCAATATGACGAAAGAATATTTTATCGGACTAAAATAATATGACAAGCTAACACAGGAATACGGCTCCGTCCCCAAAAAAATCAGATCTTTTTTGTTGTCTCGATGAATTCAATTCCTGACTCTTCCAATTCATCCAGAATGGGTTTATAAATTTCCTCGTGAACCGGTATCTGCACACCTTTCAGTTTCACGTTGTTGTTGATGATCAGTTTGGCGGCAATGGCAAGCGGCAATCCCACCATCTTAGCCATGGCGGTGTAAACCGAGTCTTCTCCTTTTACCACGAGTGAAGAAATGGTTTCTTCGGTTTGAGTGCCCTGCCCCGATTTTCCCGGCTGGTGAATAAACTGGTGCTGCATCACGACCATGTCCTTGTCACTTTTTTTCAGCACCCATTTTTTTTCCAAAAGATCCTGGAGAATCTGTGCCGGTGTTGCCCGATCCAAACCAATCAGCTGATCTTCTAACATTCCTGTCCACCTGATTTTTTCCATCACATCGTGATGTTCATCCAGGTTCATAAAGAGGGCGAGCCGGGAAGAAACGGAGTTGCCGGCAATTTCATCAGGCAGAAAAGCTTCCACCAGTTTCCTGTACGTAAGATGTTCAGAATCTTCAATCGTGTACGAATCATCGGTGAGGCCCAGTTGAACAAAAACATTCCATGCCCTGCAGAATCCCTGGTGACGCAACGTTCCACGCAACATCGTCGGAATTTTTTCCAGTCCGTACGCTTTCCGGTACGCCAGTGAATCTCGGTTTGCATAGCCGTCAAAACTCCCGGTTCCTTTCACATGAATGGTTTCACCGGCAGAAAACAAACGGTTGTACGGAATGTATTTGTATTTACTATTCATGATATACTTCGCTGTTCCCTGCCCGGCAAGAATGACGTTGCGTGGGTTCCATGAAAATTTATATCCCCACGGGTTATCATTCGATTCCGGGGCAACCAATCCGCCTGTAAATGATTTGAACGAAATAATTTCCCGGCCATCAGATTTCAGATCACTGATAATTTTCATCGCGCTCATGTGATCAATCCCCGGATCAAGACCGCATTCGTTCAGGATGATGATCCCGTTTTGTTTGGCATCCTGGTCAAGAGACTCCATTTCCTTTGAGACATAAGAAGCAGTGACGAGGTTTTTTTTCAGGCGGATGCATTGCTCTGCAACGGGAAGATGCATGTGCGCCGGCAACATCGAAACAACGAGGTCTGATTTGGAAATTTCTGCCGCACACATTTTTTCATCTGTTGTATCAAAACTAATGGCTTTTCCATTCGGATGATTGCCGATTTTTTGCCGGGCCAGTTTTTCTGAAATATCGCCGACCGTCAACTGCCAGTTTTGCTCCGCAGAATGATCGAGTAAATATTTAATAAGAAACGAAGATGACCGTCCTGCGCCGATCAATAAAATGTTCCGCATAGGTGAAGATGTAATTTCATGCGAAGGTAAAATTTTTCTTTTGCAGGATGATTTCCTTCACACCCGGAGGGTGGCATGAGCATAAGGCATGCGGGCTGCATCATTTTTCAATCCATGAAATCTTATTACATTTGGCACGGTGTTCGTTTCGCAGCCGAAAATTTTTACAAAACCAAAAAATAATTTCTTACTTATGAAAATGAAAATACTCTTCGCCTCCGTGATGTTGCTGGGAGCAATGACGGCAACAGGCCAGACAAGCAATGCCATTCTCTTCACCGAAAACGGGGAACGTTTCCAGGTGGTACTGAATGGAATTTTGCAGAATGCAAAACCGGAAACCAATGTAAAGATGACCGGACTGCCGGCTCCGAATTACAAATGCAGGATATTGTTTGAAGACAAAGCGCTTGGTTACCTCGACTTCAACATATTTTTCCCGGAGCCGCCGCAGGAAGTTACCTGGAACATCAAAAAAAACAAGAAGGGAGAATTTGTAACACGTGCAGTGAGTTGGATTCCGATTGCTGAAGCGCCGGCCACTCCTGCCACACAAACGGTGGTTGTTTATTCCACCACTCCTCCACCTGCTGAAGTTACCTCGACTACTGTTCAGCATTCCACCAGCACCACGACCAACGGTGCCAGTCCGAATGGCGTGAACATGAACGTTGGAATCAACATGAACGAAAATGGCGGAGGCATCAACATGAATGTTTCCGGCATGGACGGAACTTCAAATTCTTCCACCACTACGACCACACACACGACAACGGTTACCTCATCCTCCACCACCACCAATGCACCGCCGCCTCCTCCGCCTGCACCGGTAAGGGTTGTTTACGTAGATGGTTACAACGGTTCCGTTGGTTGCCCGATTCCGATGTCGTCTTCTGAATTCCAGTCGTTCAAGTCAAGTGTGCAATCCAAATCTTTTGAAGACAGCAAACTCACCATCGCCAAACAGGTATTGAATAACAATTGCCTCACCAGTGCACAGGTCAGGGAAGTGATGAAGGTATTCACCTTTGAAGAAACCCGGCTCGATTTTGCAAAATATGCTTATGGCCATACCTACGACATCAACAACTATTACAAAGTCAACGATGCCTTCACATTCGAGTCATCGATTGAAGAACTGAACACGTACATCAACGGACGTTAAATGAAGGAGCCTCATCACGGGGCTCTTTCTTTTTCTCATGAACAAAAAATACTTACTCTTTGGTTTTATTGCTGCAGGAACAGCGGTGATGCTGGGAGCTTTCGGAGCCCACCTGTTAAAAGATCAATTACCGTCAGATCAACTGCAGACTTTTGAAACGGCCGTTCGTTACCAGTTCTACCATGCCTTTGCATTGATCGTTACCGGGTTGCTTGCAGAAAAATTCAGTTCACGATATTTCATTTATGCAGGAAATTTATTCGTGGCCGGAATCATTTTTTTCTCCGGGTCACTTTACTTACTGTCGACAAAAAATTTACTGGGTATCGAAAGTTGGAAGTTTCTCGGACCTGTCACACCGCTGGGCGGACTCTGTTTCATTCTCGCCTGGTTCATGCTTGCAGCCGGAATTTTTAAAAAGTAACCTGAAAAATCATCATCATGAAAATCCTTTCAACTGTCGTTTTGATTTCTGTTATCATGAGTTGTTCATCGTGTTCAAAAAAAACCGCTGCACTCAGTGAAAAACCTTCCACTGCAGCAACTCCTGCAGCAGCAGCAACAGCCGACTCAGCGAACAAAGATTTTTACAGGTTCCTGGTTTCATTTTATTCCATCGGCGAAGGCTCTGAGGGCAAACAAATAGAAATGCTTGAACAGTTTATTTCCGATTACCGTTTGAAAACCAAAAAGAACATTCCTGTTGACAAAACCCATTGGGGCCGCGAGGGCGAAGTCAACTTTTGTTTTAAACTCACTGAATTTGATGCCGCCGGACAGCAGCAGTTCATCAATGAAGTCATTGCCATTCTCAAAACTGCCAAACTGGTTCGTTTTTCTGAAAATACGAGCTGCGGACGAAACAGAAGATAGCGTTCATCGAAAACCCGGCTGGCCTGGAATTGTTTTTTCACATATTTTTAATCTTCTATTTCCCCTCTTTTCCTGTTCAAGAAATCTGACATTTCTCCTTTGTCCTTTCATCGGAATCATGTAGGTTTGCCGGATATTTCTGACAAAAAACTGCTGCTGATTTACCAGGCAAACAGTTTCTAAAAAAAACAATTTATGATGAATGAATTCGGACTAAAAGCAAAAGAAGCAACCGTCGCAGACATCGGTTTAAAACATGTAGCTGATGCTTACTGGAATTTATCTGCCGCAGAACTCGTTGAAGAAACCATCATCCGCGGAGAAGGCATCCTCACCGATACAGGAGCGCTCGCCGTTGACACCGGAAAATTTACAGGCCGGTCACCAAAAGATAAATTCATTGTGTACGATGACATCACGGCCAACACCGTGTGGTGGGGCGATATCAACATCAAATTTTCACCGGAAGATTTCGACCGGTTGTACGACCGTGTCTGTGCTTATCTCCAGGGAAAAACGGTTTACGTGAGAGATGCCTATGCCTGTGCTGATCCACAGTACCGCATGAACATCCGCGTGGTAACGGAATCTCCGTGGCAGAACCTCTTTGCAAACAATTTGTTTTTACGTCCTTCAAAAGAAGAAATTCTGAAAACGAAAAAAGCAGAATGGACCATTGTCGCTGCTCCCGGCTTCCTCGCCAACCCGGCAACAGACGGAACACGCCAGGAAAATTTTGCGATCCTGAATTTCACAAAAAAAATTATTCTCATCGGCGGCACTGCTTATACCGGTGAAATTAAAAAGGGAATTTTTTCCGTACTCAATTATGTGATGCCGCAGGACAAAAAGGTGTTGTCCATGCACTGTTCAGCCAACATCGGGAAGAACAATGACACGGCGATCTTCTTCGGATTATCGGGTACCGGAAAGACTACTTTATCCGCCGATCCCGACAGAGGATTGATTGGTGATGATGAACACGGATGGTCGGAACAATCTGTTTTTAATTTTGAAGGCGGATGTTATGCCAAGTGCGTCAACCTGACGAAAGAAAAAGAACCGCAGATTTTTGATGCCATCAAATTCGGCGCTTTGGTTGAGAACATTGAATTTTATGTAGGCACCACTACGGTTGATTACGAAAACATCACCAAGACGGAAAACACGCGTTGTGCTTACCCGGTTCATCACATCGCCAATGCCGTGGAACCATCGATGGCTGGCATTCCAAAAAATATTTTCTTCCTTACTGCTGATGCATTTGGTGTGATCCCTCCTATTTCGAAATTAGATTCAGGACAGGCCATGTATCATTTCATTTCAGGCTATACGGCAAAAGTAGCCGGAACTGAAGTCGGGATTACAGAACCCGCCACAACATTTTCCGCCTGTTTCGGGAAAGCATTCTTACCGCTTCACCCAACACGTTACGCGGAACTGCTCGGAGAAAAGCTGAAGAAGAACAAAGTGAATGTATGGCTCGTGAATACAGGCTGGTCGGGCGGCCCTTACGGAATCGGTTCCCGGATCAAACTTTCCTATACACGCGCACTGATCACGGCAGCATTGAACGGCGACCTCAGCAAAGTGGAATACGAGCAACTGCCTGTTTTCGGTTTGGCTATGCCGAAGAGTTGTCCGAATGTTCCTTCAGAAATTCTGAATCCAAGAAACACATGGGCTGATAAAAATGCCTACGATGCGAAAGCGGCTACTCTTGCTGCCGCATTTGTCAAAAACTTCGCACAGTATGCTGAATATGCAAACGAAGAAATTCTGAGTGCGGCACCGAAAATTGCAGTAGACGCTTAATCACATTCTATTATTCAATCAGAACCTTCTCTTTAACCGGAGAAGGTTTTTTATTTTTAGTCCATGAATCTTTTCTATACTCCCGGCATCAGTGGAAACCTCTTTCATCTTAGTGAAGAAGAATCCGGGCATTTGATACGTGTGCTCCGGAACAAAAAAGGCGATGTCGTTTTTCTCACGAACGGCACCGGCGATTTCATGAAAGCAATCATCGTGGATGACAATCCGAAATCGTGCGGCATTGAAATCACGGAAACAAAACATGAATATGGTAAAAAAAAATATTGTTTGCATGTAGCCATCGCTCCTACCAAGAACATCGACCGCTTTGAATGGTTTCTTGAGAAAGCCACAGAAATCGGTATCGACGAAATCACCCCGTTGATCTGCGATCATTCTGAACGAAGAGAAATAAAAACGGAACGATTGAACAAGGTCATTGTTTCCGCCATGAAACAATCGGTGAAAGCATACCTTCCAAAACTCAATGATGCGCAGTCATACCGGAATTTCATTTCATCACCTGCTCCATCAGGTAAATTCATTTGTTCAACGGAAGCAAGCCCTGATCATCTCCTTGAAAATTTTTACCGGAAAGGAAACGATGTCTTGATACTCATCGGGCCGGAAGGAGATTTTTCGAGAGAAGAAATGCAACTTGCTTCTCAGAATAATTTTAAAGTGGTAAGCCTTGGCAGCAGCAGGCTTCGCACTGAAACGGCCGGCATGGTTGCCTGCCATGCGATTTCAATGCTGAATCATTAACTTAGCAGCATGAAAAAATTTCTCCTGGTATTTCTTATCGCATTTTCAAATTTTGTTTTTGCCGGTGATCCTGCTTTCAAGATCGGTCTTCTGAAATACGGCGGTGGCGGCGACTGGTATGCCAACCTCGAAACGTCTTTACCGAACCTGATAAAATTTTGCAACGACAACCTTGGCACCAACATCAACCCGGAGCAGGGAATCGTTGATGTGGGAAGCCCGGAACTTTTTAATTATCCGTTTGTACACATGACCGGGCATGGGAATGTGATCTTTTCAGAATCAGAAACCAGGAACCTGAGAAATTATCTTGTTGGCGGAGGATTCCTGCACGTCTCTGATAATTATGGAATCGATGTTTTCATCCGCAAGGAAATGAAAAAAGTTTTTCCCGAACTGGATTTTGTCGAATTGCCTTTTTCACATCCCGTTTACCATCAGAAATATGATTTCAATGAAGGCCCTCCGAAAATTCATGAACACGACGGAAAACCTGCACAGGGATTTGGTTTGATTTACCAGGGACGATTGGTTTGCTATTATGATTTTGAATGTGACCTCGGTGATGGCTGGGAAGATTACGAGGTTCATAAAGACTCCCCGGAAGTTCACCAGAAAGCGTTGAGGATGGGAGCCAATTTGATTCAATATGCTTTCAATCAACAGTGAATGATCCGGAATAACTTGTTGATTATTCTTTCAGAAAATCTTTAACAAAACAATTCTATTCATCATTTTTATACGAAATACGCCCGTCAAATAAATTTGCCTTTTAATTTATTAAGTCGCACCTTGCCGGCATTAACAAAGTGACTTAACATTAATCGCAACAACATGAAACTTGCTGTCGAAAAAAAAGCAGAGCTAAGAAAACTCTCTCTCTATTTTGAAAAGATCGAAGACATCGCTTCAAAGATGGGAGTTGAAGTGGATGACCTGATCCAGGAATTCAAGAATAACAACACAGCCGCTTACGCCAATTTCAAAAAAAGTATCCTGGCCATTGCTCAAAAACGCCAGGATGTTTTCAAGCGTTCACACAAAGGAAATTCTCCTGAAGAAGCGTCCGTTGTCGGGTTAAGCATCATTGTGAACGAAAATTACATCGCATAATTCAACATCCCTTTCTGGGTATTCATGAAGCAAGGCTGTGAGGCTTTGCTTTTTTATTTCTCCCGTGACCATCCCGGTCATTTCATATAATTTATTTTTTTATACTTTTGGTTTGAACATTAAAACTCAAACGCCATGAGAAAACTCTTCAAAATTCTTGGAGTCATTGTACTCCTATTGCTGATTGCCATCGCAGGATTCTCAATTTATTTCCATTCGAAATTTCCTGTAAAAATTGAAGCCACCAATGTGAAAGTAGAGGTTACACCCGAACGATTGAAACGCGGTGAATACCTCGTTCAACACGTGGTAGGATGCGTTGATTGTCATTCCGACCGTGACTTTCATTATTATGCCGGGCCCATCACTGAAAGCACGTTGGGGAAAGGTGGTACTGAATTCAACGAAACGTTTGCCGGGATCCCTGGAAAAATCTATGCGGCCAACATTACTCCCGCCGGGTTAAAAGACTGGAGTGATGGCGAACTGATTCGCATGATCAGAACAGGAATCAATAAAAATGGCGAGGCCAAATTTCCGCTCATGCCGTACACGCATTATGCAGGTTTATGCCAGGAAGATTTGTACAGCGTTGTCGCTTACGTGCGATCACTGAAACCTATTGAGAATACTGTCCCTGCTCAGAACCTTGATTTCCCGATGAGCATGATTGTAAAAACAATTCCTCAGCCTGCTCCGGCACTTCCGCCGGCACCGGATAAAAATGATCCTGTTGCTTATGGAAAATACGTGGTGAATGCTGTAGGATGTATTGAATGTCATACGCAGGCCGATAAAGGAAATTTTCTCCCGGGGATGGAGTTCGCCGGCGGTCGTCGTTTCCAGTTACCGAATGGTGATGTGATTCATACGGCCAACATCACTCCTGATCTCGAAACGGGAATCGGCAACTGGACAAAGGAAGCATTCATTCAGCGGTTCAAGTCGTACGTAGATTCTACCGGAAATGCAAAATGGATCCCGGTACAGGATCACCAGAAGACGACGGTGATGCCGTGGACCGCTCTCGGAGGCATGACAGAAGAAGATCTTGGAGCGATCTATTCTTATCTCAGAACGATCAAGCCGGTAAGGAATAAAGTGGAAACTTTTACTCCGGCAGGGAAACTTTAACCGGCTTCATTCATCATTGATTTTTTTCTTACCACGGAGTCACGGAGGTTCACGGAGAATTCTCTGTGTCCGTGGTGAGTTTTTTTCTAAACAAATTGAATTACCAAAGATGCTTGATAAAGAAAAAATTCAGTCTTAAATTTCTGACGCTTTATCTATCTGTGATCCGGTCTGCTAAAAAAGCCCGTGTATCTCAGCATTGATCTTGTTGATGATGACACCAAGATCTTCCGGGTTTTCCGCAAAGTTGATGTTATCAATATCAATGACGAGAAGTTTCCCGAGTTCATAGGTTGAAATCCACGCTTCATAGCGTTCGTTCAACCGCTTCAGGTAATCGATGCGTATTGAATTTTCATAATCTCTTCCGCGCTTCTGAATCTGGCTTACCAATGCCGGCACCGAACCTCGTAAATAAATGAGCAGATCAGGAGGCGTGATGAATTTTGCCATCAATGTAAAAAGAGCCTGGTAATTATTGAAGTCACGCGTCGTCATCAATCCCATCGCATGAAGGTTAGGAGCAAAGATGGATGCATCTTCGTAAATCGTTCTGTCCTGGATAACCGTTTTCGGATTCTGCCGGATCTTCATGACCTGCTGAAATCTTGAATTCAGAAAATAAATCTGCAGGTTGAACGACCAGCGCTGCATGTCCTCATAAAAATCGTTGAGATATGGATTGTCGTCCACGTCTTCAAACTGCGGCTCCCATTTCATATTCTTCGCCAGCAACGTGGTGAGCGTGGTTTTGCCTGCACCGATGTTTCCTGCAACAGCAATATGCAGCGGCGTAACAGATTTCTTAACAGGAACAGATTTCACAGGAACTTGTTTTACTTGAATATTTTTTACTGAAAAGGTTTTGGCAGGTGTTGTTTTCAAATTCGGTTGTTTAACCAATTTTGATTTTACAGATGATTTAACTTTCAGCGGTTTGTTGATCAGGGTTTTTACAGCCATGGTGTTTCGTGTTAAGATTGAGTGTAACGGTTGTTCATGTTGATGTAGCAAATCTAAAAAGAATAAAAGTTCAGAGATGCAGTTGTTAATAAAAATAATTCCTTCGGTTCGAGGCGCCCCCCGACCAGTGAGTCATGCGGCGGCAGCAGGATTTCCCTTTCCTCCAGTTTTTTGAGGTGGAAACTTTTGAGCCGGTTCTGATCGACAAACAGAATTTCATCGCCGATCACCTGGAACGACCGGAGGTTTTTTACCGGGATGGTTTTGTAATACGTTCCGTACAGGTCAAAAACAAGAATTCCGGTCGCAGGATTATTCAGGTAAACGAAATTGTCCGCTTCCAAAAGGAAATTGGGAAGAATGGTGTAACCGACATCCTGGTTGATATTCCCGCTTTCAGATTTCACCTGCAGGTTGAGATCAATTTTCTTCAATTGAAAATCCTGCAAATCAAAAACCCAGTAACCTTCATTGTACGAATTACAAATCAGTGTCGGCTGAGTGATTCCGATCGGGCGCAGGTTAATCGTTGATTGAAGAGCCAGCTTCGAATTCAGAATGTTGATCTGCGCAAAGTCAGGATAATAAAGCAAGATCTTCATCGGGTTGGAAGCATCGACCGACCTCAGCATGCCAAGGTTCGCCTCGCTGTATGTCGCCTTCGGTTTTCCCTGCGAATCAAACTGGAACAACTGATTTTCCGCAATCACATAAGCATTGCCAAGATTGTCGGTAGTAAAAGATGCATTCGAAAACGGAATGCTCTTCACCAGCACGTAATCATCCATCCTGAACGACAGGAACAGCAGGGCACCTATCACTGCTGCCGATACGAACGGAATCCGGATTTTGATGTGATGAACTTTCATGAGCTTCAGAAAGAAATTTAGTTACTGCTGCCTTCCACCTGCATTTGCCTGACCACTTCTTTAATTTCCTCGAGAAATTTCCTGTCGTTACTCAGCCGCGGAATTTTATGCTGCCCGCCGAGCTTCTTTTTACTTTTCAACCAATTGTAAAAGGATTCCGGTGGAAGCACATGTACGATTGGCTTTCTCAGCGCCATGTTCCGGTATCGCTTTGCTTCGTAATCGCTGTTCAAAGCCTTTAACGCATTATCGAGGACTTCATTGAAGTACTCCAAATTATCGGGTTGCTTTTCGAATTCGATGAGCCATTCGTGAGCGCCGTTTTCACTCTCTGAAAAATACACCGGCGCCACGGTATAATCCCTGATCATCGCTTCGGTTTTTTCACAGGCGATCCTGATCGCCTGATCGGTGTTTTCAATGATGACTTCCTCTCCGAATGCATTGATGAAAAGTCTTGTCCTCCCTGAAATTTTTATGCGATACGGATTCACAGAAGTAAATTTGATGGTATCACCGATGATGTACCTCCACAATCCTGCATTGGTGGAAATCACCAGTGCATAATTTTTATTCAACTCCACTTCTTCCAGCCCGACGGTTTCAGGATGTTCTTTACCATACTCTTCCATCGGGATGAATTCATAAAAAACTCCGTAGTCGAGCATCAGCAACATCTCTTCTGAATACGGCTGATCCTGGATGCCGAAAAATCCTTCGGAAGCATTGTAGGTATCGAGGTATTGAAATGTATCGGATGGAATGAGCTGCCTGAACTGATCTTTGTACGGCGTAAAACTCACGGCACCATGAACGAACAATTCGAGGTTAGGCCACACCTCAAGAAGATTTTTTTTTCCCGTTACCTCAAGAATCCGTTTGGCAAGAACGAGCGTCCACGTCGGAACACCGGAAATATTGGTGACATTTTCCTTCACCGTTACCTGCACCATCTTCTCAATTTTTTCTTCCCAGTTATCCATCAACGCAATCGACAGGTCGGGTGTGCGTATCATCTGCGCCCAGATGGGAAGGTTTTGCATGAGGATGGCTGAAATATCTCCTGCAAACGAATCGGTGTTGAAGGTGTTGATGTGATGACTGCCGCCGAGGATCAATCCCTTTCCCGTAAAGATCTGTGTATCGGGATTGTTGTTGCAATAAAAAGAGACGAGGTCTTTGGCGCCTTTGTAATGACATTCTTCCATGGCTTCCGCGCTCACAGGAATGAACTTGCTTTTGCCGGCAGTGGTGCCGGAAGATTTCGCGAACCATTTCACCTCGCTGTTCCATAAAATATTCTGCTCACCTTTCATGAGGCGGTCGATGAAGGGTTTTAACGAATCATAATTCTGAATGGGAACACGGTTCTTGAAATCTTCAATCGTAGAAATACTCTGGTAATCATATTTCAAACCCCATTCGGTGAACCTTGCCGATTCGATGAGGCGCAGAAACCAGTCGTGCTGCACCTCGTGCGGGTACTTGATGAAAAGCTCGATCTGGTGCATCCGCTTTTTCATCCACCAGCTTAATATGGAATTGAGGATTGGCATTTTTGAATGAACGATTGTTTTTTGAAGGTGATCGAAGATAGGAAAAATTCAAAAGACGGCAACAAATAAATTCCTGGGAATTAGCTGATGTGATGATTGGCTGATGAACTAATGTGATGATTTGAAAATGTGCCGTTGAGACGATTGGACCACGGACGATGAGACCATTGTTCTGGTGGCGGTTGTTAAACGATGCCTTGTTAGCCCCCCCCGCTCGTAGCATCCAGACGCCGATCTGTGCGGTTGCGTGCTACGACCTACCAATCAACCCAACCTCATTTTGCTCATCACCTATTCTTTCATTCACGCACTCACCGCTTCCATTTCCTTATTCACTTTTTTCACTAAACCCTGCAACACCTTGCCCGGGCCTACTTCGATGAACTGCGTGGCGCCGCCGGCAATCATGTTCTGAACAGTCTGCGTCCAGCGAACGGGCGCGGTTAACTGCGCAACGAGATTGTTTTTAATTTCTTCCGCACTGGAAACTGCTTTTGCATTTACATTCTGGTAAACCGGGCAAACAGGATTTGAAAAAACGGTGGAGTGAATGGCTTCCGCCAGTTCGGCACGCGCAGGCTCCATCAACGGCGAATGAAACGCTCCGCCTACAGGCAACACCAATGCTCTTTTGGCTCCGGCCGCCTTCATTTTTTCACAGGCCTCGTTCACGCCTTTGATGGTTCCAGAAATCACGATCTGTCCCGGACAGTTGTAATTGGCAGCCACCACCACTTCGCCCGCCGATGAAATTTCAGCACAGATGTCTTCCACGATTTTATCATCGAGGTTTAAGATCGCTGCCATCGTGGACGGACTGATTGCACAGGCTTTCTGCATGGCATCGGCTCTCTTCTTCACCAGCAACAAAGCATCTTCGAACAACAACGTCTTGTTGGCGACGAGCGCTGAAAATTCGCCGAGCGAATGCCCGGCTACCATATCGGGCTGAAGCTGATCTCCCATCGTGATGGCGATGACAACGGAATGTAAAAAGATGGCGGGCTGGGTAACGTTGGTTTGTTTCAAATCTTCATCCGTACCGGAAAACATCAGGTTCGTGATGTTGAAACCAAGCAGTGAATTTGCTCTTTCAAAAAGATCTTTTGCCATCGGCGAAGATGCATACAACTCTTTTCCCATACCGACGAACTGTGAACCTTGTCCGGGAAATAAATAGGCTTTGCTCATAAAATATTTTTCGTTGAGAGTGTTTACGACGTGGTGCTATTCATTTTTTAAAAATAAATAAATTTAGCAGCATTGATGTCTGAAGTTAACTTGTGGACTTTGCCAAACCCCTTGTTATCGG
>JAPLDA010000016.1 GCA_026391945.1 Bacteroidota bacterium | reverse complement strand
TTTTTTGTTTTTCTGTAACCGTAATCCGAAATATTTTTATGATTTGCTCCAGCTCGTCCCGTCTTTCCCGTCTTTGATTTCAAAACCAAGTTTGTTCAGTTCATCCCGGATTTCATCCGATGTTGAAAAATCTTTTCTTGCCTTTGCTTCGGAGCGAAGACGAAGTACGAATTGCATCAGCCCGTCGATGTTGTCATCACTAACCAAAGATTCCGTTTTCAATCCAAGAATTTCAAACACGAAAGCCCGGAACAGATTTTTCAGAAGTGCGAGATCTTCCGCAGAAATGCTTTCTGTTCCAGCATGCACGGAGTTGATGATGCGTACTCCTTCAAACAATTTCGCAATGGTGATGGCCGTGTTGAAATCATCGTTCATCGCATCGTAGCAATCCTGTTGAAGTTTTTTAATGTCGGACGTTGATTGTTGAGACGCCGTTATTTTCTCCAGCGTTTCTGCGGCAGCCATCAGTTTGCTGTATCCTTTCTCAGCGGCTTTCAATCCTTCGTTGCTGAAATCAAGCGTACTCCTGTAATGAGCCTGCAGGATGAAGAAACGGATGGTCATCGGCGAATAGGCCTGTTCCAGCAATTTATGTTTGCCTGAAAAAAACTGTTCGAGGTTGATGAAGTTGCCGAGGCTCTTTCCCATCTTCTGTCCGTTGATCGTGATCATGTTGTTGTGAACCCAGTATTTCACCGGTGCTTTTTTGCAGGCTCCCTTCGACTGCGCTATTTCACTTTCATGATGAGGAAAAAGCAAATCCATTCCTCCGCCGTGAATGTCAAATGTTTCGCCGAGGTACTTTGTACTCATGGCAGAACATTCGATGTGCCATCCCGGGAAACCATCGCTCCACGGAGAAGGCCATCGCATGATGTGTTCAGGAGAAGCTTTTTTCCACAAGGCAAAGTCGGCGGGATTTCTTTTTTCTTCCTGTCCCTCTAACTCCCTTCGTTCATTGCCGGCACCGGCAATCATGTCTTCGATCACGCGGCCGCTCAGCTTTCCATAGTCGTTGGTTTTGCTGTAACCGATCACATCAAAATAAACCGAACCGTTGCTCACGTAAGCAAAACCGTTGTCGATGATTTTCTGAATCATCACCATCTGTTCGATGATGTGCCCGGAAGCCCTTGGCTCAATGCTTACATTCTTATTGTTGAGCAATCGCATCGCTTCATGAAAACTGTCGGTGTACAACTCCACGATTTCCATCGGCTCAAGCTGGTCGAGTCGTGCCTTCTTGGCGATTTTATCTTCGCCTTCATCGGCGTCATTTTCCAGGTGTCCGACATCGGTGATGTTTCTCACATAACGAACATTGTAACCGATGTGTGTGAGGTAACGATACACCACGTCAAACGTAATATACGGACGTGCATGACCCAGGTGAGGATAACCGTACACAGTGGGTCCGCATACATACAGGCCGACGTGAGGAGGATGAAGCGGTTCAAATTTTTCCTTTTGCCTCGAGAGCGAATTCGTGATGAAGAGATTTTGTGGTTGCATAATGTGCAGCGAAAATACAGGAAAAAATTGAGCATCCGTACCCGGAATATTCTGAATAACTTATTTAAACCTGCTGTTATGATTCCCGCTTATTATTTATTTTTACACTCATCATTCCTAAACGACAAGCAAATGAAAAAACAGATACTCTTCTTTGCCGCTATGATGGCTGCTATTTTTACGAACGCACAACAGGTGTACAAAGGCGGCGGCACATCCAACAGTACATTTTTGTTTGGCTATACTTCGTATGCTGCAAAAAGTCAATGTATCTTTTTGCCTTCGGATCTTACCAATGCTGCATCAGGGAATATTGTGACACTCTATTATAAGTACGGTAGCAGCAGCAATACACTGGACCAGACTTTGACAAACTTCACGATAAAAATGGGACAAACCGCCAGCACTTCTTTTGTTGGCGATACCGTATTTTTCACCGGGCTCACTACCGTCCTGAACGAGCCTTCTTATACCATCCTTGGAGGAGTAACGGGCACCTGGTTTGCCATTAACCTCACGACTCCGTTCAGTTACAATGCCACGCAAACACTCATCATCCAACTTACCATGGATGCCGTTTCAGTTACAGGGTGGGGTACTTACGGAACAAGTAACACACCGGTGAAAAAAGTGATTTCACCGAATGTAAATGCAACGGCCGGAAGTCCGACCAGTAGCACCTGGCAGGATATGGGATTTGACCTCGCTCCTGTCGGAGTGATGCCGGTTTCATCAGCCGCATGGACGTTGAATGTTTTTCCAAATCCATGTCACGATAAGTTAACGGTTTTCATTCCCGGGTTTGCGGATCAACGGTCATCAGAAATTTCTATCGTAAATGTTCTCGGGCAGGAAGTTTTGAAAAAAGAAATTCTGACAAAAGAAATGATGAGCATGGATGTTTCAGAATTACCGCGAGGTATTTACTTCTTAAAAGCAAAACTTAGCGGTAGTGAGATGACAAGAAAAATTGTTGTCGAATGATGTAAAATTTGGGATACAGTTTGATCATTCTCAATCCGCAATCTCCAATCCGCATTCCGCAATTCTTTTAATGTTCCACCGCCTGCTGAATGTGATGCAGCATGTCTTCCGTCATTTTGGCGAGATCAAATTCGGGTTTCCAGTTCCAGTCGGTACGTGCAACGCTGTCGTCGATGCTCTGTGGCCAGCTTTCAGCGTACTGTTGCCGGATATCCGGTTTGTATGATATGGAGAAACCGGGAATGTGCTTTTTAATTTCTGCTGCCAGTTCCTTCGGCGAAAAGCTGATGGCTCCCACATTGTAACTCGTCCGGATCTTCACCTGTTCAGCATCGGCGTCCATCAGTCCTGTGGTTGCCTTCAATGCATCGTGCATGTACATCATCGGGAGGACGGTGTTCTCCGAAAGAAAACACTCGTAGTGTTTTGTCTTCAGCGCTTCATGAAAAATGTGAACAGCATAATCGGTGGTTCCACCGCCGGGCTCTGTTTTCCAGCCGATCAGTCCGGGGTAGCGGATGCTGCGTACGTCCACGCCGAATTTTTTGAAATAATATTCACACCACATTTCTCCCGCCAGCTTGCTGATGCCGTAAACCGTAGAAGGTTCTGTGACGGTATGCTGCGGTGTTTTTTGTTTGGGTGTCGTAGGTCCGAAAACGGCGATGGAACTGGGCCAGAACAATTTGAACTTTTCTTCTTTGGCCAGATCAAGCAGTCCGAGCAGTCCTTCCATATTCAGCCTCCATGCTGATTTTATTTTTTCCTCCGCAGTGGCCGACAGCAATGCGGCAAGAAGATAAACCTGCCTGACCTTATTTTTACGAATGAGGTTGCTGACTTTGGCAAAATCAAGTACGTCCACCTGTTCGAACGGACCGTTATGAAGCATCTCTGAAGTGGCCGGCTTGATGTCGGTGGCTATCACGTTGCTGTTCCCGTAAATTCTCCTGAGCTCCTCAACGAGTTCCGACCCGATTTGCCCGTTGGCGCCAATCACTAATACTGATTCTCTCACGTTGCTTTATTTTGACGAAACAAAAATAAAACAAAATCCCATACTGAGTGATTCTGTTTCATTGATCTGCGTCATATGAATATTAGAACTAAATTGCATGCCTTGTGAATCGTATGGAGGTCAGAGAAGTGAAAGAAAGTATTTTTTCCCGGAACATGTTTTTGATCCTGGCAGCCTTGCTGTGCCTTCCGTTGTTTTTTATCAATGTGAGAAACAGCCACGACTGGGGCGATGATTTTGCGCAATACATCATGCAGGCAAAAAACATGGTGGAACACAAGCCGCAAACAGAAACCGGTTATGTGTATCATGAGAAAATGCCGGTGGTGGCGCCGCCTGCTTATCCTGCCGGTTTCCCGGCCATGCTGGCAGCGGTTTACCTCGTGAAAGGAAATTCAATTCATGCTTTTAATTACCTGGTGACCTTGCTGCTTTTCATGTTATGCCTGCTGATGTTCCTGTTTTTTCAAAAACATTTTTCTGTGTTGACATCCGTCTTTCTTGTGTTGATTTTTGCTTACAATCCCTGGACGCTGGAGTTCAAAACACAAATCCTCTCGGACATTCCGTTCACGTTGTTTTTTCTTCTCACCACATTCATTTTTTTGTACGGCAGCAAATCGAACAGGAACGATGTGTTCACAGGCATTTCCTGCGGGCTGATGCTATCAGTACGTGGGGTAGCCGCAGTTTTCCTGATCGCAAGCTTTATGTATCATGCATACTTAATCATCCGGTGCGGATTTCAAAAAAAGGAATCGCTCCGGATCGCCGGGAAATTTACCATCATTGCAGCGCTAGCAATCGTCGTGTATGTTCTCCTGAATTTTGTTCTGGTAAACGTGCCGTCAGGAAAATTTCTCGAATTTTATTCCCGGTCGTATCAGAAATTTTCGCCGGGAGAAATCATCATCCAGAACCTGAATTATTACACGGATGTTTTCCAGGCTTTCTTCGATCCGCGGCTGGAGAAGTGGTTTTTCATCACCTTTGTCTCCAAAGCATTTTCACTGGTGTTGGTGCTCATCGGCATGTTTCACTGCCTGTTGAAAAAAAGATCGTTCATCGATTTACTCACCTGGTCGTACATTGTTTTGTTCCTGGTTTATCCTTATTCCGCCGGAGGGTTCCGATTCATTCTTCCGTTGTTTCCGTTCCTGCTTTATTATATGGTCATGGGCATGAAGCAGGTTCATCTGAATGTTTCGTTCAACCGCAAGGCATTGATTGTTGCCGGAGGACTTTTCGTGATTCTTCAGTATCAACATTCCGTGGCCGAAATCATTGCCGGGCAACATGGGGTGATGCAGGGACCGCAGGAACCCGCTTCACAGGAAGCTTTTGAATACATCCGGAATAACATCCCGGAAAATGCCGTCATCGTTTTTAAAAAACCAAAGGCGCTGGCGCTTTATACCGGGAGGAAAACTGCTTCCACGGTTTATTACCAGTCTCCGGATGAGGTCGCGGAAATGCTGAAAGACCTTCATGCCCGGTACCTGTTGGTGAATCATGACCAGGATCCTGAGTTAGGAGATGATCCTTTGAATAAATTCATCGAAGCACATAAGGATGAACTGCAACTTACCTGGCAGAACAGTAAGTTCTTTTTGTATTCACGAACTACAAGTACTCAATTTTAGACAGAAGGAGAATGAAGAGTAAATTTTTCTAATTTTACTTGCCTGATTTTTTGGTTCCGGTGACACGGATCAGAGTGAAGACGCGTTAAAATAAATTCATGGAGGAGTCGTTTTATGCATGCACCAAAATATTGTCAAATCATGAAGAGGCTTTCCACGAAAACGATTCTTTTTTTCTTATTCATCCTTTCATTCATCTCTGTAAAAGGCCAGGGCACTGACAACGGGATGGTTGGCATCGGTCAATGGAGAATGCATTTACCCTACAACAAAGCCGTTTCGGTGACGGAGGGAAACGACAAAATTTATTGCGCCAGCCGTTATGGATTATTCAGCTATAACAAGAACGACGGTGCGCTTGAACGGTATTCGATGGTGAACGGATTGTCGGATTTTGAAATTGCAGAAATCCGGTACAATGCCGCTGTTGGTGTACTGGTGATCGCTTACGAAAATTCGAACATTGATTTGCTGTACGACGACCATTCCATTGTCAACATCTCTGATATCAAGAGAACCAACATCGTCGGCAACAAAAACATCAACGATATTTTTTTCAAAGATCATTTTGCATACCTGTCATGCGGGTTTGGAATCATCGTGCTTGACATCGTACGCAGGGAAATCAAGGATACGTATTACATCGGCCCCAACGGCGCAGCCATCAATGTGAACGGGCTCACTTCCGACGGAACTTATTTCTTCGCCGCCACCGGTAACGGCATCTACAAAGCGCTGGTAAACGATCCCAATATTTTTAATTACACCCATTGGAGCAAAGACAGTACGTTGCCCGCTCCCAATGGAAATTATTCCAGCATCACATTTTTTTCCAATAAAGTCTTTGCCGTTCAAACAGATTCGAGAGGATCGAATGACACCATCATGATTTATGATGAGTCAACAGCTGCATGGTCGGGAGATACGAATCATATGAATGATGACATGAAGGTATATGCTTACCAGGGCCATCTCATTGTTAAACTTTCTTATACCATTGAAGCGTATGACGCAGCGATGCAACGGACTCACCGGATGGATAATAATTATTTCCCCCGAACCCAACCACTGGATGGATTTGTAGGGGCAGATAATGTTTTCTGGATCGCCGACTATTACAACGGACTCCTTCGCTTTACGCTTCCTTATGAAATGACGAAGCTGACTCCGAACGGTCCCGCTTCTCCTGCTGTCTGGGCGATGCAATGCCTCAACGACGACCTGTGGGTTGCCTCCGGTACGTTATCGGGGACAACGGCTATTGGCGATTCCAAGTTTGGCTCCTACTTATTTTCAGGCGGGGAGTGGAATACGTTTGACCGGACCAACGACCCTGGTTATGATACGTTGCAGTGGCCGCAGGTCGTTTGTGTGGCGGTGGATCCGAACGACTCCAAACATGCTTTCGTCGGAACCTGGGGAAGCGGCGTTCTTGAATACCGCGATCATGGAGTTACCCAGGTGTACAACAGGAGCAACAGCACCTTGCAGGTCATCAGCCTGTCGTCACCGGGATTTACTCCCATACAAATCGGCGGAATGGTGTTCGACTCCAACAATAATTTATGGGTAACCAATACGCTGAACTCAACACCGTTGTCGGTGAGGAAGGCAGACGGCAACTGGCAGTCATTTGTATTGCCTTCCTTTTTTGCCAATACTTTTATTTACAGCATCGTGGTGGATGACTTCAACCAGAAGTGGATGGTGTCGAGAGGAAGAGGCATCGGGGTTTTCAATGAGAACGACATCGGCAATCCCAATGATAATTCTTTCAGACTCCTGGTTGACTCTGCAGGCAACGGTCATTTGCCGAGCTATAACATTTTCGCCATGGCCAAAGATAAAGACGGAGCCATCTGGCTTGGTTGTGACCAGGGAGTAGCAGTAATTTACAATCCCGGGAATGTGTTCGCCGGCGGCAATTACGATGCGCAGAAAATTCTCATCCAGCAGGATGGCCATACACAATATCTCCTCGAAACAGAAACCGTTCTTTCGATGGCCGTGGATGGAGCCAACCGCAAGTGGTTCGGCACCGTCGGAGGCGGCGTGTTCCTGATGTCGGCCGACGGAACCAAACAGTTGCTTCATTTCACTGTTGACAATTCACCGCTGCTTTCCAATTACGTCAACAGCATCGCCATCAACGACCAGACAGGCGAAGTTTTTTTTGGAACGGAGAAAGGAATTGTTTCATACCGCAGCGATGCCACTGCGGGAGGAGAAACCTGCGAAGGATACCTTGTATTTCCAAACCCGGTAAAACATGATTACTTTGGTCCCATCGCCATCAAAGGGCTTGTCAACAATGCAGATGTAAAAATCACGGATGTTACCGGTGCGCTGGTGTACCATACCAAAGCCAATGGCGGAGAAGCCATCTGGTATGGAACAAATTTCAAGGGCGAACGCGTGCACACGGGAGTTTATTTCGTGTATGCTTCCAACGACGACGGTTCAGCGACCTGCGTAACGAAAATGCTGTTCACACACTGATGCTACACAAAACACGCGGAATTGTTTTTCATGTAACGGATTATTCCGAGAGCAGCGTGGTGGCTAAAATCTATACGGAACTTTTTGGGTTGCAGTCGTACCTGGTGAACAGCGTAAGGAAGAAAAATCCGAAAATAAAACCTGTCACCTTTCAGCCGCTGGCGCTCATCGATCTCGTTGTTTATCATAAGGAGCGCATGGGTTTGCAGCGCCTTGCGGAAGTTAAAATCAACCCGCCGCTTAAAAAAATTCCTTTTGATATCCGTAAAAGTTCGATCGTGCTGTTCATGAATGAAGTGCTTTATAAGTCGGTGAAGGAAGAGGAATCGAACCGGTCGCTGTTTGGTTTCATTTACAACTCGGTTCAGTTGCTCGACATGCAGGATGATACCTGCAGCGATTTTCACCTCGTGTTCTTAGTGCAGCTTGCGAAGTACCTTGGTTTTTACCCGCGCGAAAATTTTTCAGCGTCAGCATCCGTGTTCAATCTGCAGGATGGTTTTTTCCAGGAAAAAGTTCCGGATCATCCTCATTTCATCAGCCACCCGCTGAGCGAATATTTTTATCTTCTCCTGAAATCGTCTTTGAATTTTACCGATGACCTGAAGATTCCATACCAGTACAAGCGACAGCTGATTGAAAAGCTGCTGGAGTATTTCCAGTTGCATGTTTCCGGTTTCGGGAACATCAAATCGCACAAAGTGCTGGAAGAAGTCTGGAGTTAACTCAGGAGAGCAATGCCTCCGGCTTTTTGAAATGTTTCCGGATCCATCTCGGAAGAATGATGGCGCCGATGAACAGGTATGGATAATAACTCACCAGCCGCCACACCAGTCCCAGTGATGCCGCCAGCCCTTTTGGAATGAACTCACCAAGAAAATCATTGAACATGAATTCGGCTAAACCACTTCCTCCCGGTGTCGGGCTGAAGAGAATGATGATACCCATCACCACCTGCCGAGCATAGATGAGAAAATTGTCGACCGATACATTGTGGAAGGCAAGGATGAGGCAGTTCACAATGGTGTACCGCGCCGTCCATGAAACGAATGTACCCCCGAACGACTGAACCCAGAATTTCCTGTTTTTATTTTTCAGGTGGTTCGATGCAATCACAAGCTGGTTGCCGGTTTCCAGGGCTCCGGTTTTCCACCGGCTCAGCAGCGGAAGTGAAAATAATTTCAGCAACAGCCATTTTACAAACCTTGGATTGAAGAAAAGCGCGTAAGCAACAAAAATTTTATAAGCAAGGATGATGAAATACACGATCCAGAAAGAATAAAAAAAACCGCTGCCGAACGTCACCGGCGACAGGTTGGAGGTATCAATGGTGGAGAACAATCGCTCTTTTCCTGAAATGAAATAGACGACGGGCGCCATCAGCGCAAGAAATACTCCGTCCTGGAAAGATGAAAGCAAAACAGCCGTGATGCTTTTTCCCATGTTGATGCGTTCGCGGTTCAGGATGAAAATCGCAAAGATGAATCCTCCCCCGATCATCCCCGGGGCCAGCGCCGAAGAAAATTCCCACAGCATGATCACCACGAAAGAATTTCTCCAGGTAAGTTCCTGGTCGGTGAGCGCACGGATCCTCACCATGTACGCTCCGTCGCGCACCACCATCATCAGCAAAGCCATGCAAAGCCAGAACGTGGAGTTCGCATTCCAGTGAATGTTCTGAAATGCTTTCTGGTCGAAGTTGTGAAGAAGAAGATAGGTGGCGGCGCCAAGGCCGAGAACTACAGGCAGCAGGATGCGGGTAGGCCGGAAATTTTTGAGTATTTGTCTGGCATCAGTCTGCATGGAAAAGAAATGATTCCGCCCGGTGAAGGCAGGAGATTATTCAGGCTCGCACAGCCAGAAATTATTAAAGCCGATACCCAGTGTAATCCTGATCAGTTGTTCCTGTAGGAGTTCCAGGATGGCGAGAAAGGTAAAAATAGCATGCACTTTATTCTGGCATTGGGTAAGCACATCGATGAACGTCACTTTTTCTTTTTGCCGGATCATATCCTGCACCAGGTTTTTTTGTTCAGAGATCGTATAAGGATACTGCACCACCTGGTGGCGGACTTTATTTTTCTCCGCATCAAAACGTTTCAACACTTTTTGAAAAGTATTGAGCAACTGGAACATGGTGAGGTTCATCAGTTCTTCCGTCTGCGCATGATCCATGGCGATTTTCGCAAGCTCTTTCTGTACGTTTCCTCTTTCGGTTTTGGAAGCCCTGTCGTTTTCGAGCTGGTGCATTTCCACACAGGCTTCTTTGTACTGTTTGTATAAAAGCAAACGTGCAATCAGGTCTTGTCGCGGATCAATTTCATTTCCCTGTTCATCGAATTCCGGTCGCGGCAATAACATTTTCGCTTTGATCCTCATCAGCGTGGCGGCGACTAAAATAAATTCACTGGCCACTTCCATGTTGACCTGGCTCATCTGGTGAATGTACTCCAGGAAATCGTTGGTGATTTTTGCAATCGGGATATCCTGCACATCAATTTCATCGCGTTCGATGAAGAACAATAAAAGGTCGAAAGGGCCTTCAAATTCCGGCAACCTGATTTCAAATACTTTTTCCACAGCGTTGTTCTGTTTAATCGTTCAAACATAACAAAAATTCCGGAAAGAATCACGCGGGAACCATTCACGTGTGCTCCATTCTTTATCTTTGGAAGATGAAAAAAATTTATCACCTCGGCACCTGCACGACCTGCCAAAGGATTCTGAAAGAATTAAAACCGGGAAAAGATTTTGTTCTCCAGGACATTAAATCCGAAAAAATAACCCCGGAACAACTGGATGAAATGGCCGTGCTGGCCGGTTCTTATGAAGTGCTGTTCAGCCGTGTTGCCTTGAAATACAGGAGCATGGGATTGAATACGATGAAACTAACGGAGAAAGATTACAGGAAATACATCCTCAGCGAATATACTTTTCTGAAACGGCCGGTGGTGATCATTGGCCAACAGATTTTTACCGGCAACTCCCCGAAAGCTGTGGCAGCGGCCAAAGCAGCGATGTGATGAACCGGCCGCATACGTGTTTCAACAGGCACAAAAGCTTCTTTGTAAAATAAAATTAATTTTGCCTTTCTAAAAACAACATCATGATTCGATCAATGACAGGTTTCGGAAATGCCGTCGCAGAAATTGGCAACAAAACCATTACGGTGGAAATCAAATCTGTCAACAGTAAATTTTTTGACTTGTCGCTGCGGCTTCCTTCAGCCTATAAAGACAAAGACCTTGAAATACGATCGGAGTTGTCGAAGGAACTGGAGCGCGGAAAAGTGGATGTGAGCATCCTGCTCGATTCCCCGGATGCACCGAAGCGGACGTCTATCAATGTGCCATTGGTAAAAGCGTATTACGAAGAATTGAAGACGCTCACGAACGACCTGAACATCAGCAAACCGGATTACCTCGCCCTGATCTTAAAAATGCCGGAAGTTCTGAATACGGATAAGACGACAGGTGACGAAAAGGAATGGAAGCAGTTGAAGAAAACGATGGAGGAAGCACTCCAGTCTTTTCATTCATTTCGAAAGAAAGAAGGAGAGTCAATAGAAAAGGACATGAAGGAGCGTGTTCGCGAAATCGAAAAACGATTGAAAGAAATTGAAAAGCTCGAGCCGGAACGGATGACGGGTTACCGGAAAAAGTTAACGGGCAGCCTCGAAGAGTTTATCCAGTCGAACAACATCGACCGCAACCGTTTTGAACAGGAATTGATTTTTTACATTGAGAAGATTGATATTTCAGAAGAGAAAGTGCGGCTCCGGAGTCATTGCGAATATTTCCTGAAGACGATGAGTGAGCCAACATCCAACGGAAAAAAACTCGCCTTCATCACCCAGGAGATCGGCCGTGAAATCAATACGATCGGTTCCAAAGCAAACGATGCCGGTATGCAGAAACTGGTTGTGGAGATGAAAGATGAACTGGAAAAAATAAAAGAACAGATATTGAATGTGCTGTAACGATTGGTATACAGGCAAAATCAGGAAACACGGGACAAATGGCTGAGTACATGACGACAGGAAAACTAATTCTTTTTTGCGGACCTTCCGGAAGCGGCAAGACTACCATTGTTCATCATTTACTGAAAAACAACCCGGCTCTTTCTTTTTCTGTCTCGGCCACCACGCGTTCCAAAAGGGATGTGGAAACCGACGGAGTGGATTATCATTTTTTATCGGTGGAGGAATTCAAAAAAAAAATTTCTCACGACGAATTCATCGAATGGGAAGAAGTTTATAAAAATGGTTTTTATGGAACGCTGAAACCGGAAGTAGAGAAAATATGGAAGCAGGGAAAGGTGGCGGTGTTTGATGTGGATGTGGAGGGAGGATTGAAGATTAAAAAAAAATTCGGTGATGCGATGCTGGCCGTGTTCGTGATGCCTCCGACTGTAGACGACCTGCACAAGCGGCTGCATGCACGTGAAACGGAAACGCCCGAATCGCTGAAGGCACGCATCGCCAAATCGGAACATGAACTCACGTTTGCCTTTCGCTTCGACAAAGTGCTGATCAACGACGACAGGGAGAAGGCGTTTGAAGAAGCGCAGCAGATGGTGAATGAATTTTTGAAGTAATTCTATTTTAAGGTGTACATCAATATATTATTTCGGATTTCGGATTTTAAATTGCGGATTAATCCGCAATTCTACCAATGAAAATCGGTCTCTACTTCGGTTCTTTCAATCCTGTTCACACAGGCCATCTTGTTATTGCCAATTACATGGCTGAGTTCACCGATCTCGAACAAGTGTGGCTGGTGGTTTCCCCGCACAACCCGTTGAAACCAAAACAATCTCTTTTGCAGGATTACCACCGTCTGCAATTGGTGCGTTTGGGAATCGGCAACAACAGGAAACTGAAAGCATCCGACATCGAATTCAAACTTCCGAAACCAAGTTATACCATTCATACGCTTGTTCATTTAAGTGAACAGTTTCCGCAACACCAGTTCGCTTTAATCCTCGGAGCCGATACGCTGGAAACTTTTTCCAAATGGAAAAACTATGAACAGATCCTGGAACAGTATGAGTTGTATGTGTATCCCCGGCCGGAAAGTACGGGAGGGGAACTGATGAATCATCCTCACGTAAAAAAAGCGGAAGCACCGTTGATGGAAATTTCTTCAAGCTTCATCCGCGAAGCCATCCGGAATAAAAAAGATGTGCGTTACATGATGCCTGAATCCGTCTGGAATTACATCGAAGAGATGCACTTTTATGAAAAGTAAAAGTACGGTCGTGCCAATAAAAAAAATCTGCAGGAAAGTCTTTCTGAAAAAAGGAGAATATTCAATCTTCACTATTCAATAAAAAAAGTTAGTCCAGTTTCAACACCGCCAAAAACGCCTGTTGCGGAATTTCAACATTGCCCACCTGTCTCATCCGTTTCTTTCCTTCTTTTTGTTTCTCAAGAAGTTTTCGTTTCCGGGAAATATCACCGCCGTAACATTTTGATGTCACATCTTTACGAAGCGCTTTCACCGTTTCGCGTGCGATCACTTTGCTTCCGATGCTGGCCTGGATGATGATTTCAAATTGTTGGCGCGTGATCAGTTCTTTCAGTTTCTCGCACATCTTCCTTCCGAAATCCTGTGCATGGCTGCGGTGTACAAGTGCCGATAAGGCATCCACCGGTTCGCCGTTCAATCGTATATCAAGTTTTACCAAATCGCTTTCGCGGTATTCAGTCGGGTGGTAATCGAACGATGCATATCCTTTGGAAATCGTTTTCAGTTTATCGTAAAAATCGAAAACGATTTCAGCCAGAGGCATGTCAAAAGTAAGTTCCACACGATCGGTGGTGAGGTAATGCTGTCCGATGATGGTTCCGCGTTTCCCGATGCACAACGTCATGATGGAACCGGTGTATTCGCTTTTAGTGATGATCTGCGCACGGATGTATGGCTCCTCAATGCGTTCGAGGAAATTGGGTTCAGGCATTTCCGACGGATTGTGAATCTCAAGCAGTTCGCCTTTCGTCAGGTATGCTTTGTAAGAAACGTTCGGTACCGTCGTAATCACGGTCATGTCGAATTCGCGTTCCAGTCTTTCCTGGATGATTTCCATGTGCAGCATCCCGAGGAAGCCGCAACGGAAGCCGAATCCCAGCGCAGCCGACGATTCAGGTTCAAAGACGAGGGAAGCGTCGTTCAGTTGCAACTTCTCCATCGAATTGCGCAACTCTTCGTATTCATCCGTATCCACGGGATAGATTCCGGCGAATACCATTGGTTTCACATCTTCGAAACCCCTGATCGCTTCCACGCATGGATTGTCGGTATGTGTAATTGTATCTCCGACTTTTACTTCACGCGCTTCTTTGATTCCGGAAATAATATAACCCACGTCGCCCGACTTCACGGATTTACGTGGTGTCTTTTCCATTTTCAGAATTCCGATTTCTTCGGCAATGTATTCATGATCGGTGGCGACAAATTTTACCCGGTCGCCTTTTTTGATTTCGCCATCGATCACGCGGTAATAAGCGATGATTCCGCGGAAGGAATTAAAAACTGAATCGAAGATAAGAGCCTTCAACGGCGCATCAGGAGATCCTTTAGGTGCCGGAACACGTTCCACGATGGCATGAAGGATATCATGAACACCCAAACCGGTTTTGCCGCTGGCAGGAATGATGTCTTCCCTTTTACAACCCACAAGATCCACAATCTGATCCTTCACCTCTTCAGGCATGGCGCTTTCCAGGTCAATTTTATTGAGCACCGGGATGATTTCCAGGTTATGTTCGAGTGCGAGGTACAGGTTGGAAATCGTTTGCGCCTGGATTCCCTGGGCCGCGTCAACGATCAGCAAAGCTCCTTCACAGGCGGCAATGGAACGTGATACTTCATACGAAAAATCCACATGGCCGGGAGTGTCGATCAGGTTGAGGGTGTATTTTTCCCCGTTCCATTCATAGTCCATCTGGATGGCGTGACTCTTAATGGTGATGCCTCTTTCACGCTCAAGATCCATATCGTCAAGCATTTGCGCCTGCATATCCCTCTTTAATATGGTGTTCGTGTACTCCAGCAGGCGATCAGCCAGGGTACTTTTACCGTGGTCAATGTGGGCGATGATGCAAAAATTTCTGATATTTTTCATTGGGGACGCAAATGTAGTGATTTGCATGACTGGAAAATCACTTTTGCATTCTCAATTTGACAATTCCCGGCTTTGCATGCAACCAAAAAGTGCTATCTTGCATCTATCCTATGAATGCCGCTGCACACATGACCGACGAAGAGATGATTAAAAGTTGCGTATCGGGCGATCCGCAGGCACAAAAACTTTTATACGACAGGCATTCAAAAAAAATGATGGGAATCTGTTTGAGGTATGCTTCCGATGAACAGGAAGCCGAGGACATGATGCAGGAAGGCTGGATAAAAGTTTTCAATAACATCCATTCGTTCAGGTTTGAAGGTTCGGTGGAAGGATGGATCAAGAGAATCATGGTGAACACATCACTCGACTGCCTCCGGAAAAATAAAAACCGGTTCAACCTGGTGGATATAAATGAAACCCAGGAGACGATTGTTTCAGGTGTTTATTCTTCCGATAACCTTTCAACAAAGGAGTTACTGAAAGTCATTCAGCAATTACCCCCGGGTTACCGCAGCGTGTTTAATTTGTATGCCATCGAAGGATACAGTCATAAAGAAATCGGGGAATTGCTGGGCATCCATGAAAACACATCCAAGTCGCAATACAGCCGGGCGCGTGTACAACTTCAGCGAATGATTCAAATGGAATTTGCATAAGTCATGACGGAAAAAAACATAGAACAGTTATTTAAAGATTCTCTGGAAAACCTGGAAGCTGAGGTGAATCCACAGGTGTGGAAGAACATCTCTCAAAGTATCCAGGTTCCCGGTGCAGCAACGCAGTTTGCAGGAAGTTCAGCGGCTGTAAAATCCGCTGCACTGATTGGCATGAAAGGATGGATCCTTATTTCTTCCCTGTCGCTGGCTCTTGTTGGTACCGCTGTTTATTTTGGTTTTCAGAAACAAAACGATGCGGCCATAACAACAACGGTTCCTGTTCCGTCGCCGGTTTTGCCTCTGCCTGAAAATAAAAATGAAACTCCGGATGCTGTGAACAGTTCAGTTCCGGTAACAGGGTCTGCTGATGCAGGCACTGAAAACAGGAAGAAGGCCATCGTTCAGGACAAGGTTGATTTGCCGGACGGAAAAAACAGTTTGCAAAATGTGCCGGATAATACAGCATCCGTTCCTTCAAAATATTCTGATGGCAATGGTCTTCCGGCTTCCGGTCAGCCGAACCAGTCGAATCCAATACCTTCACCGCAACCGGTTCTTTCGTCTCCCGGAAAAACACAGGCAATTTCTCCCGGGCAAAATAATGCACCGGATGAAATGACAAGCGATTCCCAAACACCGCAGTTTGATGCCATCGAACACTATATTGTTACCGATGATGTTGACAAACCGGTATTGCCAAATGTTTTTACGCCCAATGGCGATGGAGTGAATGATAAGTTGGTGCTGAAAACTGTCAACCTGAAATCGATGGAAGTGATTGTGTATGATAGAAAAGGTAAAAAAATCTATTCCTGGAATTCATTGAATGGAGAATGGGATGGTAGATTAACGGACGGCAGCGAAGCAAAGGAAGGCAGCTATTTCTATACGTTAAAGGCTGAAACAATGGAAGGGAAAATATGCATTGCCCAGAGTTCTTTGCAATTGTACAGGTGATCTGTCCAAACGATCAGTACGTATGCAACCATTCAACCTCACCTTTACGTCTTCTCACCAAATGATCAGACGCCTGTTCAGTCGGTTCATCACACTTGGACATTAGAAAATAT
The DNA here is from genome assembly GCA_026391945.1 of Bacteroidota bacterium. Classification (GTDB taxonomy): domain Bacteria; phylum Bacteroidota; class Bacteroidia; order AKYH767-A; family 2013-40CM-41-45; genus JAPLDA01. The sequence continues at coordinate 57,955 of JAPLDA010000016.1, read as the reverse complement.
CAATTATATTTGTCACCCTTAAATAAGTGTCGGAAACAATCAGAATTAATCCTTTAACCAACCCGAATCGTAAGCCAATGAAAAAATTTACCCTTATTCAACTCCTCATCGCAGGTTTGTTTTTACTTTTTTCAAACACTACACGTGCGAGTCATGCCGTGGGAGCAGATCTTACTTATACCTATGTCGGCCCGAATCAATATGAAGTGACGTTAAAATTTTACCGTGATTGCCATGGTATTGCTGCAGATAACCAGGTAACCATTAATTTTACTTCTGCCACCTGTGGTCTCACGGGTACAGAAACCCTTTACCCGATAGCAGGAACCGGGAATGAAATTCCGACAGGTACTTATAATCCATGCTATGTAACCAGTTGCAACATTGATCCGGCAACCGGACAGGCAGGAACAGGATATGGAATCCAGGAGCATATTTTCAGAGGCATTATTACATTACCGGCAGCCTGTTCCGACTGGGTGTTTAGTTATACCACCTGTTGCAGGAATGCTGCTATTACTACTGTCAGTAATCCGGGAGGTCCTTCTATTGTTGTTGAATCAATGCTGGATAACCTGAATAACCCCATCGATAGCTCCCCGGTATTTTCCACCTATCCGGTTTCCCGTTTCTGTGTCGGGCATACGTTTCAGTACAACCAGGGTGCGATAGATCCGGAAGGCGACTCGCTCGTCTTTTCACTCGTGGATGCCATGGATGCTGGTGGCGCACCTGTTCCGTACATAGCACCCTATAACGGACAGAACCCGGTATCATCCGTCCCTCCTGTCAGCATTAATCCTCAAACCGGAGTGATTACATTTACTCCGAACGTTGTACAGGTTGGTGTTATGGCCGTACTGGTACAGGAATACAGGAATGGCGTTTTGATTGGAACCATTCGCCGGGACATGCAGGTAAACATTGAAGCCGTTTGTAATTTCCCTCCGGAACTTAGTCCTTCCAATATCAATGGCGTAGCATCCGGAACAAACATCAATGCCAACTGTAATGATTCAGTTTTATTTGTTCACCTGTTGGTACCTGTACGTTGCAATACCGTAGCTTCCGATGGTTCTGATTTCCGTTTGCTTTCTCCTTCCGGCCTTCCGATTCCGATTACGGCAGAGATACCTCTCAATTGCTCTGCCGGCCTGACGGATTCTATAGAAATACATCTCTATCCGCCGAATCTTTCAGAAAATGGTTATTACCATCTCTGGTCGAAAGTAGGAACCGATGGAAATACGTTGCTGGGAGATTGCGGTACGGCGATGATGGAATACGATACCACTACTTTCCTTTTTAATAATTGTTATACAGGTATCATCGATCTGCAAAATGTAACGGTGAACAGTCCTAATAATAAGATAGAAGTGTTGTGGTCGATGCCTCCGGGACTTCCTGTTTCTCAATTTCAATCGTATGATGTTTACAGAAGTGATTTTCCTGGCGGCCCTTATGGCTATATCGGATCTTCCTTGTCGGCAACCGATACGTTGTATACCGATACAACGGCTATTGTTCCGTTACAACCCTATGATTACACGGCTAAAATTCACTTGACCAACGGATACACCAGCCCGATATCGGATTCCATTCAAAGCATTTATCTCAAAGGAACAATCAGCGGGGATTCTGAAACCATTGCATTAAGTTGGTCGCCATATTGGGGTTGGGCGAACCCGATGTATGAAGTTCTTGAGAGTGATGATTTCGGCGCAACCTTTTTCCCTGTTGCCGGCAGTTCAACATCGGCAACCAATACTTCTTATGTCAAACCATCTACCACAGGTAATTATTATGTGAGGATCAGGACTACCGGCCCTTCCGGACTGGTTTCGCTTTCCAACTGGTATGAATTTAATGTGTTGAAATTTGATATCATCATCCCGACTGTGTTTACACCGAACGGAGATAATTTGAATGAAACATTCAGCATCAAACACCTGGAGTCCTATCCCAACAGCAAACTCATGATTTTTAACCGTTGGGGAAGAAAAGTATACGAGAACAACAATTACCAGAACGACTGGAAAGGGGATGATCTGAAAGAAGGAGTTTATTATTATACGTTGAAGCTTTCCGATAAAAAAGCTACCGTGTTTAACGGAACCATCAGCATCATCCGGAATAAATAAAGTGAAATCAACTGAGCCGGGAACTATTATTTAATGAAAGTCATTGATCATTTGAAAAGAGCGTCAGGTACGCTCTTTTCTGTTGAAATACTGCCACCACTGAAAGGGAAGAGTGTCCAGAGCATCTGGGACATCCTCGATCCTATCATGGAATTCAATCCGTCTTTTATAGATGTGACCTACCACCGGGAAGAGTACGTTTATAAAAAACGTGAGAACGGGTTGCTTGAAAAATTTTCCATCCGGAAACGTCCGGGAACAGTTGGCATCTGCTCAGCCATCATCAATAAATATAAAGTCGATACCGTGCCGCACATCATCTGCGGAGGATTTTCAAAAGAAGAGACGGAAAACGCTTTGATCGATCTCAGTTTCCTCGGGATCGATAATGTATTGCTGCTTCGCGGTGACGCCATCAAATCGGAAGCGCAGTTTATTCCTGATGCAAATGGTCATCATTATGCAATCAACCTCGTAAAGCAGGTGGTGAATATGAACCGTGGAATTTATGTGGATGATGAACTCCATGAAGTGTCGCCGTCAAATTTTTGCATCGGCGTGGCCGGCTATCCTGAAAAACATTCGGAAGCGCCGAACATGAAAAGCGATTTGAAATACCTGAAAGCTAAAATTGACGCCGGCGCCGAGTACATTGTTACACAGATGTTTTATGATAACAGGAAGTACATCGACTTTGTAAACCAATGCCGTGAAACCGGGATCACTGTTCCCATCATCCCGGGACTGAAACCCATTACCACGAAAAAACAATCGATCACACTTCCTAAAACATTCAGCATTGATCTCCCCGACGATTTGCTGGATGAAATTGAGAAATGCAAAACCGATAAAGAAGTGAAGGAAGCCGGCATCGAATGGTGTGTGCAACAATCGAAAGAACTTATTCAATTCGGAGTTCCCTGCCTGCATTATTATACGATGGGCAACGGCGAGATTACCTGCAGCGTGGCTCGACGTGTTTTTTAACCTGCCACTTTACATACTCTGAGATTTTTCGTGTGCTGTCAGGTTTTCCAACCTGGCAGAATAATTTTTTTTCACGCAGGGATCGCCGGGGTGCAGAGAACGCAGAGAAAAGATTTGTTGCATGACAATTCTCCGCACTGAGATTTTTTTCTCACTTTTGTTTCACATCTCATATCTGTTACCATGTATAAGACCTTACAACCTGTTCTCGCAAAGGAACTGGAGGAAATTAAATCAGCCGGACTCTACAAACAGGAACGGATCATTTCTTCCCCGCAGGGAGCCGACATCATCGCCAACGGAAAACCGGTCATTAATTTTTGTGCGAACAATTACCTCGGACTTTCTTCCCATCCCGCAGTCATTGAAGCGGCGAAAAAAACGATTGATTCACATGGTTACGGAATGTCATCGGTACGTTTCATCTGCGGAACACAGGACATTCACAAAACGTTAGAGAAAAAAATCACGGCTTTCCTCGGAACCGAAGAAACGATTCTGTATGCCGCGGCATTTGATGCCAACGGCGGAGTATTCGAACCGTTGCTGAATGAACAGGACGCCATCATCAGCGATGAGTTGAACCATGCTTCCATCATCGACGGTGTGAGGCTTTGCAAAGCACAGCGCTACAAGTACAAACACAACACGATGGAAGAACTGGAAAAGTGCCTCGCCGAAACGCAGCACCTTCGCCACCGGATCATTGTCACCGACGGCGTATTCTCCATGGACGGAACCATCGCACAACTTGATAAAATCTGTGACCTGGCTGATCGTTATTCCGCATTGGTGATGATTGATGAATGCCATGCCACCGGTTTCATGGGTGCTACCGGCCGCGGAACGCATGAGTACAGGAATGTGATGGGACGCATCGACATCATCACCGGGACTCTTGGCAAAGCGATGGGAGGAGCGATGGGTGGCTTTACTTCGGGCAGAAAAGAAATCATCGAAATGCTTCGCCAACGATCACGCCCTTACCTGTTTTCAAATTCGCTTGCTCCTTCCATTGTGGGAGCTTCCATTGCGGTGATCGACATGCTGAGTGAAACCACTCACCTGCGCGACAAGTTATGGGAGAACACAAAATACTTCAGGGAACAAATTACCAAAGCAGGATTTGATATCAAACCGGGTGAACACCCGATTGTTCCCATCATGCTGTACGATGCGAAACTGGCGCAGGACTTTGCTTCCCGGCTGCTCGAGGAAGGTATTTATGCCGTTGGATTTTTCTTTCCCGTGGTGGCGAAAGGAAATGCGCGCATCCGTGTCCAGGTTTCCGCGGCTCATGATCGCCATCATCTTGATAAAGCCATTGAAGCATTTACGAAAGTCGGGAAGGAACTTGGGGTACTTAAAACTGCAATTAGCTAATCAGCTAATTAGCCAATCAGCGAATTGAAATGATTACCATCTATACCGACGGCTCTTCCCGCGGAAATCCAGGCCCCGGTGGATTCGGAGTGATTTTGATTTCGGGAAGTCACCGGAAAGAAATTTCAAAAGGATACCAACTCACCACCAACAACAGGATGGAACTGATGGGTGTGATTACCGGGCTCGAAGCGTTGAAAAAAGAAGGAGAGCATGTCACCATTTATTCCGATTCAAAATACGTGGTGGATGCTGTTGAAAAAAAATGGGTGTTCGGGTGGGAGAAAAAATATTTTCACGGAAAAAAAAATCCGGATCTCTGGCAGCGGTTCCTCGTTGTTTACCGGAAACACAAAGTAAAATTTGTGTGGGTGAAAGGTCATGCAAACAATCCGCTCAACAACCGTTGCGATGAACTGGCCGTGGGGGCTTCGGAAAACCAACACCTGCATCCTGATGAAGGGTATCAACCTTAAGTTTTTTACTGGCCGTTGTACGTCTTCAGCAATTTTTTATCCTTCTCGTTTTTCTTTATTTCGGCAATCGTGTTTTTCAGGTCGTCGCGTTGCCTGATGATTTTATTCTGCCGGCCTTCTTCCGTCAGAACTTGGTTGGAAGAAGCTTGCGCGGATTTCAGTTCTTCGATTTTCTTTCTTGATTTTTCAATCCTGTTTTCAAAACCGTTGGCTAAATCGTTTAATGCACTCACGGCTGCACCGCGAGTATAACGGGATCCGGCATGCCTGCCGATATCGGCGAGCTTGTCAATTCCTTCCTGCAGAATTTTTTCGTCTTCTGTTTTGACCAGGTATTTTGAATAGGATGAAATCAAAGAATACCGTTCATATCCTTTTATGCCGGCAAGAGCGGAAACAAGAAATGCATTGTTTTCTTCTTTTCCTTCCTGGGCATAAAAAGACGCAACGGCAAACATCACATCCCGATCCTTTTGCTGTTCGAGTTTTTTCGCCAGCTCCATCCCTTTGTTTTTATCTTTCTCACAGATGATTTTAAAAGCGCCGGTCATTACCGCATAAGAAGAATCGTTCAGTGCGTTTTCATATACCGGCAGGAGATCGTCATCCTGGTAATATTTTGCAAGTGCTTTTAAAGCGGCAATGCGTACCCGCGACACGGAATCCGTTGTTGCCATGTCAAGAAGTTTGGGCTTGATGCGGTCCTTGTTTTTTTTCGCCGTCACCCCAATGTTCCGGATGGCTGCCGAACGGATGCTCCAGAATTGATCACCCAATGCATCTTCCATCATTTTTGAAGCGGCCGTATTCGCTTCGTAATCATTGCCAATTTTTGAAATGGCTTCCGAACGGTCGAGGTAGAGTGGAGCATGGTAATACTGAAAAATGAAATCTTCTTTTGGCTTGTTGTCGGCTTTTGTACAGAGCAGCATTTTCTCCGCATCCACATTCACCAAATCGGGTTTGGAAGGAAGTGTGAATGAGAATGCTTCTTTCGTTTTTTCAATGATGATTTTTTTTCTTTCTGTTTTTCCGTTCACATACAGGTCAACCAGCAAGGGAATTTTATAGAGCGGGTTCTTCTGAAGGTTTTGTGTTTGTTCGATGGTCAGATATTCTGTTTTCAGTGAATCGTTCCAGGTGTAATCCATTTTCAAAGCAGGTCTTCCATGATTGAGAAACCATTCATTGAAAAACCAGTTGAGGTCTTCGCCGGTTACTTTTTCAAAAGCAAGTCGCAGGTCATGAATTTCCACGGTATAAAATGCATGCTGTTCAAGGTATTCATGCAGCGAAGCAAAGAAGGCTTCATCACCGACGTACTTGCGTAGCATGTGAAGCACCCTTCCTCCTTTGTGGTAACTCACGGCGTCGTACATTTCTTCGCGGTCGTCATAATCAAAACGAATGAGGTCGGGATCATTCATCTGTGTCGATTGCAGGTAGGTGAGCTGGTCATGGTGGTTGTGGTAGTCGGCATCGTCGCGGCCGAATTTATGTTCGCGCCAGAGGTATTCAGAATAATTTGCAAAGCCTTCGTTGAGCGTGATGTTTGGCCACGATTCACAGGTCACCAGGTCGCCAAACCAGTGATGAAACAGTTCATGCGAAATGTAATCTTCAAAATTATCGTCGATGTACTCACGGTAGTTTTGCTGAAGCGCTTCCCGGTGAACAACGGCGGTCGTGTTTTCCATGGCGCCCGAAACAAAATCCCGTACCACCACCTGCGAAAATTTTTCCCACGGGAAAGGAACTCCGAGCTGATCAGAAAAGAACCCGATCATTTCAGGTGTGTGGCCGAAAATCATGCGGGCGTATTTTTCATAGTCATGCTCCACGTAATAATTCACTTCGATGTTTCTCCACCGGTCTTTTACGATGGCGTAATCACCAACGGCAATCATGGTGAGGTAAGGCGCTGCCGGCAAACTTTGTTTCCAGTAATCGGTTCGTGTTCCGTCATGGTTACCGGAAGAAGTGATCAGCAATCCGTTCGACAAAGTTTTATAAACCGTATCCACGGTGATATATACTTCCTGTGTCATCCGTTGGTTCGGACCTTCAATGGTCGGGAACCATGCAGAGTTGGATTCGGTTTCTCCCTGGCTCCATATTTCTTTTGGCTTTTCAGGATCTGCTCCGTCGGTGTTGATGAAATACAATCCTTTGTTTTTGGTGATGGCGGAACTTCCTCCTTCAGGGAGTTCTTCAGGTTTGGAAGTGTAATCCACATACACAACAACGTCTTCATCACGTTTGTATTCTTTGTCAAGTTTGATGCGGATGCGAAGACTGTCGTAAGAAAAATTCAACGGACGATGTTTTTCGTTTTGCTGTATAACGGATACCTCATGGATATCCATTCCTCGTGCATTCAGCGTTAAACTATCCGTAGTGTAAAAATGAGGATGCAGCCTGATGCTTGCTTTGCCATAGAGGTATTTTTTCTGCCAGTCGAATTTTACTTCGAGTTTGGTGTGAACCAAATCGTGAATCAGTGTATAGGAATCGCGGTATGTTTTCCGTTCAACCTGTTGTTCGGCAACATCTTTTTTTTCAGGTTCAGAAACGTTTGTTGATTTTTTGGAAGTATGGCACGCCAATACTGACAGGAAAAAAAAACCGGTAATGAGAAATCGAATATTCATGAGCATGTAGATGAAGAGTCAAAGATAAATTTATATCGGGTAGTAAAAAGGAAGACTTCATGGCCCGGGACTTCCATTTTCAGGGAAAGTTAGAAGCTGTTTAAAATTTATCTAATAATTTGTTTATGCGTCTTTTGGGCTACGACTTCCTCAGAGTTTCTTGCCGTAGTTTGTTCCACTATGGCTTCGAAACTCTTCATTGTCTCGCTCCAAAATACGCGATAAACAATTTTACAATATAAAATTAAACAGTTTCTTATATTTGTAAGATGTATAATGTCAAGGTCAACAACAAAGAGTTCCGGATGACATGGGAAAGTTCTCTTGTCACGCTGGATGGAAACGAAATGAAATTCGACATGCTCGAATTCAAAAAAGGGAAATTCCACATTCTTCATAACAGTGGTTCTTTTGAAGCAGAAGTGGTATCGGTAAATAAGGAAGAGAAAATTTTTGAGATCAAAGTAAACAACCATCTTTATTCGGTCTCGGTAAAAGACCGGTACGATGACCTGTTGCATGAGATGGGAATGGATACGGCCGGAAGCCGGAAGGTGGACGACATCAAAGCTCCGATGCCGGGAATGGTATTGAAAGTGATGGTTGAAAACGGGCAGAAGATTCAGAAGGGCGATGCGCTGATTGTTCTGGAAGCGATGAAAATGGAGAACATCCTGAAAGCACCTTCCGACGCCACCGTAAAAAAAATCCACATCATCAAAGGCGATAAGGTGGAAAAAAACCAGGTGCTGGTGAACCTCACGTAAAAAAACTTCTGGCCTTCACCAGGTTCAGCAGCGATTCAAAAATAATTTTTCCGTCGGTATTTCCTAAATTGCTGTCGGCAGCGCGTTCCGGGTGCGGCATCATTCCGAAAACATTTTTTCCTGCATTGCAGATTCCGGCAATGTTCTCTAATGCACCGTTCGGGTTGGCCGCTTCGGTTACCTCGGCGTTTTCATCGCAATACCTGAAGAGTATTTGCCCGTTTTCCGTCAGTGATTTCAAAGTCGGTTCATCCGCATAGTAATTTCCTTCCCCGTGAGCAACCGGAATTTTCAAAGCCTTCTTTGTATCCATCTTCGAGGTAATCAACGATGCATTGTGTTCGGCCCGGATGTAAACATTTTTGCAGAGGAACTGGTGATGCACGTTGTGCAGCAAAGCCCCGGGAAGCAAACCGGATTCACATAGGATCTGGAAACCGTTGCACACGCCGAAAACAAATCCTCCTTTGTCAGCAAACTCCATCACCTCTTTCATGATCGGGGAAAACCGCGCGATGGCGCCCGAACGAAGGTAGTCGCCGTAAGAAAAACCTCCGGGCAAAACAATCATGTTGCAATGCTGCAGATCATGATCCTTGTGCCACAGTTGAACAACCTTTTGCCTCAGGATGGTTTCCAGCACATACACCATGTCCTGGTCGCAGTTGGAACCGGGAAATACAACGACACCGAATTTCATTTGATTTGAATTTGCTGCAAAGATAACAAGCCCGGAAGAATAACGTTTTTATCCTTTCCTTTCCCGACGGTTTTTATTCACCCATGAAATACGGCGTTGGTCAAAAACCTGTTGCAGCCTGAATTTTCTCCGCGTACCTTCATAAGATCATTTCATAATCAGGAGGAATAACCATGAGAAAACAACTGCTCATCCTGGTTTTCATCTTAGCCTGCTTTTTTCAATCCGCCGCGCAGCGTGTTGCCGATTTCGGTTTCGCCAGCGGCGTGGTGAATTACGTTGGTGATCTCGGGAACGAACGGTATTTCCCGATCACCTCAGCAAGCCCCGGCTACCAGTTAACCATCAGGAATTTTATTAACGATCCTTCCAAAACAGGAAAGATGTACCGTTCGTTATCAGCAGAGCTGCGGCTGAGCTGGCACCGGCTGCAATACGATGAAACGCAGCCGATCGGCAGCAACAAGGGGATGCAGCTTCGCAACTACATGCGCGGACTGAGTTTCAGAAACGATTTACTCGGAGCTTCGGTTCATGTTACCTATACTTTTTATAAAAACAAATACATTCCATTATACAAACAGAAGGTTTGTTATTTTCTGCTCGCCGGGATCGGAGTGTATCATGGTGTTCCCGAAGCTGACTTGTTCAAGGGAAGTCCCGACCTTGCCTCGCGTTACTATTTCTGGTTGGACGGAACGATACGTGATGCAGAAGAAAATCCAAACGGCACGGGCAACGTCATCAAAAAAGATGGTGTGTATGAAACGAACCTCCGCGACTGGATGACGGAAGGCCAGGGATACAACACGGAGATTCATCGCAAGAAACCTTATTCCTATACCAACATCGGTTTCCCGCTCGGCCTCGGCATGCGTTACGGCATGAATAAAAAAATAACGTTCTCCGCCGAGTTTGATTTTTATTACTTCCTCACCGATTACCTCGATGATGTAAGCGGACGATACGCCACGTACGAAGAACTGAAAGCTTCTTTCCCGGATCCGGAAAAGTTTGAACTGGCAAAATACATTTCCGATCCAACCGGCAGGGGAACCAATGGTTTCATCGGTGCAATCACGAGCATCCGCGGGAACCCGAAAAAAAACGACAGCTATACTTTTCTAAGTGTAGAAGTGGCTTACAAACTTCTCCTGAAGAAAAAAGGCATCTGGACCAACCTGAGCCTGAAATAATGTTGAAGGGATACAGGAAAATTTAACATGAAACAAGTTTAAAAAGTTTTTCTGTAAACGAAGAGGCGCTTTTGAGGGCGCCTCTTTTTTAAAACCTGGGTTGAGGATGGTCTTAATTTGTCTCCAGTACTTTCAGCAATTCGTCGAGCTTCGGAGTGAGGATGATTTCAGTGCGTCGGTTTTTTCTTTTTACCTCCGGCGAACTTCCTGTTTCCACCGGCACAAAGGGGCCTCTCCCTGCTGCTGTTAACCGGTTCGGCGCAACGGTGGAATTTTTCGTGATGATCTTTACAACGGAAGTGGCACGGAGTACACTCAGTTCCCAGTTGTCCTTCGCTCCGCTTGGCAGCGTGCCGGAAATCGGAACATCGTCCGTATGTCCTTCCACCAGCACGTTGATGTCTTTGTTTTTATCAAGCACAACGGCCAGCTGCTTCAAAGCCTGTTCACCTTTTTTCTCAACGATGATACTGCCTGAAGCAAAGAGCAGTTGTTCTTCAAGAGAAACGTACACTTTGCCGTTCTTCTGCGTAATCGTGAGGCCGTTGTTTTCAAAGCCAAGCAATGCATCGGTCACCGCTTTCTTTAACGCGGCGACAGCAGAATCTTTTTTATTCAGGATCGATTGCAGCTCCGCCACCTTTGCTTCACGCTCTTTCAGGCTGTTCTTCAGTTCTTCAAGACGGGTTTCGGTGTCGGCAATATTTTTCTGATCCTTCTTCAACTGGTCTTCTTTCTTCTGCAAATCTTCCCTCGTCTGGCTCAATTGAGCGATCAGCTTTTTTGTTTCCGCTGTATTCCCAGCCAGCAATTTTTCGTTGTTGGAGAGAAGCTTGTCGTACGATTTCATCAGCTCGTTGTAAAGTTCCGTGAGCCTCCTGATTGAATTTCCGGTCTCAGCAGTGTCTTTCCGTAAACCGGAAACTCTTTTCTGAAGGTCTTCCACCTCTGCCGACAATTCCGTATTCTTCGTTCCTAACTGCTGGTTGTCGGATTTCAGTTTGCTGTTTTCATCCTGGCAGTCTTTTTCTTTTTTCTTCATGTCCTCGAATTGCCTTGCCGGAACACAGGATGACAACCAGAAACTTACAGCAAGAACTGAAAGAAACCACCCGTTTAATGTTGACTTTGCCTTCATCGTTTTGTAAATTTGAAATGAATAATTTTGACTGAACGAAATTAACGGAATTCAGAAAGAGGAAAAACAAGCTGCCTTCAATGTTTTCAACAGGACGGTGAGCAACATTTTTCTTTATCCTTCGTTGTTATGATTCAACCGGAAACAAACGGAACATGGAATCGCTGAGTAAAAACTGGATCACCGAAAATCACATTGACTTTGAATATAAAAAGTATGTGTTGCTTGCCTATTTGCAGCATGTGAGTGAAAATTTTACAGAGCAGCGCCTGTACCCGTTTTTATCTGACCTCGTGGATCATTACCGCAACCTGAAAGTGCTGAGGGAAAATAAAAAGAATTTATTCGAGAGCTTCCCCGGCCGCGCCAGGACGGTCGATTTGGAACAACTCAAAATCATCTATGAAAAACTGGCGGAAGATGATTGCCTCATCAAAGAAATAGAAAGCATCATTGATTATTCCATTCCCCAGATGGAGTTTTACCTGAAGGAGGGAAAGAAAATTTATGATTTCATCGAAGATCACCTGAAGATATTTTCTGTCGGCATTGTCCCGCTCAACAACGAAAGCGGGTATTTGTTTTTAAGGCAGGGCGACCTCGCCGACACCCGCGTGTACGAATACCATGTGAGCATTTTTGAAAACCCGGTCGAACGTTACCGCGGCATTCATGTCCAGTATATGATGAGTTATGAAAAAACCCTGCTGAATACTTTTGAGTCCATTAAATCGGATTTGCTGTTGTACAACAAAAGCCTTCCCAACCCTGCCACGTACGTCATTGAAACCGGGATGATCATTCCTTTTGAAGAAACTTTTCTTCCCATGGCCAAGCGCGCATTGGTAAAACGCGTGGCGGGCATTGCCTGATCCGTTCAGTTGGAATTGACTTTGGCCGCCGGATGCCTAAAACATCCGCTTCATTCGTCCGTTCATATTTTCATCGGATTGTGTGAAGCACGCAAGCGTTATTCGTTTTACATTTACAACAAAACACCAAGCCGGCATGCGGATGCGGAATTTTTTTCTTCTGCAGTTATTTTTTCTTTTCAGCCTTCATTCTCCGGCGCAGCATTTCAGCAGCCTGAGAGTGAAGCCTGTTTCATTGGCAGCGGATACCATCCAGCTGGATACGGTGAGCATCGTTCCGAATTCCTGTTTCATCATGGACCATCAAAACCGGCTGGTGGATACGTCGGCATACCGGCTGGATGAAGTGAATGGCAGGCTGGTCTGGAAAAAAAATTCGCCGGCTTTTTCTTCTCTCCAACAGGCTGACCTGAACATTACCTACCGCGTTTTTCCGTTTTTGTTCAGCCAGTCGTATCAGCATAAAAACTATGCTGATATTTTAAAAAGCTCTTCCGGATACAACCCGTTTTATTATACGCCATCGCAGGAAAGCGCCGGCCTGTTTAAGTTTGAAGGCCTTACCAAAGCCGGAAGCATTTCACGGGGAATCACCTTCGGTAACAACCAGGATGTGTTTGTGAACTCCAGCCTGAACCTGCAGTTGGCAGGAAAGATCAGCGACAACGTGGAAATCCTTGCTGCCATCACCGACGAGAATGTCCCGGTGCAGCCCGAAGGAAATACGCAGCAACTCCAGGATTTTGATAAAGTGTACATCCAGCTTTCGAATGAAAACAACAAACTGGTTGCCGGTGATTTTGAGTTGAGGCGGCCCGACAGTTATTTCATGAATTTCCAGAAGAAAGGCCAGGGCGGATTGTTTACCACGCGGTTTAAACTTGGGAAAAGCGAAGACGAAAAAAAACAATCCTACATGCGCACGACCATCAGCGGTGCTGTGTCGAAAGGAAAGTTTTCCCGGAATACCATCGCCGCTACGGAAGGGAACCAGGGACCATACCGGTTGAACGGGAGCAACAACGAAACCTTCATCATCATTTTGGCCGGTTCAGAAAAAGTGTACATCGACGGGCAGGTCATGACACGCGGCACGCAAAACGATTACATCATCGACTACAACACCGCACAAATTACATTCACTTCAAAACGAATGATCACTAAGGATTCGCGGATCGTAGTAGAGTTTGAATACTCTGAAAAAAGTTATGCGCGTTCGCTGATTTATTTCAATGATGAATTTGAAAAGGACAAGCTGAAAATCAAATTCAACCTGTATTCGGAACAGGACAGCAAGAATCAACCGCTTCAGATGGAGCTCGACAGTGCAAAAAAAGAACGGATGAATGCCGTCGGCGATCACATCGATTCCGCATTCTTTCCTACTGCTGATACGGTGGCATTCAACACCAACCAGATTCTTTACCAGAAAAAAGATTCCACCACAGCGAACGGAACGTACGCCGGAATTTTTGTTTATTCTGTGAATCCTGACAGCGCCAGGTGGCTCGTTGTTTTTTCCATTGTCGGCCAGGGGAAAGGAGATTATGTGCAGGACATCACGTCGGCAAACGGAAGGGTTTACAAATGGCTGGAACCAATCGGCGGAGTTCACCAGGGATCTTATGCCCCGGTTTCATTGCTCATCACACCGAAAAAGCAACAGCTCTTTACGTTCGGCACCGATTACCGGTTTTCAAAAAACAACAAGGCATCCTTTGAGATCGCCATGAGCAACAACGACATCAACCTGTTTTCATCAAAAGATAAATCGAACGATGCCGGGTATGCCGCTAAATTCATGTACGAGAACATCGCTGCGCTGGGAAGGGATTCTGTGAAATCGTGGAAGCTGCAATCCATTCTTAACTACGAATACGTGAACCAGGATTTTAAACCGCTGGAACGTTTTCGCCCGGTTGAATTTGAACGTGACTGGAACACAGGAACTGTTTCATCCATCCACGACGAACACATCACTTCATTCCAGTCGGTGCTGTCAAGGAGTTCCATTGGCTCGTTCAGTTACAACTTCAAATCGTACCTGAAGGGAACGCTTTATCATGGATTGATGAACTCCGCCGGGATCAATATCGCCGTGAATAAAATCAACATCACCGGCAACGGCAGTTACCTGAACACAAATGGTTCATTCAATAAGACGAGTTATTACCGACACAACCTGAATGTTTCACGGCCGGTGTGGAGGCTGACTATCGGTGGAAAAGAAAACACGGAACACAATGAATTTTTCAAACCGGCGTCGGATATGCTTTTTGCAAACAGCTTTTATTTCCGCGAATACCAGGGATATGTTGCGACGCTCGATTCAGCCAAAACCAAAGCATCCGTCAGTTATAAAAAACGTTATGATGATGTACCGGTTGTGAATGTTTTTAAAGCAGCAACCGTCGCCGATGAAATCAACCTCACCATAGAATTGCTCAGGAACATCAACAACCAGCTTCGCACCACATCCACGTACAGGAAGCTGTCGGTCTATGATTCAACACGTACACAACAACAGCCTGCCAAAACTTTTCTCAACAGGATTGATCACAACCTGAACGTATGGAAAGGAGCCTTGGCTGCTTCCACGTATTATGAAGTGGGAACGGGGCAGGAGCTGAAAAAAGAATTTTCGTTCCTCGAAGTTGCCGCGGGACAAGGATCTTATACATGGAGGGATTACAACGGAGATAACATCAAACAGCTGAACGAATTTGAAGTGGCTGCTTTTTCAAGCGATGCTAATTTCATAAAAATTTATACTCCCACCAACCAGTACATCAGCACACGCACCAACCAGTTCAGCGAAGTGCTGACGCTTTCTCCCGCCGCCGTCATACAGTCTCCGGATGGAAAACAAAAACTGGTTGCCCGGTTTTCCAACCAGCTTTCCGTTCGGCTGGATAAAAAAACTCAGAATGAAGAACTCGTTTCATCACTCAACCCGTTCAGGCAAAATATCCATGACACTTCTTTGGTATCGAATAACTCAAACGTGCGGAATACATTGTTCTTCAACAGGAGCAATGCAACATTCGGATCGGATATAACCTGGCAGCAGAACAAATCAAAATCATTGCTTACCAATGGCTTTGAGTCGCGCGTTCAGACAATCCGCGAGATCAATGTCCGGTGGAACTTCACGCATTCATTTTTGTTCAATGGTAATTACCGGCATAGCGACCGGCAGAACAACTCACAGTTTTTTTCGACACGCGACTACCACATCTTTTCGGATGAGACGGAACCTAAAATCAGTTTCCAGCCGTCTTCGTCATTCCGCACCACGTTCTCATACAAATATTCTCAAAAGAAAAATACCGGGGGAAGTACAGGTGAAAAAATGCTCAGCAACAAAATGGGAATGGAGATCAAATACACGACGGTGAGTTCCGGCAGCATCATGGCGAAGTTTAACTACATCGCGATATCGTACAACACCCTTGAAAATTCTCCCATTGCGTATGACATGCTCGAAGGGCTTCACAAGGGGAAAAACACAACATGGAATCTTTCTGTCCAGCGAAATCTTTCGAACTACATGCAGTTAAGTTTGAACTACGAAGGAAGAAAATCGGAAGGGTCAGACATCGTTCACACCGGCGGAGTTCAGTTCAGGGCTTTCTTTTGATGAGTCGCCCGGCGGTGTTCATACTGGTTGAAAAACTTTCCGGATTGTTGAAAAAAAAATAACGGCCATAACAATATTGATTTATTTTTGTTGTTCAATCTCTCTATAAATCACAGCCATGAACATCATCGGAATCATTCCGGCACGTTACGGATCCACGCGGTTTCCAGGTAAACCTTTGGTTGATATCGACGGGAAGAGTATGATTCAGCGGGTCTACGAGCAAAGCATCAAGGCAAACCTCCTGTCGCACGTGGTGATTGCTACCGACGATGACCGCATCATGGCGCATGTGAAGGAGTTCGGTGGAAATGTGATGATGACTTCGCCAAATCTTCAGAGCGGAACCGATCGCTGTGCCGAAATCATCGGGATGGACAAAGATCATTCATGGGATGTGGTGATCAACATCCAGGGTGATGAACCGTACATTCACCCGGAACAAATCGACCTGTTGTGCCGTTGTTTTGAATCGCCGGAAACATCCATTGCCACGCTCATCAAGGAAATAAAATCGGGCGATGAACTGTTCAATCATAACAACGCCAAAGTGATTCTCAACAAAAACCGGGAGGCCATTTATTTCAGCCGCGCTCCCATTCCTTATTGCCGCAATTACCCGGAGCAGGAATGGACGAGGCAGCATATCTATTACAAGCACATTGGGATTTACGGTTACCGTGCTCCCATGCTTCTTGAATTATCCATGCTTCCCAAAACGAAACTTGAAATTGCCGAGTCACTCGAACAGTTGCGGTGGATTGAGAACGGTTATAAAATCAATACGGCGTTAACTTCATTGGAAAGCATTGCCATCGATACTCCGGCCGATCTCCTGAAAATAAAAACAAGTGCGTGATTTTTTAAAAAAGTTTTTATGCTCATCTTCATAACTTTCCCCTGCAGTTTCCCGTCGGTTGCATTTTTTATTTTACATTAGCGGGGATCTTTTAAAGTGAAAGTGGAACAACATATCAGCGAATTATTGTATGATCACGATTGCGTGATTGTGCCTTCATTCGGCGGCTTCCTGGCTTCTTACAACCCGGCGAACATTCATCCTTCGCGGCATGTGTTTTCTCCGCCGTCAAAAAAAATCGCGTTCAATGTCTTCCTGAAACAGAACGACGGACTGCTGGCCAACCACATTTCACGGATTACGGAAATCTCTTATGCTGATGCGCTGAGCCGCGTGGAGCAACACGTGCATGAATGGCAGAAAGAACTTGCTGCCGGGAAAAAACTCATCATCGACCGGATCGGAACGTTTACGCTCGATGCAGAAAAAAACCTTCGGTTTGATCCCGAAAAGGACATCAATTACCTGCGCGATGCTTTTGGATTGAGTCCCGTTCAATTTCTCCCGGTGAAACGGGAAGGTATGCAGCAAAAAGTGGAGAAGCAGGTGAAGGAACTGATGACATCACGTCCTTCTTTGAAACAGGAAAAACAGGCTTTAAAGATTTCTAAAAAAACAAAGCAGAGGATACTCAGCACACTCATCATTTCATCCACCTTGTTGTGGTTTTCATTCAACCTGTACATCATCACGCCGCATCGGTTCGACCTGGGTTCATTGAATCCTTTTTCAGCGGGCAGCAGTACGGAATCTGTTCGTAAAGAATCCATGCCGGTTCCCGGGAATGTGATCACCGCCTCACCTTCCCGAGTCGAAACGGTGTATGTTGCAAAGCCTGTGGCGATCAACCCTGGCATTGCAGAACCCGGAAAGCCTGAAGAAATAAACCCGGTTCAGAAAACGACACCGACCGTGGCTTCTCCCGAAGGGAATTATTATGTGATCGCCGGCGCATTTCAGTATCTTGAAAATGCCGAATCCATGGTGAAGTCATTGCAAACAGAAGGGTTTACGGAATCAAAGATCCTGGATCCGTCGGATCACCTGAAAAAGGTTTGTTTCAAAGGGTTTGCATCACGTTTGGAAGCTGTCCAGGAGTCAGATCGTCTGAAAGCGCTCGGGAAAAGTTCCTGGATTTTCAAATGGTAAATTTTTTTTCGAATTCCGTTCCCGTTATTCTTTTTATTTTTGTCGCTGAAACAAACGGATTGATATCCCATTTTTTTACTGAACAATGAGTTCGCAACGATTAGGATTGCATCAAAAATTGCAACAGAAACTTTCTCCTCAGCAGATTCAGCTGATGAAACTGTTGCAGATTCCTGTTTCCTTACTGGAACAACGGATTAAAGAAGAGATCCAGGAAAATCCTGCTTTGGATGAGGGCGATGAAAATGAGGAAGAGGAATTCAAGGAGAACGAAGAAGAAGATGAAACTGCCGATGATGAGGAAGAAGAAGATCTTTCTGAAAAGGAAGAAGACATCAGCCTGGATGAATACCTCGATGAAGATGAAATTCCTGATTACAAGACAAGCGTCAACAATTCTTCTGCTGATGATGAGCGCAGGGAAATTCCATTAACCACTTCCGGAAGTTTCCAGGATCAGCTTCTTGCACAACTTTACCAATGTGATTTTGATGACCGCCGGTATCATATTGCCGAACAACTCATCGGCAGCATCGACGACGACGGGTACGTGCGACGGGATCTGAATGCCGTGGTGGATGATCTCCTGTTTTCACAAAACATCACCACCACCGTGGAGGAACTCGAAAAAATACTGAAGAACATCCAGTCGCTTGATCCGCCCGGAATCGGTGCGCGGAATCTCCGGGAATGTTTACTGCTCCAGTTGAGCAGGAAAAATCAGCACAGCGCTTCTGTTCAGCTGGCTGAAAAAATTCTTTCGGATTACATGGATGAATTTTCCCGCAAGCATTATGAGAAGATCATGCGCGACATGCATATCAGTGAAGCGGAATTGAAAACCGGGATGAATGAAATTCTCAAACTCAACCCGCGCCCGGGAAATACAGCAAGCGACGGACAGAAATCCATTCAGCATGTCATTCCTGATTTCATCATTACCAATAACGACGGATCGCTGGAACTGACGCTTAATTCACGGAATGCTCCTGAACTTAAAATCAGCCGCGATTACAAGGAGATGCTGCATCATTACAGCAAAGACAAGGGAAAAACAAAGCAAAGCCGCGAAGCCATTCAATTTGTAAAACAGAAACTGGATGCCGCCAAATGGTTCATCGACGCCCTGAAGCAGCGGCAGCATACGTTGCTGGAAACCATGCGTGCCATCATGGAATACCAGTACGAGTTTTTCATTGACGGCGATCAGAGGAAACTTAAAAAAATGGTTCTCCGCGACATTGCGGAAAAAGTGAACATGGACATCTCCACCGTTTCCCGTGTTGCCAACAGCAAATACGTCCAAACTCATTTCGGAACATTCCTCCTGAAAAGTTTTTTCTCTGAGGGAATGCAGACAGAGAGCGGTGAAGAAGTCTCCAGTAAGGAAGTAAAACAGATTCTCACCGATTGCATTTCTGCGGAAGACAAACGTCATCCCGTTACCGATGATGCGTTGACAAAACTCCTGAATGAAAAGGGATACAACATCGCACGGCGCACAGTGGCCAAGTATCGCGAGATGCTTTCCATCCCGGTAGCACGGCTGAGAAAGCAGTTATAGACCGAACAACCCATCATGAACAGCAGGCTTGCACAGTTTTTTTCCATCGTTCTCCACCCGGTATTGATGCCGACGTATGCGCTGCTGCTGATTTTCCGGCTGAATACATACATCGCCTATGCCACTTCACCGACTTCCAAGGCGGCGTTGTTCATGGTGATTATTTTCAATACGCTGATCATGCCGGTGGTGATTTCTTACCTGCTGATCACACGCGGGTATATCCGTTCGTTCGAAATGCAAAAGCGGCAGGAAAGAATCATCCCGTTTATCAGCAACGTCATCCTGCTGATGGTTGCTTATTATATGATGCGGCAGGTCGTGCTTCCTAAAATATTTTATTTTTTAATCCTGGGCGCTGCAGCATCCGTTGCCATCGCCATTCTGGTGAACCTGAAATGGAAAATCAGCATTCACATGATTGGCATTGGCGGAATCACCGGGATGCTTTTCGGGATGTCCACGTACCTGCTGATGGATCTGCGTATCCCGATCCTGGTTACCATTCTTGTAGCGGGGTTGTTAGGAACAGCGCGCATTTCGTTGGGCGCCCATCACCCGATGCAGGTGTATGCCGGATTTTTTGTCGGTTTTTTTTGCGAGTATTTTCTTCTCGGAATTTAGAAACTGTTTTTAAACAGATTCTTAAAGTGCAAGTGAAATACCAATGGAAACAGGAACTACATCAGGGCCTTTGCCATTGCTGAAAAGATTGACGAGGGAATAATACCCGCTCACACCCCATTTGCCGTAACCGATCCGGGCAATGACACCATATTGGAATTTATTCAGGTTCCTGATGTCGTACGTTTTAATTTTGGTGTTGCTGTCTTCGAATTTAGTATGGCTTTGCACTAGGTATCCGCCTTTGATGCCGGCTGAAAATTTAAAACGCTTCCGGTTTTCATTTTCATTGGTACGAAGACGAAGTTCAAGAGCAGCATCAATAAAATTACACGATAGTTTGTTCAGGTCGTAATGAACGCTGTCAGGAAAAGGTGCGAGGAAAGTTTTTGATTGATCCGCATTGTATTCAGGAAACGTGTTGCTGTGTACATTCTGTGAACTGAAGCCGAGTCCCCAGGCAAGCGCAACATTTCCCTGGCCAAATGGTTTTTCATTCATAAAAAAGAAACTGAAACCACGTGAGCGAAAGGCTTTCACATCCACGCCGGTGGAAGTGTTCAGCCAGTTATCCCAGTTCAGGTTCAGGATTACACGGTCCTGTTTGGAAGCAAGTTTCTGAATGGCACCCGGTTTTTTCCCCTGTGCAAAAGATGCAGATGTAAGAAGGACAAAGGAGAGGATGAGCATGTTTTTCATGAGTGAATGATTTTGGAGGTGAAGATAAAGATCCGGCCCGAAAGAAACTATTGTGCCAAAAAGGTTGCCGGTAAAAGGATTGCCCGGATCAACCCACGCTTCTCATAGCGGAAAGAAAAAAAGGATTTTATTTTCGTTTGGTTACATCAGCCATAAAAAATACATTTGCATCCTCTTGATAAGAGAGAAAGCGGGCCTATAGCTCAGTTGGTTAGAGTAGCTGACTCATAATCAGTTGGTCCTTGGTTCGAGCCCAAGTAGGCCCACGCAAAGTTGTCGCCACCCGGCGACAACTTTCATTTTAGCGGATGAAAGACAAACATCAGATTAAAAATATCATTTTTGATTTCGGCGGAGTCATCATCAACATTGATTTTCTCCTGACCGTCGAAGCATTTCATCATCTTGGAGTTTTGAATTTTGAAGAACTCTGTACCGGACTGGTTCAGGATCATTTTTTCGATGACATGGAAAAAGGACTGATTTCACCTGCATCGTTTCGCAACCGGATCAGGGATGTTTCCAACGTCATGCTTTCTGATGAACAGGTTGATCATGCCTGGAATTCCACGCTTCTGGATCTTCCGGAAAAGAATATCCGTTTTATCGAATCGCTGAAAGGACGCTACCGTTTGTTTTTACTCAGCAATACCAATGAAATTCACGAACGGGCTTTCAGCCGGATGATCCGGGAACAGTTCGGTGAGAACGTGCTGGAGAAGGTTTTTGATAAAGTGTATCTTTCTCATCATCTCCAAATGAGAAAACCGGATGCTGAAATTTTTTATCACGTCATGCAGGAAAATAACCTTGACGCCATGGAAACGTTGTTTGTGGATGATTCTTTCCAGCACATCGAAGGAGCAAAAAAAACAGGACTCCAAACCTTTTATTTCGAAAAAGGAAAAAGGCTTGATGACATTTTATCGTCGCTGAAATAAAAACCCAGTATTCGGTTTCTATTGATCATTTTCTCTCCTGGCAAATTTCCACCAGTACTCCATTGGTAGATTTCGGATGAAGGAAACAAACCAGTTTGTTATCTGCTCCAACCCTGGGTTCTTCCGAAAGCAAAATAAAACCAGATTCCTTCAGTCGTTTCATCGCATCTTTAATATTCTCCACTTCAAACGCGATGTGATGAATGCCTTCCCCTTTTTTCTCTATGAATTTTGAAACCGGGCTTTGCTCACCGGTGGCCTGGAGCAATTCAATTTTCGTTTCGCCGGTCTTTAAGAAGGAAGTCATCACGCCCTCCGATTCAACCGTTTCTTCTTTGTAGACTTCTGTGTTCAGGAGAATGGAAAAAAGTTTGTTTGCTGTTTCCAGGTTCCTGACAGCAATTCCGATGTGTTCTATCTTTAACATGCGAATGATTTAATACAGGTGAACTTATGCTTCCACAAGAGCATTGGGAATCGAAACATAGAAAACAGTTCCTTTCCCGCTCTCGCTGTCAAAGTGAATTTTTCCATGCATTTTTTCCAAAGCGTTTTTTACGATGAACAAACCAAGCCCCGATCCGCTTGAATCGGGATGCCCGCGGTAAAACATTTCAAACACCTTACTCTTCACACCTTCGGCAATTCCCTTTCCGTTGTCGGCTATTTCCAGGTCGATGCCCTGTTCCGTTTCCTTTACCGTAATTTTAATCCACGGACTTTGCTGGTTGCAGTAGTTGATGGCATTGTGAATGAGGTTCTGGAAAACAGACAACATCAATACCTTGTCGGAGGTGATTTCGATGGCGGTGTCGACTTTAATTTCGAAATTTATTTTTCCAAAATTTGAAACGTGCCTCAGTGAATTCAGGATTTCATCAACAAGGCCTTTCACGTTGATCACACTCAGTTTGCTGGTTCCTTTCCTGGTGCGCGCCAGTTCAATCAGGTCAAGGAGTGTTTCATCAAGCCGCTTCACGCTGCTTTCAACCATGCCAAAATATTTTTCGATCAGCTGATCCTGGTTTTCCAGCCTGGCAAGATTTACAATTCCCATCACACTGGCCAGCGGTCCTTTGAGATCGTGTGATGCTTTATAGAAAAAAGTATCCAGTTCCTGGTTGGTTTCTGACAATTCACGTTCTGTCCGTTTCCGGTCGGTGATATCCGTCTGAACTCCCCATGTTCTCACGAGGCAACCTTCTTCGATGATGCCGATGTTGTTGTTCAGGATGTAACGGATGTTCCCGTCTTTGTCGAGTTCTTTTGATTCCGCGTTGCTGATTCGGTAACTGTTTTTAACATAAGAGGACAGGAACTCATTTGTTTTTTCTTCATCAAAATTATTTTCGACGTAATAGAAATCTTTAATCCGCCTGCCGATTAATTCTGACGAACGGTGATAGCCGTACATCTGCGCCATGAACTCATTGCATTCGGAAATGTATCCTG
This sequence comes from Bacteroidota bacterium, assembly GCA_026391945.1. Lineage (GTDB taxonomy): Bacteria > Bacteroidota > Bacteroidia > AKYH767-A > 2013-40CM-41-45 > JAPLDA01. Next base: position 34,716 of record JAPLDA010000016.1, on the reverse strand, counting down.
TGTTCAGCAAAAGATCCACCTGTTTCTGTACAGGAAGGTTAACCGGAATCGGTGGTTTGTATTCTGCCCTCCAGATTCCCACGGCGCTTTGATCAATGAAGGTCCGGTAACCTTCTTCACGTTTTTTCAGCCGCTCCTGCGTGACTTTTAAATCGGTGATGTCGGCGAACACCACCATGGAACCGTTTCGTTTCCCGTTGTCATTATAGAAAGGGGATCCCGACATCTGGACCCAGATGGCATCGTTGTTCTTCCTTACCATTTCACATTCGTGCCTGGCACGGATGCCATCACTGAGTTCCTGGAAGAATTTCACCGCGGGTGTATCCTTGTTTTCCGTGATAAAAAAATCGAGGATGTTTTTTCCGAGAATCTCATCGCTGCTGAACCCGGTGATCTTGCAGAATTTATCGTTCACGAAAATGAAATGGTTGTCCTGGTCAATATAAATCAGTCCGCTGTTCATGTTTTCAACCAGGGCGATGTACTTCTTGTCGCGGTTATAAATTTCAAGATGGTACTCATTTTTCCTCTGCAAAATGAAATACGCAAGGAGAGCTCCAGAATAAAGTGTGGCGATGGCGATCACATAATTGGTTTGCCAGTGATGGGTGGTGATCATCATGACCAGCATGAACGTGGTGACCGTAAAAATAAAGACGAGGCTTTTTGAGAATTTTCCGAAAACCAGGGAAAAGATAAAAATCGATAATGCTACCGGTGGAAGAAAGGCAAGTTCGAACCCGCGCATGTAGGCCACATAAACCTCCCAGAAATGCAGGACGAAGACTGAAGCGTACGTGATGTTGGTAAAATGAGTTTTGTAAAACCGGCTCCTGTAGGAAAAATAATAATTGGAAGTAAACAGCATGGAAACTCCCAGTCCGCTCCAGAGAATGTATATGTCGAGGTAAGTGATTTCAAAAACAAAACCGAGGGCCGTCACAATCATGGCGGTGAATACACTCAGGGAACGGAGATTGCTCAGCCCTTTGTTTTTAATTTTTTCCTCGAAGTCTGAAAACATGTTTTGCGGGAGAAGGTTGATGATATAGCCCCTTCAAAAATATTAAATTATTGTTTCAGTAACTAACGATGACAAGATAGGGAAACGAAACAGTTTGCAGATCATGATGGACTCTTTCATGCTTTTTTTTTCCGGTGAAGATGGTGCGGGGAGGTAAAACAATCCCGCACTTTTGCAAATCAGGGCTTCGTCCCCAAAAAAATCCGGACAGAGTTATAAACAATTTGGTTCCCGAAAATGATTTTGAAAAAAAACTTCTGACTGATTTTGCGATCGTGTTTTTTCTTTTCGCACTGCTCTGAAAAAAATGCGATCCTTTGAATTCAGCCATGGAAGCGTGTTTCAAGAGTCTGCAAAAAAATCTTAAAAAAAAATAGTTGCAGGTTCCGCGAAAAAAAAAGTTGCCGGAATGCACGCGCGAAATGAACAGGCAATTGTTAAAAAAATAATTTTACAAAAGAGTGTAACCTTTTTTTATTTTCTATGTTTGAATAATCAATAACAAATTAAAAACTAAAAACTATGGCAAAAGCAAAAAAAGCCGCTAAGAAAGCTAAGAAAGCTAAAAAAGCTGCTAAGAAAAGAAAGTAAGCTCTGCTTACCCCGCCTCGGCGGGTCTGCAAACACCCCGGCTCCACGAGTTGGGGTGTTTTGTTTTATACCGTTATTTGTTTTCCATTCTCAAACCCAATCAACATAAACACCATGCTTCACTGGCAGGTTGAAAAAATAGTCCTGGATCTGAAATACACCTGGAAGATTTCCAGGAATGCTTCCGATCAGAAAAACAATCTCATCGTTCGTGTTTCCGACGGAAACTCTGTCGGGGCAGGAGAAGCGGCGCCGAACGTGCGTTACCATGAATCGCCCGATGAACTCCTCGTTCAGTTCGCCCGGTTCCTTCATCAAAAACCGGAAGAAATAAATTCCATGCAACAGCTGCAGGAGGTATGGAATGCCTCTGAGTATTCCCATGCACTCCGGTTTGCCATCGAATCTGCTTACACGCATTGTGAATGCCTGAAGAATGGAAAAACTATTTTTGAAATACTCGGTGTTCAGCCTCGATTATCCATCCCGACATCTTATTCTATCCCGATCATGGATACCGGGAACATGAAACGGTTTTATGAGGATCATTTGCTGAAACGTTTTCCTTATGTCAAAATAAAAATTGACTCGGAGTCCGGCATGGATGCAGTTGATTGCCTCAGCAGGTTTTGCGTGCAGCCTATCATCGTGGATGCCAACGAAGCATTCAGGGATGTGGAGGATTGCATTCATTTTTTGGAAAAGATAAAAAAGAAGCAGGTGGAATTCATCGAACAGCCACTGCCTTCATCCATGACTGAAGAAGCCGTTTACCTGAAGAAGCATACACCCTTCCGGTTATTTGCTGATGAGTCGATCACCGCCGATGCCGATTTCCCGGAATTAAAAAAAATGTTCGATGGCGTGAACATCAAACTGATGAAGGCGGGCGCGTATTGGAATGCCATCCGTTTGTTAAAGCTCGCCAAAGAACATCACCTGCAAACGATGGTTGGCTGCATGGTGGAAACAACACTGGGAATTGCATCGGCCATGAGTGTTTGTTCGCTGGCCGATTACGCCGACCTGGATAGTTTCATGCTCCTGGAAGACGATCCGTTTGATCTTGCCGAAGAAAAAGATGGAGTACTTACATTCCGTAACGCAAATGAAATTTTCAGGTGAGGGTCACGTGTTCACTTTTTGATATCCCTGTTGATTTTTTCTCCGGCATCTTTCCTGATTTCTTCCAGCACCGGAAGGAGAACCGGTGATAGTTTCAGCACCGGGTAATAGAGATGCGATTCGGCCTTGGCATCTGCAGAAACATAATGGTACTGCGTATCCACACGGTTAAAAAAATAAAGTACCAGGCTGATGACAAAAGCATATTTCAATAACCCGAAAACGGCTCCCAGGATTTTGTTGAAGATTCCCAAAGCCGCTATGTTGATGAGTCCTTCAAACAGTTTGGCAAGAAAAAATATTCCAACCGACACGAGGATGAACACGGTGATAAAAGAAATAAAGGAAAGCGTCTGTGGATTCATCTTCCCGATCTTCAAAAGCCAGGGCTGAACCACGTAGGCAAAATGAAATCCCGCAAACATGCCGAGAAAAAATGCCCCGAGCACAGCGATTTCGAAAACAAACCCTTTCATAAAACCCCGGACCAGGCCGGTTAATAAAAGAACCGCGAGAATGATGTCAATGTAATTCAATGCAACTGGTTATGAGGTGATGGTATGGTTTGTTTTACAAGAGGTCATCGTGCCGGCTAAATCATGCCTCTTTCCTTTTTAATTTGTTCATAGGCTTCATTGATCTTCCTGAATTTTTCCTGTGCATTTTTTTCGTATTCACTGCCCAGGTGCTGTACTTTGTCAGGATGATATTTCATGGCCATTTTCCGGTATGCTTTTTTTATTTCTTCTTCCGAAGAGGATTTTTCAATTTCAAGAATTTTATAAGCCGAGTCCGTATCGCGGACAAACATGTTCTGAAGGCTCATGAAGTCGCGCTCATTAATCCCGGTACGCCAGGCAATTTCTTTTAAGACTTTTATTTCATCCTCATTTACATTTCCATCAGCCGCTGCAATTCCAAAAAGAAGGTGCAGGAGTTGCAGTCTCGATGACGAATCAATGTTGTGTTTGATCTGCTCACATACTTCAGCAAGCGGAATTGGCTGTTTCAGGATTTCCCGAAGGAGAAGCATTCGTTGCCGGGTGATCTCTGCACCAAATTGACGTACAAAAAACTGCCGGATAAATTCCAGCTCCGTTTTCATCAGCCGGTTATCGGCTTTCATCACGGCAGCACAAAGCACCAGCAACGCCGCGCTGAAATCGTTGGGCAGGGCATCTTTCCCCGGACGGTACGATTTGCCTCCATCTTCAGAAATGGCTCCCAGTGCAAAGCCGAGGATGCCGCCGATGGGTCCGCCCATGGCCCATCCCAAAGCTCCTGCTATCCATTTATTCCATTGCGACATACATCAGTTTTTTATTTCTTCAGAAGATTCTTCCGGTAGGATGTATCCTTTTTCCACGAGCAGGTCCCTCAGTGTATTGATGGAAATAATATCAAGGGTATTCATGGTTTTTTTTACGATCCTTCCTTCAGCCTTTTCTTTTTCTTCCCTCTCCGTGATCATCCGGGTTATTTTCCTTGCCAGGAGCTTTCGCTGGTATTTATTGAAGATGACGAAAGCCCTGATGTCTTCCGATGTCATGTTTTTTAACGTATCAGGCATGGTTAGCCTGTCCTGCCTGTAAACCTGTTCAGCATCCTTATAATGCAAATCAACCAGGTCCCAATCGGAATTTTTTTGCTGGTAATGATTCGACAATTTATACTGAACCCGGTAGCGATACCCTTCTGTATTGTACGTGTACATGTAATCGTCTTCCTGGCACTGCAGCCTCCAGTGTGTAAACCCGCCTTTGCCGTAATACAGGTACGTGTCGTTGAACTTCTTATTCAGGGAATGAAATTTATCAATGTCGAAACCATGAAGGCTTTCATAGTACACATTCTTGATGTCGATGATGTTGAATTTTCCGTTCCCGATTTCAGCGATCCGTTCCCATCCTCTTTTTTCAAAAGCAGAAGCCGGCTCAAGACAATAAATGGAATTGATGATGACCCCTTTTGCAGCAAGCTCCATGGCTGGTTTCTCATAGCCGACCTCACCGGTGTTCGCCATGCCGTTGCCAACCAGGAAAACGATTTTTAATGCACCGGAGTCTTTCGACCAGGAAATATTTTTTGCACATACCGTGAGGGCTGCTCCTACAAACTGGTCGCCTTTTTCAATCGTTGATTTGATCTGAAGCAATTCGTGGCTCAATGACTCGTAATCATCCGAAAGATCCTGTATCACTTTCACGTAACTGTTTTCACGTTTGTAACTGGGCCTCGAAAAGGCAACGAACCCGATTTTGAAATTTCCTTTTGGAGAACATTGATCAAAGAAATGAACATAATCCCAGAGATGATCCCGGAACCGGTCGAGGATGCCGTTGGTACTTGCACTCAGGTCGATGCAGAAAACAATTTCTACCGGCGTGGTTTTTTCCTGTGCAAATGAAACAGGAAGGGAAAAAAAAATGGACAGAACAAAAGAGAAGGAAGTTTTTCCAACGAATAACCGAATAAGCCGACCGGCAAAACAACGAATCATAGCATGCAAAAGTAATCATCTGTTTCTTCTTTGTAAATTTGTTCCGGATGGAAGAACAGGAATTATCACAATTAAAAAAAAGCTGGGAAATGCTGACAGCGAATTTAGCCGATAGGTTTGGTGAACAACCCGACCTTCAGGCCGTTATTTTCCTGATCGGCGTACAGGAACTTGGAAGAGGCCCGCAGAAATTTTCCAAAGACGAAAAACAGGACCTCATGCACATTGCAACCTGCCGGTTGTTAAGCCAGTTTGATTATTACGAATTGGCTGGCCTCGATGAAGAAGGCTGGCCGCATTGGAAACTACTAAAGCCATTGCCGGTACTGAGTCTGAAAGAGCAGGATATTTTACTGAAGCAGGCCGTGCTTCTGTATTTTGAAAACAACTAAAAGTGGATGGTTTGATTTACCGTTTCATGTTCTTTCAGCCGGACAAATCCGTGTGCCGTTTTGTTCCCTTTCTGAGCAGTGATGTTCAGGTAAGCCTCCAGGGCGAAAACAAATTCTGCTCCTCCGCCTGAATCGGTGGTCTTGGTAACCCGGATAATGGCTTTGTTATTCGTTACCTGGTTTACAGCGGTGTCCTGCCAAAGGGTAACCGATGCACCTTCCACAGGATTTCCGATCGAATCATTCACGGTGATGAATGCTTTTGTTTCTTCTGTTTTCTTACAGGATGACAATGCGAATGAAATGAATGTCGCCGCTATGGCAACACCTGTCATCCACATGAATATTTTTCTGATTCTGTTCATAAGAACTGTATTTAACAAGGCGTCAATTGAACTGCTGCTTTCTCCGGCCGGATTTCTTTACCGGATCGTATAAGATTAAATTGAATTTAGCTAATATTGCCCCGGTTAATTTAAAACAAAAATAAGAATAAAATGAGAAAGAAAGCAATTGTTTTTAGCATCATCGTTTCAAGCCTGGTAGCTACAGCATTCGCACAGGAAAAAAAATCTGAACATGTGAGCCCTGCTACTGATACTTTAAAAAGGGAATACAAGGTACTGATCAGTACAGAATTCGGCGATATGACGGTGAAATTGTATAATTCAACTCCCAAACACCGTGATAATTTTGTGAAACTGGTTCAGCAGGGGTTTTATGACAGCCTCCTGTTTCACCGGGTCATCCGGAATTTCATGATCCAGGGTGGAGATCCGCAGTCAAAAAATGCATCGCCGGGAGTCATGCTCGGAAACGGAGATGTCGGCTATACCATCCCTGCGGAATTTGTGGACACTATTTTTCATAAGAAGGGAGCCTTGTGTGCCGCCAGAACAGATAATCCTGAAAAGGCATCGAGCGGTTGCCAGTTTTATATTGTACAGGGACAAGTACTTTCCAACGAGCAACTCAATATGTTTGAAATGCAGCGCGGCATGAAGTTGTCAGCCAAACAAAGGGAAATCATGACTACCATTGGAGGCACTCCTTTCCTCGATCAGAACTATACGGTGTATGGAGAGGTCATCAATGGGTTGGATGTGATTGATAAAATTGCGGCCGTGAAAACGGCTCCCGGCGACCGACCGGTTCAGGATGTGAGGATGAAAATGAAATTGATTCAATAATTATTTTCATTGCCATCATGGACGATAGAATAAAAAAAATAATTTCTGAGATTGACGGTTTCAATGCCGTTACAAAGGAGCAGGTGGAGATATTCCGCATGAAATTCCTGGGGAAAAAAAGTGCGCTTGCCGATCTTTTTGCCGAAATGAAAAACATTCAGCCGGAGCTGAGAAAAGATTTCGGGAGAATGGTGAACGAACTAAAAATAAAAGCAGAAGAGAAACTGAATTCTTTCGCAGGTATCCTGGAAGCCGGTTCCGATTCGGGAGAATCTGAAACCACCGATCTTTCACTTCCGGCAGAACCGCATGAACCGGGTGCGCGTCATCCAATCTCAATTGTACGGAGAAGAATTATTGAGATCTTTTCACAGGTTGGTTTTACGGTTGCCGACGGACCGGAAATTGAAGATGACTGGCACAATTTCTCCGCTCTCAACTTTCCTGAAAATCATCCTGCCCGCGATATGCAGGATACTTTTTTTGTCGGAGGAAAAGGAGGTGGCATTTCACCGGCATCAAATAGCCAGGACATGGCCTTGCGTACTCATACTTCTTCTGTGCAGGTGCGGATTATGGAAACCTCAAAACCTCCGATCCGCATTCTCGCCCCGGGACGAGTGTACAGGAATGAAGCGATATCAGCGCGTGCGCATTGTTTCTTCCACCAGGTTGAAGGATTGTATATTGATGAAGGAGTTTCATTTGCCGATCTCAAACAAACCCTGCTCTATTTTGCAAAAGAGATGTTCAGCGCGGATACAAAAATCAGGCTCCGTCCTTCTTACTTTCCATTCACCGAACCGTCGGCCGAAATGGACATCTCCTGCAACATTTGCAGAGGCAAAGGATGCAATGTTTGCAAGTACACCGGTTGGGTCGAAATTCTTGGCTGCGGAATGGTGGATCCGAATGTGCTGGAGAATTGCAAAATTGATTCAAAAAAATATTCAGGTTATGCTTTCGGAATGGGCATTGAACGGATTACGATGCTGAAATACCAGGTCAAAGACCTGAGGTTGTTTTCTGAAAACGATATCCGGTTCCTGAAACAGTTTGTTTCTTCCTGACGGGAAAAATGCAGGCATAAAAAAACCGTTGGTCATTTCTGATCAACGGTTTTTTTATTCATGTAAGAAATTACAGGATCAACATGGCATCACCATAGCTGTAAAATTTATATTTTTCTTTCACGGCTGTTTTGTAGGCCTGCATGATCAGGTCATAACCTCCGAAGGCAGCTACCATCATCAACAAAGTTGATTCGGGCATGTGAAAATTGGTGATCATGCAATTGGCAACACTGAAATCGTAAGGAGGGAAAATAAATTTATTAGTCCACCCGTCGAATGGCTTCAATTCTCCCTGTGTTGAAACGGAAGTCTCGATGGCCCGCATGGCAGTTGTTCCGACTGCACAGATTCTTTTCTTTTTCGCTTTTGCATGGTTGACGACTTCACAACATTCGGCAGGGATGATTACCTGTTCCGAATCCATTTTATGTTTGGTGAGATCTTCCACTTCAACAGGGCGAAATGTTCCTAACCCGACATGCAGTGTGAGTTCAGCGAAATGAACGCCTTTTAACTCCAGGCGTTTCATGAGTTCCATCGAAAAATGCAAACCGGCAGTCGGAGCGGCAACAGCGCCTTCATGCTTGGCAAAAACCGTCTGGTAGCGATCTACATCTTCCGGTTCAGCTTTTCTTTTGATGTACTTCGGAATGGGTGTATGTCCGAGTACGGTAATGGTCTTTTTGAATTCATCATACGTTCCGTCGAAAAGGAAACGCAATGTTCTCCCGCGTGAAGTGGTGTTGTCAATGACTTCAGCAACAAGCAAATCATCATCCCCAAAATAAAGTTTGTTGCCAATCCTGATTTTACGGGCAGGATCAACCAAAACATCCCATAACCGGCTTTCACGATTCAACTCGCGGAGGAGGAAGACTTCAATCTTGGCACCGGTCTTTTCTTTGTTTCCATACAAACGGGCAGGAAAGACACGGGTATTATTCAACACCATCGTATCTCCATCATGGAAATAATTCAAAATGTCTTTAAAAATCTTATGTTCGATCTTTCCTGTTTTCCGGTCGATGACCATCAGGCGCGATTCTCCGCGGGTTTTAGCCGGGTGAGTCGCGATCAAGGAATCCGGAACATGAATTTTAAACTGGGATAATTTCATTTCGTGGTGTTTAGAAACTCAAAAACTGATAAAATCGATTAGGGGGCGCAAATATAATATAACAAAAAGCCCTTGTAAAGTACTTTCTAAAATAAAAAATTCTGAACGGTTACATCAGAGCCTGTAAAGTTGTTTCTGATCTGTATTTCAAGATAAAATCATCCATCGTCAAAGCATTCTTCAGCAAAAATTCACCAATCCTGGTCCTCACCAGGCTTGAAAGATGAGCCCCGCAACCGAGTTCTTTTCCAAAATCATGAGCGAGGGAGCGGATATACGTTCCTTTGCTGCAGACTACTCTTATATATATGTGTGGGAGATCAATCCGGGTAATTTCAAAATCGCTGATAATGACTTCCTTAGGCTTCAATTCGACGACTTCTCCTTTTCTTGCCTTATCATAAGCCCGTTGTCCGTCAATTTTTACAGCAGAATGAGCAGGAGGTATCTGGAGTTGAGTCCCGGTAAATTTTTGAGCAGTGGCTTTTATTAATTCTTCGGTGACGAAACTGAAATCAGCCGTAGAGTCAATTTCCGTTTCGAGGTCGTAGGAAGGTGTTGTTGCGCCAATGGTGATGGTGCCGGTATATTCTTTCTCAGCTGCCTGAATTTCAGAGATTTTTTTTGTAAAATTTCCCGTGCATACAACAAGCAAACCGGTTGCAAGAGGATCCAGCGTTCCTGCATGCCCGACTTTAGCAAGTTGATTTTTTTTTCCGCTTCCGGGGGATTGTTGCTTTTCGAACGATGTGAGGACGTTCCTCATTTTTTTCACCACGTCAAAGGACGTCCAGCGAAGTGGCTTATCGATCAGGTAGATGTCATCTTTTTTCATGGGGAAAAGATTAGAGCATGTTCAATTCAATCCCGACAAAATGAAGAATCAAAATGGTGAGCCCGATGATGATGCGGTAATACCCGAAAACTTTGAAACCGTGTCGCACAAGGTAACTGATGAATGCCCTGATGGCGATCAAAGCAACCACGAAAGCAACTACGTTTCCCACCAGTAATAAACTCACCTGGTCGTGTGATATGCCGCCGCCTTCTTTATACAACTCATACAATTCTTTACAGGTGGCTGCAAACATCGTTGGAACGGCGAGGAAGAAAGAAAATTCAGCAGCAGCACGCTTGTTCAGGTTTTGAGTGAGTCCGCCAATGATGGTAGCCGCTGAACGGGAAACGCCCGGAATCATGGCGATCACCTGGAACAAACCGATTTTGAATGCGGATGCATCTGAATTCAACTCATTGCTTCCTTTTTCTTCAGCACGATGGAACCATTTGTCGAGCAGTAAAAAAATGATTCCTCCAATCAAAAGACTGCAGGCAACCACGATCACATTGCCGAGCATCAGGTTAATCTGTTTTTTAAAAAGTATACCGAACAGTACAGCCGGAATGAATGCGATGATGAGTTTTTTGTAGAAGTCGGCACTTTGAAAAAATCGCTTCCAGTATAAAACGATCACCGATAAGATGGCTCCGAACTGGATGGCAACAGTAAAGGTTTTGGTAAATTCCTGCTGGGCAATTCCCATCACCGAAGAGCCGATGATCATGTGGCCCGTCGACGACACCGGTAAAAATTCTGTGATGCCTTCAATGATGGCAAGGATGATTGCCTGGAGATAATTCATGAGGAGTGGATGTGATGATTAGCTGATTAGCCAATGGTAAAAATAAAACAACAGCGGTGCCCTGATCCGTTGGCTGACCTGCAAAAACTACTCTTTCGATTTTTTCAAAACGGCATACACCTCGATGATGAAACCCAGTATGACCAGTATAGGAGCAAGTGTAATTCTGCGGAAACTGAAAATATCAGGATCAAAAACATTGGGATCTTTCGATGGCCCGCCACTCATGCAGGCAAAGCCGAGGATGATAACAGCGATACCAACCAGCATGATGATGTAGTTTTCTTTTCCGAATGCAAAGTCCTGCGTGGGATGTTTTTCTTCTTTCTTAGCCATCTTTTGGAGAATAAAATAGAGGGCCAAAGATAGAGGAAGTTATTGAATTGCAAAGATGGAATCAAACGGCCGCCTGGCGCGGGATCGGGGAATAAAAAGATGAAATCGGGCTTCGTTGCTGTCAGTAATAAAGTTCATCAATCTTCAGCCGCAGGTAACGGTTCACGGCAAAGAGGGTGCTGATCCCGGAAAGCAGCAGCCCGAAAAGCGTGATGGAAATAAACAATGTTCCGATGATCTGCCAGTCCTGGAGTTGCTTCAGTTCAGGCATTTCGCGCTGGATGAGGTAAATCAAACCGGATAAAAGAATGCAGGCGATCAGGCTTCCGTATAAACCATTGATCAAACCTCTTCCGATGAACGGCTTGCGGATAAATCCCCGTGTTGCCCCGACGAGTTGCATGCTTTTGATCAGGAATCGCTTGGAAAAAAGTGAAAGCCTGATGGTGTTGTTGATGAGGGCAATGGCGATCGTCAGCAATAACCCGCAGAAGATGAGAATAACCATGGCTACGGTTCTGAAATTTTCATTCATCCTGTCCACTTCTGTTCTCTGGTAAGACACTTCCCGTACAATTTTATTTTTGCTGATGGAGCCGGCAATTTTTTTCAGGCTGTCGGGGTTTGCATAAGGAGCTTTCAAGAGAAGGTCGATGGAAGCGGGAAGCGGGTTGCTTTCAATCATCTTCACGGCATCTTCGCCGAGATCATGTTTCAGGCTGTCGAGCGCCTGCTGCTTGGAAATATATTGTGCGGTGCGGGTAAATTCCGACCGGGCAAGAAGTTGTTGCAGCGATTTAATGTCAGCATCTGCTGCATCGTCGAGAAGAAAAACGGTAAGCTGCACATGTTCCTTAACATAATCCGTGATTTTTTTTGAGTCGAGGACCAGTAAACCGAGAAGGCCGATCATGAATAAAACGAGGGAAATGCTCACGATTGCCGAAATGGACGATGAGCGTAATCTGCGGTTCCCGATATTGTTTTCCTGTGCCGGCATTTTTTTATGTTGCGGCTAAATTAGAAAAATAAAAAAGCGCAAAGCGGGGGAAGCATATTAAACTATGAACCGATTTTTCTACATTCGCAATCACTGTAAAACCGGGTTATCATGATGGTCAAAGTTCCGGTACAGGTCACCAATGTTCATGCTTGAAGGATTTATTAAATTAAGATGGAGTATCATTTCAAAGAAACAGAAAAAAAATGGCAGCGGTATTGGGCGGAGAAGAAATCTTTCAAAGCCGGTAATCATTCTTCCAAACCTAAATTTTATGCGCTCGATATGTTCCCTTATCCGAGTGGCGCAGGTTTACATGTCGGGCATCCGCTGGGTTACATCGCCTCCGATATTTATGCACGCTATAAAAGGTTGAAGGGATTTAATGTGCTGCACCCGATGGGATACGATGCCTTCGGTTTGCCCGCAGAACAATATGCCATACAAACCGGCCAGCACCCGGCGATCACCACCGAAGAAAACATAAAACGTTACCGGGAACAGCTCGACAACATCGGCTTCTCTTTCGACTGGGAGCGGGAAACCAGGACATCCGATCCGTCTTATTACAAATGGACACAATGGATTTTCCTGGAACTTTTCAATTCATGGTACAACCCGGAAACAAATAAAGCAGAACATCTTGATACGCTGATAAAGCAATTTGAATCAGGAAAACGAAAACCGGAAAACAAAGGATGGACTTCACTGAATGAAAATGAAAAATCAGATTTGCTGATGGAATACCGCCTGGCATTTCTGAGTGAAGCATTTGTAAACTGGTGTCCGGCACTGGGAACGGTACTCGCCAATGATGAAGTGAAAGACGGCGTGAGCGAACGCGGAGGATACCCGGTGGAAAGAAAGCTGATGAAACAATGGAGCCTTCGCATCACTGCGTATGCACAGCGATTGCTCGATGACCTGGAAGGAATCGACTGGAGTGATTCGATCAAAGAACAACAACGGAATTGGATCGGGCGATCAGAAGGAGCATTGATAGGATTTCGGATTTCGGATTTTAAATTCCGGATTGAAATCTTCACGACACGTCCGGATACAATTTTCGGAGCTACTTATATCACACTTGCCCCGGAACATGAGTTGGTTGAAAAAATTACTTCTGCTGAGCGAAAAAAAGAAGTGATGGAATACGTGGAGGAAGCCAGGAACCGCAGCGACCGTGAGCGAATGACGGAAGTAAAACGCATCACGGGAGTTTTTACCGGTGCTTATGCAGAACATCCGTTTACTAAAAAACCAATTCCTGTGTGGGTTGGTGATTATGTGTTAGCAGGATATGGAACCGGCGCTGTCATGGCTGTTCCGGCGCACGATTCGCGCGACTTTGCCTTTGCCACGCATTTCAATTTACCGAAACCACAGGTGATTCAGCCTCCTGTCGATTGGGATTTTTCCAACGCTTCGTACGATGACAAAGATGGAACATGCATTCATTCTGATTTTTTGAATGGCCTTCCGGTGAAAGATGCGATTCATAAAGCCATTGCTGAAATTGAAAAACAAGGATCCGGAGAAGGGAAAATAAATTTCCGGATCCGTGATGCCGTGTTTGGAAGGCAGCGGTATTGGGGTGAACCCATTCCCATCTATTATGAAAACGGAATTCCGAAAGCGGTGGAAGAAAAGGATCTGCCGGTGTTGCTCCCGGAAGTGGATAAATATTTACCAACAGAAGACGGTGAACCTCCTCTCGCACGCGCAAAAAACTGGAAGTATAAAAATCAATTTGACTTTGAATATACTACGATGCCGGGATGGGCTGGATCTTCCTGGTATTACCTCAGGTACATGGATCCGCACAATGAAAAAGAATTTGTATCAAAGGAAGCGGTGAATTACTGGAAGGATGTTGACCTCTACATCGGCGGTTCGGAACATGCCACCGGGCATTTGCTGTATGTTCGCTTCTGGACAAAATTTCTTTTTGACCTCGGGTACATTCCGATCAAAGAGCCGGCAAAGAAGCTGATCAACCAGGGGATGATCCAGGGGAGATCAAATATTGTTTACAGGATAAAGGACACGAATAAGTACGTTTCGTTCAACCTGAAAAATCAATTTGAAACAACGGCATTGCATGTGGATGTAAACATCGTTGAAAATGATGAATTGGATATTAAAAAATTTAAAGTGTGGAGAGAAGAATTCTCCAATGCTGAATTCATTCTTGAAAACGGAAAATTCATCTGCGGGAATGAAATTGAAAAAATGTCGAAGAGGTGGCACAATGTCGTCAACCCCGATGACATGACAGAAAAATACGGCGCCGATTGCCTTCGCTTATACGAAATGTTTCTCGGCCCGCTGGAACTTTCCAAGCCGTGGAATACGAATGGCATTACCGGTGTGAGTAGTTTCATCAGGAAATTGTGGAGGTTGTTTCACCAGGCCGTCGACAGTACTTTCTTTGTAAGTGATGAACAGCCAACTAAACAGGAATTAAAATCATTGCATAAAACCATTAAGAAAGTGACCGAGGATATTGAACGCTTTTCGTTCAATACTTCCGTTAGTAATTTCATGATTTGCGTGAATGAACTTACTGATTTAAAATGTAACAAAAGAACTGTGCTTGAACCATTGGTGATCCTGATTGCTCCTTATGCTCCACATATTGCGGAAGAATTATGGAACCAACTTGGCCACCCGGAAAGTATTACCGATGCTTGAAATTGCATTGAACCTGTCGAAAGATGAAATTGAAAAAGAGGTGATGTCATCCGAAGAAGTGAAAAAACTGTTGCAGGGAAAGCCGCCGAAAAAGATCATCGTGGTTCCGGGACGGATTGTGAACATTGTCGCCTGATAGAAAAAATCTTTATCTTTCTTAAAAATTCACGGATGAGGAGATTTACATTTTTTTTAATCTCTCTTTTTATTTCAACAACGGCCATTGCCCAGGATTGGCAGACTGTATTGAGTAATCGTTCAGCATGTTTTGAGTTCTCCAATTACCAGGATATTTACAATGCAAAGGAATTAAGAGTCATTAAAGTTGATTCCATCGCAATGTATGGAGGAGATTCAATGTTTTTTAATTACCAAACGATAAGAGACATGTACGTTGGTGGTTCCTCATTTGCATGTTATCAATTGAATGATACCGGATGGATAGGTTCATCCATACTCATAAAGAATAATGGTGATAATGTTTTTTTTAATGAGCAAAATGATTCAATCATTATTAAAACACTGGCAGGAGTCGGTATTGCCTGGCGGCTTTTTGAGTTAGGAAGTGGTAATTATCTCGAAGCTGAAATCACATCATCCCAGGTCGAAACAATTCTTGGCGTCAACGATTCTGTGAAAACAATTTTGTTGAATGCAAAGAATAACCTTGGGCAACCGGTAATTCATGCAATGAATAACAAGGTCATAAAGATCAGTAAGCAGCATGGCATTCTTACGCCATATAGGTTTTTCTATTTTCCGGGTGACACGACTCAGTTCATTGTATCCGGAATTACAAATCCTGATTACGGAAGGCAATTATTGACCAAGCATGACATTTATAATTTTAATGTCGGTGATCTTTTTCAATGGGAAGGACAACAGCGATTGGGTGGTTTGCAGAACTGGATTCATAAGTATGATGAAACCCGGGTACTTTCAAAAGTTAACTCAATCGGAGGGGATACGACTACTTACATTTTTGACAACATTCATTATAATATAACACAGATTTATCCGAACATTACTTATTCCTATAGTCACGATTCGGATACTATTGCAATTCAATTTAACCAGTGGAGTTCATTGGATTTTTTACCTAATCAGCTTTATTCCTTCAGCGGCACTTTTGGAATTGCTGAACAATTTTCTGATTCATCACATTACCATGACAGAAGTATAAGGGGACAAAGCGATTATCTGGCATATGATTCTTTTTATGATTGTTATTCATATCCAATAGGCTCCTGTATTTTCTGGAATTATTACTATGCTGATGGCTTAGGAAATGTTGCCATTTATGACGGTACCAGTTTTCCTGCCTGCATCGATTATCATATGGTCTATTACGACAAGGGTTCAGAAACCTGGGGGATCCCATTGAACTGGCCGGTAATTTTAGCAGTGAATAAGGAGATCCAACCAGACTTAAAAATATTCCCGAATCCATTCGACCATGTCTTGAATATTGATTGTTCTCAACTCAAAATGCAGGTTTTGAAAATTAAAATCAGCGATGCAACTGGTAAGGTCATTAAAAGCCTGATAACTCACGGTCAAAACCAATTGAGAATTTCTACCGATGATTTAAGTTCCGGTTTCTACCTGCTAAAGCTGGAATCAGAAAGGAATACTTTGCATTATAAATTGGTGAAGAATTGATCACAGCACACAATGGTTTAAATTAAAACCCTCAACGAAAAATGAACCAACTGAACCAGCATATTGAAGCCTTAATTTTTTGTTCTGAACAAAGCATTTCCATAGATGAGATTGCCGCATCCCTGAAAATCACCTTTGAGTGGGAACCGTCGGAAGAAGAAATTCTTGCCTCCATCGAACAAATCAGAGCCAAATACCTGTCGGATGATTTTTCATTCGAACTCCTCGATATTGCCGAAGGATACCAGTTTTTAACCAAGAAAGAATTTCATCCGACGGTAACAGCGTTGATTCAACATAAGGCGAAGAAGAAACTTTCTACTTCTGCTATGGAAACCCTGGCCATCATCGCTTACAAACAACCGATCACCAAAGGGGAAGTGGAACACATCAGGGGCGTGAACTGTGATTATGCCGTTCAGAAATTACTGGAAAAGGAACTCATCGAAATTAAAGGCAAGAGCGATGCTCCCGGCAAACCGCTTATGTATGTAACGAGCAAATCGTTCATGGATTATTTTGGAATCAAAACGGTGAAGGATCTGCCTCAGTTGAAAGACCTTCATGTAGAAGGAAATGAAATTGGCGAACCGGCCGAATATTCCGAAACGGAAACAACACTCATTGCGGAAACGAATTCTGAAGCGGAGGAAACATTCATCACAGAAACTTCCATCGAATCATCCGTTGTGGCCGAAGAAGAAATCATCATCGTGGAAGAGGCCGTGGATCCCGCAGATTTGCCCGACCGCAAAGCCATTTTTTTGGAACACCAGGAAAATAACCCGGAGAAACAGGATGAGATCTCTTCGGAAGATAAAGAAGACCATTCATACGACTCTCCCCGCGACTAATCCCGAGCAACGTCGAGGGATCAGGTAAATTCACCGGTCACGGTTGCAAAAAAACTAATTCTTTAGTTTTCAGAAATCTATTTCTATTTTTATCGTTCCGGAATCATGGAACAATCTTTGCCATGCAGGCGCGCATTCAAAGGTCATGGTTCATGAACACAGCATACCGGCCATGATTTTTGCAAACGGCAAAAACAAAAAACTATCCTAAGATGAAACGCATCATCATCCTTGCATTGGTACTGATCAGTTTCGCAGCGCAATCCTCTAACGGACAAAAAATATTGCGCAGCATGAGCAATACTGCTTTCAAGCCGGGAGAAAAACTGAAGTTCCGGATTCACTATGGTTTTGTGGATGCCGGAGAAGCAACGCTCGAAGTGGATCAGAATTTCACCAACCTCGGCGGCCGCGACTGTTACCACGTCATCGGAACCGGTCAGTCTGTCGGCGCCTTCGATTGGTTTTTTGAAGTGCGCGACCGGTACGAAAGCATCATCGACAAACAGGCTTTGATTCCCTGGATGTTTATCAGGCGTGTGAATGAAGGCGGTTACATCATCAACCAGAATGTAAGTTTCAATCACTTCAGGGATTCGGCATCGAGTGAGAAAAAAACGATTGCCATTCCGGAATATACGCAGGATCTGATCTCCGCTTTTTATTATGCACGCAACCTTGATTTTGCAACGGCGAAAGAAGGAGATATTTTTCCAATCAACGGTTACCTTGATGACGGAATCATTCCGCTCAACCTGAAATACATTGGCAAAGAAGATATCAAATATAAAAAAGGAGTTTTTCATTGTCTTAAATTTCACCCGGTGCTGCAGGAAGGGAGAGTTTTCAGAACAAAAGAAGACATGACGGTATGGATTTCAGACGACAAAAACCGGATTCCGGTGCGCGTGGAATCAGAAATTCTTGTCGGCTCCATAAAAATGGATCTCATGGATTACGAAAACCTGAATAACGAACCGGCATTCGTGAAAAAATGATTTGGGAATGTGATGATGAGAGAATTAGCTAATTGGCTAATTTCCACATCACCAAATTATCACATTATTCTTTACTTTTCAGCCATGGAACTGAAACCTGAAATTGTCGAGCGGATTAAAAAGCTTGAAGAAAAATACGAATCCATGGGACAAAGCCTGGCGAATTACCTCGACGGGCTGCTCCTCTCCAACTACCTTCCGTATTGGGATTACACACATGTTGACACATTGCTCACGCTGCAAAATCCTAAAACAGATTTTCCTGATGAAGTGATTTTTATTGTGTATCACCAGATCACGGAACTTCATTTCAAACTGGTGCTGCATGAGCTGGACCAGATCGCGCATAACGGCAGAATCATTTTATCGAATGGCCATGACCAGGGGTGGAATGAAAAAATCGACGTTCAGTTTTTTATCGAACGGGTTAACCGCATCAACCGTTATTTCGAAGCGCTGACAAAATCTTTTGACATCATGGCCGATGGAATGGAGAAAGAACAGTTTCTCCTCTTCAGGATGGCATTGTTGCCAGCCAGCGGATTTCAATCGGCTCAATACAGGAAGGTGGAAATTTGTTCGACTGATTTTATTCAGCTCGTGGATAAAAATGCCAGGGAAAAATTTACCGGCAAACAGGCTTCGATTGAGGAGATGTATGAACATATTTACTGGAAGCAGGGAGCAACGGAACTGGCCTCAGGCAAGAAAACCCTTACGCTCGAACAGTTTGAAAAAAAATACAGCAAAGAATTTATTTCTTTAGCCAATGAATACCGCGATAAAAATCTTTGGGCTAAATATAAATCGCTGGGCAAGGCAGACCAGGAAAACAAGGACATGGTGAATGCGCTGAAGATGCTGGACGTAAACGTCAATGTGAACTGGCCCCTGGTGCATTACAAAACGGCCGTTCGTTACCTGCAGCAGGATGAAGCTGATATTGCCGCCACGGGCGGAACCAACTGGCAGAAGTACCTTCCGCCACGTTTTCAAAAGCGAATTTTCTACCCTGAACTCTGGAGCCGCGAGGAAATGGAGGAGTGGGGAAAAGCCTGGGTTTCGAAAGAAGTCTTCCGGAAATCATAATCCTTTTTTTATTCAAAATCCCGAGGATGAAAAAAAAATATTAAAATAATTTGGTTTGTATTGTAAACTAATTTATGTTTGTATCCAGTTTATAAAAATTGAATTATGAAACGCCTGATATTCTTACTGTTTATTTCCTGTGCCCCGTTCAGTTTGTGGGCGCAGACAAAAATAACCGGCACCGTTACCGACAAACAAGGCAAGCCGGTTCCGGGCGCGAATGTTTTTATCAAGGATACATATGATGGCGCCTCTTCCGATGCGAATGGAAAATTTTCATTTACCACCGATGAGAAAGGAGAAAAAATTCTTTCCGTTACGTTTCTCGGCTTCCAGCCATCTGATCAGAAAATAAATCTTGATGGAAAAGAAATTACCTGCAAGGCAACTTTAAAAGAAGCCGTGAGTGAGTTGAAGACGGTCACCATTTCTGCCGGATCGTTTGAAGCCAGCGATGAAAGGAAAATTACCATCCTTCGTCCGCTGGATATTGTGACAACTGCCGGTGCAGCCGGTGATATATATGGAGCCATTCAAACACTTCCCGGAACGGGCGTGGTTGGTGAGAAGGAAGGATTGTATGTGCGCGGCGGCGATGCTTCTGAAACCAAAACTTTTATTGATGGCTTGCTCGTGGACAATCCATATTTTTCTTCGGTGCCTGATGTTCCGCAACGCGGAAGGTTTTCTCCTTTTTTGTTTAAAGGAACTTCATTCAGCAGCGGCGGTTATTCAGCTCAATACGGACAGGCGATGTCATCCGCATTGATTCTGGAAACGCAGGATATGCCTGAACAAACGGCAATCAATGCCGGCTTCATGAGTGTAGGTGGAAGTATCGGGAAAACGAACCGGTGGAAAAATACCAGTTTTGGTGTGTATGCCGGTTACATCAACCTCACTCCTTACTATGCCATTTTTAAACAGCAAAGAGACTGGAGCCGTGCTCCGCAATCAGGGAATGGCTCGTTGACTTTCCGCCATAAGACTTCTCAAACAGGCATCCTCAAAGCTTTTGTCAACTATGCCTATTCTGATCTTGCACTTGCTTTTCCCGATACAACCGACCCATCGCTTCAGCGGAAAAGAAATTTTTCACTGGGCAACAACAATGTTTTTACGAATGCCACTTACAAAGAAATCATCGGCAGGAAATGGACCTTGTTTACAGCAGCATCCTTCAGCTATAACAAAGACAAGATCAGCATTGATACCAATAAAATTCTCAGCACGAATCATCTTTTTCAATCACGCATTATGTTGTCGAGACCATTCGGGGAATTATCCACCATTCGTTTTGGCTGGGAGTTTCAGAAGCCCGTATCTGCTACTTCGTACAATCAATATTCAACACCGTTTGATGAAACCTATCATGCCGGGTATGCAGAAGCGGATTTTTATGTCACGGAAAAACTGGTTACACGGTTTGGCGGACGGTTTGAAAATTCCGCAGCGCTGAATAAAAATAACATCGCACCGCGCGCTTCACTCGCTTACAAAACCGGTGAGTTCAGCCAGGTATCTTTTGCATACGGAGATTTTTTCCAGGCGCCCGATAAGTCGTATCTCACCACCTATCCTTCTTCCGGGTTTGCTTTTGAAAAGGCAACCCATTACATTCTCAACTTTCAGCATGTGGATGAGAAACAAACATTCCGCATCGAAGGCTATTACAAAAAGTACAGCGATCTTTTCAAGCTGAATACGATTTT
The DNA here is from genome assembly GCA_026391945.1 of Bacteroidota bacterium. Lineage (GTDB taxonomy): Bacteria > Bacteroidota > Bacteroidia > AKYH767-A > 2013-40CM-41-45 > JAPLDA01. The sequence continues at coordinate 13,713 of JAPLDA010000016.1, read as the reverse complement.
CTTTGCGAATGGAGAAGCGGTGATACCCGGTAATTCCGGAAACGGTTATGCAAAAGGTTTTGAACTTTTCTGGCGCGATAAGAAAACGCTGAAGTATGGAGATTACTGGATCTCTTATTCCTTCCTCGACACCAAAAGAAACTACCACAATTACCCCGTTGAGGCAACACCGACCTTTGCAGCAAAGCATACGGCCAGCGTGGTCTGGAAATATTTTCTTCCGAAGTGGAATACGTTTGCCGGCTTCACCTACGTGTATGCGACAGGCCGGCCTTATTTCAACCCGAACAATCCCGTCTTTCTCGGCGACCGTACTCCGGACTACCATAACCTGAGTTTGAATTTTAATTACCTCACCTCCATCAAAAAAAATTTTACGGTGCTGGTGTTTTCAATCGGCAACGTGTTGGGCATCGACCAGGTTTTTACGTACCGGTATTCGCATGACGGTTCCAGGCGGGAAGCCATCGGTCCTGCAGCCACACGGACTTTCTTCGCCGCCATTTTTATTAACATCGGTTCGCAGAAAGATGATTCGGATAAATACAATTGAGAATAACCTTAAAAAATAACAAACTATTATATCAATCAATCAACTTAATTCAACCCGGAAAATAAAATGAAAACACTCACAGGAATTTTATTCGCACTGCTCATCGCGACCACCATGAATGCAGAAGATGCGAAGTATGTAAAAGCGATGGAGAAAAACATCGCCATGATGGATTCTGCCAAAGCGGAAACGGCAGGAACTGTTTACCAGGATGCTTACAATGCATTTGAACGGATTGCTGCTGCGAACCCGAAGGAATGGCTGCCACTTTATTATCAATCTTTTTGCGAAGTGATGATTGGATTACAGCAAAAGGAAAATCCTAAAAAGGATGAGTGCCTTGATAAAGCAGAAGCGCTCATCAGCAAAGCCGATTCGATTAAGCCGGATCAGTCAGAAATTTATGTGATGAAATCATTTGTTACTTCCATGAAGATTTCCGTTGATCCGCAGAACCGCGGACAACAACTGGGAATGCGGTCGAGTATCCTGCTTGGTAAAGCCATGCAACTGGATCCTGAAAATCCACGTTCTTATTTCCTGAGAGGCCAGGGACTGGTATATACTCCTGAACAATTCGGCGGAGGAAAAGAAAAAGCCATTCCTGTTTTGGAGAAGGCGCTTGAAAAATTTGCGAAGTTCAAACCTTCCAGCAGCATCATGCCGCATTGGGGAGAAACGAGATGCAAAGCTGCGCTGGATGAATGCAGGAAGCCAGAGTAATACGAATCACGAATCAAAGAACAAAGCCATGGAAAAGAAAGAAAAACAATTGACGGAAACGGAAAGTTTCGAGTTGATACAAAAGATGATCAGCTCTGCAAAGGAAGAAATGGAGGACGACAGTTTCTATTATCTCATCTGGGGCTGGCTCGTTTTTGTCGCCAGCATTTCACAGTTTGTGATGATTAGAATGAATGTGGAAATGAATTTCCTGGGCTGGCTCATCCTGATGCCTGCCGGCGCCCTGGCGACCATTCTATATAGCCGCAGGCAGGAAAAAAAACAACGTGTAAAAACCTATGTTGACTGGATCATGAAATATGTCGGGATCGCGTTCATGGTTGCTCTCTTCATCGTATTGTTTTTTCAGTTCAAGCTGCAACTGAATGCCTATCCGATGATCATGATGGTATATGGCATGTGGTTGTTTGTTTCCGGAGCGTCCATCAAATTCAAACCCATTATCATTGGTGGAATTATCAACTGGATTTTATGCATCGCCAGTTTTTTCTTTGCAGTCGAAATACAGATACTCATCCTTGCCTCAGCCGTCATGCTGGGATACATCATTCCCGGACACATGCTGAAAAATAAATTTGAAAATTTGAAAAGCTGATGATGATTAAAATATCATGGAGCATGGCCTCATCATCAAATTATCAAATTTGCCAATCATCAAATGAACCTGATGTTTAAAGAACTTAACCCGGTATTACATTCCCAACTTCGTCTTGCCATCATGTCTGTTCTGATCAGTGTGAAGGAAGCCGAGTTTTCTTACCTGAAAGAGAAAACAAATTCCACCGCCGGTAATTTAAGTGTTCAGCTTTCAAAACTGGCGGAAGAAGAATATATTTCCGTTACGAAAAGTTTCCGTGACAATTACCCGCTAACAACATGCAAGGTCACAGCAAAAGGAGTAAAGGCATTTGATGAGTATGTGAGCAATCTTAAATCGTACATTTCAAAAAAATAAAAAATGGAACCGAACCAACAACGTAATGAAGCTCTCTGGAAGATCGCGGAAAAGCGCGCATCGTTCAAAAAACACCTGGCCACCTATTTTATCATGAATGCTTTTTTCTGGGCATTGTGGTTTATCAGTGATGATCATGAAACGGGTCGTGGAGCCTGGCCGTGGCCGGTATGGCCGATGCTCGGCTGGGGAATCGGGATGGCGTTTCATTACTTCGGCGCTTATCACGATGATAAAATAACCAGCACCGAAAAAGAATACGAGAAACTGAGAAAGGAAAATGAAGGGAAATGATTGGGTGATGTGTTGATTGGATGATTTGAAAATGTGCAGGTGAGTAAATGAAATCCTGCTGGCGGTATCCCACGCGGGTCGAAGTTTCACGGGAGGAAAGTGCGTGGACAACTTCGACCGTCATTTATGCCTATTGCAACTGCAATGCAAAAATCCGGTAACGGATTACGCCATAAATTTTCCGCAACCGGTTTATAAGGTTGAAGTTGGCTCACTCACAAGCTCGTACACGAAACTTCGACGATCGGAAGGCTACAACACAACATTCATTGCAACTCCGTAGTGGTCATGATTGTTGATATCCCACCATACGTGTCGAAGGCGACCGTTTTTACAATGCCGATTTGGGGCACAAACCATTCTTTCTTGTATGTAACATTGTATCCCAGTTCATTTACATAACCAATTTTTAAGGCTTGTCGTTCCATTTTTTTCTCCACCTTTTTGTCCTGGCCGGCTATATCAGCAATGATTTGTTCAGTTGTAAATTTCTTATCGGCCGATTTATAGTTGACAGCCATCGTTGCGTTAGTCCATGTTTCTGATTCAATAATAAATGCATTGTAATTTACGCCACTTATCGTTACTTGTTCTTCTGCTTTAACCTTGGCATTTACATAATTAATAGTATGGGTTGAGAAACTAATTTTTTCTTTAACGTCTACCGGAACTTGTTTAAAAATTTCATAGGGTGTAGGTGTCGTATAGAGTCCCTCTTTAGTTTTATTGTTGTCTTTAGAATCCTGAAAGATGCCATATCCAATTTTGTCATACGTTTTGAATCCGGCCGAAACCGTTATCCTCACTTTATTGTCCATTGTTTGTGGATAGAGAAATCCAAAATCCTGAAAGGGCGACAGCACGTCTCCTACTTTCATATGGGTCGGTAATTTTTGAGCTCCCTGTACGGTTTCACCCACAGGATTTTCAGCAGTTCCAATTCGAACAACGCCAAGGTTGCGAAATTGATAGAGCGTATCCTGGTTACAAAAAAGATAACTGGAGTAATCAGTCCCGGCAATAGTGGTGGTCAGGATGTATTCATCCCATCCATTTAAATTTCCTTTTTTGAATGTAAAGGACATCGGGTAATTACTTGCCGGTGCTATTTTCCCCGATTGAACATCTGCATTGTAAGCCGCTATCTGTTCATCTTTCTTATCATCTTTTGCTTTTAGAAATTTGGCATCCGCTAACAATGGATTAGTCCACGATTGGATAACGAGGGTTAATTTCCCTCCGTCTTTTATGGCTTGTCCACAGTTTTGACCGAACGCAGATACACCTATTAAGAGAGCAATCGTTCCCGCTGAAAATCTTTTTATAAAATTTGTCATTTGTTAAATATTGGTTGTTGTTTATTTTGTTTCAAAGGTATCATTATTCCGACAGTAAGGCGTCGTGTGTTTGCGTAGCGTAATATTGCCACTAATGAGAAATGAATTAAAGAAGTTGGCTCATTCGCAAGCTCGCGAACGAAATAGACTATCGTGGCATTCGGGCGTAGCACGCCGGAACACAGTGCGGCGTATGGATGCTACGCCGGGCGGGGGAATTTTTCGTTCACTTAGAATCACTGTTGTTATCACTCGTAAATTCAAACTGGTTTGCACCTGATGATTTCACTTCCACCCAATCCCCATGCAGCCTGATCAGGTCAATCAATGCATCCACAGCTTTTTCGGAATCAATGTTTCTCTGTACGACTTCTTTGCCTTTGTACAAAGTAATTTTCCCGGCACCGGTTCCAACATACCCGTAATCGGCATCGGCCATTTCGCCGGGGCCGTTTACAATGCAACCCATGATCCCTATTTTAATTCCTTTCAGGTGATCGGTTCTCGAACGGATCTTCGCCGTGGTTTCCTGCAAATCAAAAAGCGTTCGTCCGCAACTCGGACAACTGATGTATTCCGTTTTTGAAATCCTCGTTCGTGTCGCCTGCAGGATTCCGAACAACGTGGCGTTGATGAATTTTTCTGAAACAACACCATTCGCATCCGCCCAGGTTCCGTCACCCATACCATCCAGCAACAAGGCGCCGAAATCGGTGGATGAAAAAAGCTGGAACTGTTCAGCGGATATATTTTTGTAATTTCTTTTGATGATGACAGGAACATTGTATTTTTTCTCCATGAGTTCGATGAACATCCTGCGCTGTTCAGCCATTCCGTGTTCATTTTCTGTTTCGAAAACTAAAACGACATTTTGGGAATTGAAAATTGAAGATGGAAGATTGAAGATTGAAGAAATGCTAAGAGAGACAAGGTTTAGCTGGGGCGATTTATTTTCTGCGCTCAAAAATCCATCCACGCTGAACAACGGGTAGCATCTTTCTTTTTCCGGATTGTTTTTCCAGGTTTCATAATTCATCACGAGCGACAGCGTTCCTGGAATTTTAAAATCCGGAACATGATTTCCCGTAAAAATATAATCACATGCCTGGTCGGAAATGTTCCATTTGTCGAGAGGGACAGAATACTGATAACCCGCTGCAAACAAAGACGCCGCTGTGATTTCATCGCGTTGTGAAAAATCAGTAACCACACGCGGAACATGGTGGCCGCCGATATTCAGGACTTCATGAGTTTCTCTGCGCCGGTATTCGAATGGTGAATAAAAGATGTGAGAGGTGGGGTGTGAGATGTGGGACACATCATCGGATATTTGTTTGCTGCCAACTTCCGGAATTGCTTTCTGTAATTCTCTTCTTCTGCTATAACGGTCAACTAAATTTTTCGCCACGGGAATTTCCAGTTCCGGATCTTCGGTAAGGGAAACACGGATCGTATCGCCGATTCCGTCTTCCAGCAATGCCCCGATGCCAACAGCTGATTTAATCCGGCCATCCTCGCCTTCGCCTGCTTCTGTTACGCCAAGATGCAACGGATAATTCATTCCCACATCCGACATTTTTTTAATCAGCAACCGGTACGCCTGCACCATCACCTGTGGGTTACTGGCCTTCATAGAAAGAATGATGTCGTGGTAATTTTCATCATTGCAAATGCGGATAAACTCCATTGCCGACTCCACCATTCCAAGCGGAGTGTCGCCGTAACGGCTCAGGATGCGGTCGCTCAGCGAGCCGTGGTTGGTTCCGATCCTCATGGCCGTTCCATATTCCCTGCAGATTTTTAAAAGCGGAATAAACCGTTCTCGGATTCTCAAAAGTTCAGAATCGTATGCTGCATCGGTGTATTCGATGTGTTCAAATTTTTTCCGGTCGGCGTAATTCCCCGGGTTCACTCTTACTTTTTCTACAATGCGTGCTGCAGCCTCCGCAGCATTCGGTGTAAAATGGATATCAGCACAAAGCGGTGTTTGATATCCACGTTTGCGCAGTTCGTTTTTTATCTGAAGAAGATTTTTTGCTTCGTTGATGCTGGGAGCCGTAATCCTCACCAGTTCGCAACCGGCCTCAATCATCCGGATGCTTTGTTCCACGGTTGCCATCGTGTTCATCGTATCGGTGGTGGTCATACTTTGAATACGGATGGGATTGTTACCTCCAATGCCAAGTGTGCCCACCTTTACAACTCGCGTAAGGAACCGCGAATAATGTGTGAGGCTGTTGCAATAAAAAGGAAAATGTTTTGGATCGGTCATCATTTTGGAGAACGATGCAAAGGTAAGTCAAATAAGGATTTCAACCCGGTAAAAAAACCGGCGATGAAGCCGGTTCAGAAAACACCCAAAAATATAACTGAAAACAAAATCAATAAGTATGAACGGTTAATCAGTGTGTTAAACCCACAACCTCGGATTCTTTACTTTCATTTCGATGCGTTGCAGGATTTCTGTCAGCGAAATAAAGCCATCGGAAAAACGTAAGGTATAAGTGTTTTTAAAGGAAAGAAGTTTACGGGAAATAAATTCCGTGAGGTCATCGCTCCAGATGATCACCGGTGTGTCATGAGATTTTCTTAACTCCTGGAGCAGTGCAGGAGTGTGCGGGTCGTTCCATGCGTGGTGGCTGACAATGATGACCTGCGGATCCAATCCTTTTACCGAATTGACGACATCATTTTCTTCCGAAAGAAAAACCAGTTCCCGGAAACCGTACCGGCTCAGGTTTTCTTTCACCCTTCTTGTCGGAATTTTTGAATTGTAAAAAAGGATTTTGAATTTTTCGCCACCTTCAAAGTTCAGTTTCATGATATTTAATTATTAGTGATGTGTTGATTTTATTTTTAGCGTCAGGATCAGTTTCCGGTTACCAGTAGTTTTTTCACCAGGCGGTTTCCATCGGTATCAGTCAGTTCGAGGAAGTAGATTCCTTTCCTGTAATTGGAGAAATTGATGCTCCTGACGGTTTTGTTATAGCGGTTTAATTCCTCTCCATAGACATCATAAATTCTTACCTGTTCAACCTTAGTTATGTCGGCAAAACTAAGGTGTAAAATCCCGGATACGGGGTTTGGATAGATGACAAATGAAGTTTGATGGAGATCTTCTATACCGACCGTAAGTGCGAAATACACATGTGTCTGATAGGTATCAAAATTGGCAGAGCCACTGGCAGCATAGGGCCAAACAACAATGATGTTATCTCCGGCTGCATAATGCATGGCTCTGAAACTGTAATTAGGATTGGCGTGAAGCGGTACAGTATCACCTGGTTGCAGAAGGACTGGCGGTAGAGGGCCATCACGTAAAGTATCTAGTCCTGATAAACCGATATTCTGAGAATATAAGGCTACATGAATGTCGCCAAAAAAACTTGTATTTCCGGTGTTTGTTACAACAATCTCGATATGCGAATATACCTGGCCTTCAAAAGCGGTATCACCGGGTAACTGTGGAAAGCTATCGATTCGGACGATATGCAGATGAACCTGTCCGGACGAATTTATACTGCTGGAAAGAAGCAAAAAAATAGTAATTGCAATAAGTGCAAATAGCCTTTTCATATAGAAGTTTATTTAACAGGTCAAATTTATCTCATTTCTTGCTCAGGTGTAAATTAATATTTACCTTTCCTTACCCGTTCAGGAAGCAATTATGGATATACTAAACCAGGTCATCGAAGGCATGAACAAGGAGCAGGTGCGCTTTTTCAAAATGTTCATTTCGCGCCGGAGGGAAGCAGGCTCAAGAAAGGATGCCGAGTTGTTTGACTACATCCGTAAAAGCCGCGAGAGGTATGACGAAGGGAAGATTCACCGGCGGTTGTACCAGCATGAATCCAAGAACTCTTTTTACCGGCTGAAGCACCGTCTCCTGCAGGATCTCAACAAGAGCCTGATGGTGCAGCATTTCGATGACGATGAAGTGGTGTATATCTTACACCTGCTGGCACTCGAAAAATTTTACTTCAATAAAAACAATACACGTACGGCGGGTTACTTTTTAAAGAAGGCGGAGAGCGAAGCATCACGCATCGAAAATTTCGAATTGCTCGACATCATCTACGGGGAATTCATCAAGCTTTCGCATGAACTGGTTGCCATCAACCCGGATACCTACATTGCACTGCGAAAGAAAAACCAGGAGCAGATTCATCAGCTCCGTGCCATTGATGATATCCTGGCAGCGGTGAGTTACCAGATGAAAATTACTCAGAATTTTTCTTCCAGCGCCAACCCGGTCATTCCGATTCTTCAAAAGACATTAAAGAAAGTTTCGAAGGACAAGGAGCTGATCAAAAGTTCCACACTCCGCTTTAAAATATACGATGCCGTGAGCAGGATCCTGTTGCAGAAACGGGAATACAAAGCGCTCGAAGATTACCTGCTTGGTATTTTTCATGAGTTTGAAAAAGAGGATTTGTTCAACCGGAATAACCATGACACCAAACTGCAGATGATCGTGTTCATCGTGAACACACTTTTCAAAAACGGGAAACAGAAGGAATCGCTGAAGTATGCCGGGAAGCTGAAAGAGGCCATGGAAGAGTATCGCAGGCTGCTTTACAACAAGTACCTGTTCTTTTATTACAATTCCCTTGTGATCAATTATTCAAAACTCGACAGCCGGAAAGCCATCGAAATCCTCGATGAAATGAAGGCGAATGCAAAGATCCGGTCCACGCCATTCTATGAAATGTTCATCTATGGGAACCTCGCCGTTCTCAATTTTGATTCGAGAAATTTTCACCAGTCGATCAGGAACCTGAACAAATTATATTTACTGGATGCGTATAAAAAAGCAGACCGGTCGCTTCAATTCAAATTCGCTATCGCCGAACTGATGATCCGTTACGAGCTGCAGGATTTTGATATCCTGGAAGTGAAAATCAATAACGTGAAGAAGGACTTTAAAGAACTCCTTTCAAAAAAAGAATCTGCGCGTGAGAAGGAAATGCTTGCCATCATCAGCAGGATGATTGAAACAGATCATCTCAGGAAAGACAAAACACTTTATAACAAAATCAAAGTCATCCTGGGAACCAAAGATGAGCAAACCGAAGGCGACTCGGAAATCATCAACTACAAAAACTGGCTGAAAGAAAAAATCAACTGAACATCCTGGCGATTCCGAATGCTGCGGATGCAGCCAGCACACCGATGATCGTGGTGCGGATGGCGCCTTGTAAAGGGGATTGCCCGGTTACTTTACTCTTGTAGTATCCAAATGTGGCGAGGCAGAGAATGGTGATGATGCAAGAAAACATCAAACCGTTCATCGGCGTTGAAGTAAACATGTACGCTGATAACGGAACAATGCCGCCGACAATATAAGCCAGCCCGATGTTGCGCGCGCTCTGCCGTGCCCGGTTGATATCCGGTTTTTCGAGACCGAGTTCAAATTTCATCATGAAGTCAACCCATTTGTCGTCGTTCTTTGCCAGCTCATCCACGATGATGTCCTGCGATTGCGGAGATAAACCATATTCGGCGAAAATATCCTTGCATTCCTTTCTCTCCGTCTCATAAAAATCTTTGATCTCCATGTATTCACGCTTCAACTCGCTGTCGTAATGTTCGATTTCCGTTTTGCCGGCAAGATAACCGCCCAGTCCCATGGCAATGGAGCCGGCGATGATTTCAGCCAGTCCTGCCGTGATGATGATGCCATTGCTTACACTGCTTACGCTGCTAAGCCCTGCTGCGAGCGCAAAAGGAACGGTAAGGCCGTCGGACATGCCGATGACGATGTCCCTGACGGTTTCGGTTTGTTCGAAGTGTTTTTCAACATGCGGGTGGCCGTGGTGATGTGTTTGCATAAATAAATTTTTTGATCAGTCAAAAATAAAGAAATTTGTCGTTTGAAACCGGAAATGAAAAAACCAGTTTATCTTGATTACAATTCCACCACGCCGGTTGATGAGCGTGTGCTGGAATTCATGCTGCCTTTTTTTTCTGACAAGTTTGGCAACGCTGCGAGCAAAACCCATGCGTATGGCTGGGTTACCGAAGAGGCGGTGCAAACAGCGCGTGAACAGGTTGCTGCGCTGATTCATTCCGAACCCGGTGAAATCATTTTTACATCCGGGGCAACAGAGTCCATCAACCTTGCTTTGAAAGGCGTGTATGAGAAATACCACTCAAAAGGAAACCACATCATCACCGTTGCGACCGAACACAAAGCAGTTCTCGATACGTGTGTTCATCTTGAAAAGTATGGTGCACAAATCACTTATTTGCCGGTTGACAAAGGCGGCTTGATTGATACCGGCCGGCTTCGCAGTTGCATGACAGACCAGACCATTTTGGTTTGTGTGATGATGGCAAACAATGAAACAGGAGTCATTCAGCCAATGAGAGAAATTTCCCAAATTGTTCATGAGCGAAATTCTCTTTTGATGAGTGATGCCACACAGGCCTGCGGAAAAATTCCGGTGGATGTTCGCCACGAAGGAATTGATCTGTTGTGCGTGAGTGCGCATAAGTTCTACGGCCCGAAGGGAGCCGGTGCTTTGTATGTGAGCCGGAAAAATCCGAGAGTGTCGCTGGTCCCGTTGATCGACGGAGGCGGACATGAAAAAGGACTTCGTTCGGGAACGCTGAATGTGCCGGCTATTGCGGGCTTTGGCAAAGGGTGTGAGATTGCAGATACTGAAATGGCTGAAAATGCAAAGAGGATCAAAGTGATGCGAGATCATTTGGAAACTGAAATCCTTCAAGCCGGGAATGTATTTGTGAATGGAAGCAGGGAAAACCGGTTATTCAATGTGACAAACCTGGCGTTCTCCGGCGTTCATGCAAATGCGCTGATAGGCGAGCTGAAAGATATCGCTGTTGCCACAGGAAGCGCCTGTTCATCGGCCATCCCGCAACCGTCGCATGTGTTGAAAGCCATGAATATTCCGGATGACCTGGCGTATTCGGCCATTCGTTTTTCGTTAGGGAAATATACGACTGAAGAAGAAATTCGTTTTGTGGCCGGCAGAGTAAAGGAAGTTGTTTGCCGGTTGCGAATTTCTGAATGAAGCAAAAGCAAACAATGCAAAACGATTTCAACTCAACACATCTTCTTTAATCATTTCCACATCAGGCTTCGATTCGTCGGTCAGCGTAACTTTTCCCCGGTCGTTGCGAACCACGCGTGAATAGAGTGAAATATTCTTATCGAATAAAAAACGAAAAAAAAGTTTCGTCCAGGAAGTGTGCGAGTATAGTGAATCATAATAGGAAGAAGCCCGTCTTTTCAGTTCCGGGAGTTTGTTCCATGGCACCGAAGGAAAATCATGGTGTTCGTTGTGATAACCGACATTGAATGAAATGGCATTCAATCCACCGTAATAGCTGTACGTTTCCTGTTTGTCATCTAGAGTAAGATAATGTTCCTGGATCCATCGTGCTCCGAGCGGATGCAACCCGACTGCAAAAAAGAAACTGAACAGCATGAAGCAAAATGCTTTCGGCCCGAGGAAATACCACAGCGCTACATCAAAAGCAGCCTGCACCACGAGGTTGAATACAATCCATCCGTCGAGAGGTTTGATTTCTTTCAACCGGAATATTCTTCTCATCTGGAACAAGGGGAAAAGCAATAACCACAAAGCTTTTCCGAAAAAGGAATGACCGATTAAGTTGGCTTCCCAACGATCAGGGAGATCGGCATCCAATTCGTGAATTCCCTGGAATGAATGGTGCTTGATGTGGTAACGCGTAAATGAAACAGCGCTTGGAAGGATGTGAGGGAGATTGGCGAAGATGGCTGTGACCAGGTTGGCAGATTTCTTTTTAAACAAAAGGTTGTGAGAACATTCATGTATCATCACAAAAAGAGAATGATTGATAAACGCACCAACCAGGTAGGCCACCGCCACCACCAGCCACCATGGAGAATCTTTCAGAAGGTATGAGAGCAGCATCATGGATGACACCATGCCCACGATCGCAATGAAAGTAGAAGGATTTTTAACGATCAGATCCCGAACCTCAGGATGATCGGCCAGGATTTTTTTTGTGCGGATGCGGTGTGGTTCTGATTCGTTCGAGTAGTTGAAATCGGTACGTGTTGACATGCTTTTCAAGGTGTGTAGCGCAAACGTACGTTAAAACTTTGAGAAAAAATAACGGGACGACCGTGAATAATGAACCCGGAATAGCAATCATTCCCATTCTTTCAATTATCAATAATATGGAATTGATTTTATTAATGAGACTATGATTTCAGAAGTCGCCGAAGGCGGCGCACTGAAATCATTAAGTCGAATTAATCCCGAGCAACGTCGAGGGATCTGGTCAATACCCCGCAGCTCTGCTGCGGGGTCATTCATTATCATGGGAATGATAAAAGAAATGTTTGCCGGATGATTTTAAGCAAACTCGACATCATTTATTTTATCGAGCGCGACGATCACCGATCCATCCGGGCCGGGTTCAACAACAGGTTTAAACCTGGCATTGTGAATCAACTCATCGTATTTGTAAGAGCAGCGCGAATGAACGGTTTGAGAAAAAGCTTCTTCAAAACATTTGATCAAAACCAGCCACTCCACATCTTTTTTCTTAAAGTCATTCGGCGTCATGTTAAACATCGGGCTGTTTTCATCAATGGGATGTACGATGGTCCAGGTCATGGAAAGAATGCTCACGCGTTTCAGTTCAAGTTCAAGGGTATAGAATCTTCGGATTTCTTTTCCATTTTCCATTTCCACTCTCGACATGATCACCATCGCTTCCACTTCGATCAGTTCATTTTTTCTTTTGTTGGCGATTCTGATCATGAACCCTTTGATGTTTTTGTACGGCGCAATCACCGCCATTTTGCTGTACAGGATTTTAGCCACGGGTCTCGAAAACTTTCCGTAAAGCAAACCGGTCGCCAATGCAAACCCGAGCAAGCCTGCCATGGATTCAAAGGCAGCGATGGTGCTGTCTGCCAATCCACTTGGACTGATTCTTCCAAAACCTACCGTAGTAATGGTTTGTGTACTGAAGAAAAACGCTTCCAGGAAACGATCGAAATTATTCCCGGCAATCATGCCGTTCAAATGTTCAATGTCGATGAAGAAATAAAGCGAAGCAAAAAAAAGGTTCACCACAAGGTAGCCGGTAAATACCAACAGGTTGAATTTCCACCACGGCATGGAAATCAGCGAATGGTAAAAACTCAGCTCTTCCAAAAAAGACAGTCCTTTGCGTTTCACATTCGAACTGCCGTCGCGGTTCATCAGTCGCTGGTTGGGCTCCGTAACTTTATTCCCGAACCCGGTTTCTTTTACTTCATCGTTTTCGTTTGACATGTTTGCCTTTCAGATTCGATCATGAAAAATAAAAATCAGAATTCAGTGACGCCGCCTGAAATAATAAATTTCATCATTTCTGTTCCCGTCGAATTAATCGGTTTGATATTTTCCCTCGGAACGATGATCAACTCTCCCATGAAACTGTACGAGAAGGGAAGATAAACAGCGACTTGTTCTTTCGCCATTCCTACTTCTGATAAATCGTCATTGGTGACGAATCCGACACGGTACACTTCTGTATTTTTATCAAACTGAACCATGACGGGATGGTTGAATCTTTTCTTTTCTCCAACGAATGCGCTGATCAGGTCTTTCACGGATGTATAAATCAGTTTTGCCATCGGAGCTTTCTCAATCAGTTTTTCGAGGTAAGCAAAGAACGGATTCCGGATATACCTGGTTCCTAAAAACCCGATGATGCTGACGAGGAAAAAAATCGCAAGCAAGCCAAGCCCCGGAATTTCAAGTTGTGGTATGCCCGGAATTTTAATTGGTATCTGGAAGGGGAGAAGGCCGTCGATCCAA
>JAPLDA010000004.1 GCA_026391945.1 Bacteroidota bacterium | reverse complement strand
TGGTACCGGACCGGCTACCTGGAAAAAGATCTGGTTGATTACAATACACGTAACCTGAAACTCGGCGCAGCCTTTCATTACAAAATCAAAAAGGACGTGGAGGTCATTCTCGCCTCTAACTTCGGTACAGGAACCACCGTTTACCAGGGCGACAACCGGTACAGCCTGAAGGACATTTTATTTTTTCAGAACAGGATTGAATTAAAAAAAGAAAATAAATATTTCATTCGTGCCTATGCCACCAATGAAGATGCAGGGAAATCGTATGACGGGTATTTCACCGCACTCAAGTTGCAGCAGTCGGCAAAACCGGATGACAAATGGTCGCAGGATTATAACAATTACTGGAACATTCATTATTCAAATCTCATCCATCATTTTCCAGGCTACCCGCAGTATGTCGCCAGCCAATACCCGTCGTACACGGATTATCTGAATTCCATCAACCCCTGGCTGCTGGCTCATTATCCCGACTCGATGTATTTGTATCATAGTGTGGCGCAAAATTATGCCGACAACCACATCGGCGCTGCAGGGCAGTATGCATTTTTTACACCGGGTACATCGGCGTTTGATTCAGCCTTTCATTCGGTGACGACAAAACTTTTTACCGAAGGGGGCTCACGGTTTTATGATAAGTCAGCATTGTATCATGTACAGGGAGAATACAAGTTTAATACACCGGTGGCTGACATTGTTTTTGGGGGAAACTTTCGGCAATATGTTCCCGATTCAAGAGGAACGATTTTCCAGGACACAGGTAATGTGACGATTCGAAACAAAGAATTTGGTGTTTACACCGGCCTGGAAAAAAAAGTGCTGAACGAAAAACTGAAGCTGAACCTTTCTGCACGCCTGGATAAAAATGAAAACTTTAAATATTTATTCTCTCCTGCATTAAGTGCGGTGTATTCATTCAACACGAAACAAATTGTCCGCGTTTCATTTTCATCGGCCATCAGGAATCCGACGCTGGCCGACCAGTATTTGTTTTACCGGGTAAGCCCGCTCATTATGCTCGTGGGAAACCTTCATGGATTTGATTCATTGGTGACTGTTCCAAGCCTGCTGACTGCGATGAACTACGGTACGCGTGATTCCCTCGTTTACTTCAACGTGAAACCCATTCAGCCGGAAGAAGTGAAGACGATTGAATTGGGATATCGTGCAACACTGTTTAATAACCTCTATCTCGACCTCGTTGGTTATTATAGCTGGTACAGGAATTTCATCGGGTATAAAATCGGTGCAACGTATACCTATGAACCGGCGGTGAACTTTATACTCCCCCAGAAAATTTATCGTGTGGCCACCAATTCAGAAGACATCGTAACGACCAGGGGTTTCTCTATTGGATTGAGTTATTTTTTCAAAAAGTTTTTTACCATCAACGGAAATTATTCCTACAATTTACTTGACCGCGGCGGCTCCGTTGATCCATTGATTCCCGCTTACAACACGCCGGAGAATAAATTTAATGTCGGAATTACCGGAAGGGATATTGATGCCTATTTATTCAATACCATTCATATTCGTAATTTCGGATTTGGCATCAACTTCAAATGGGTGGAAGGATTTAATTTTGAAGGGTCGCCGCAGTTTACAGGATATGTTCCGTCGTACAATACTCTGGATGCACAGGTCAGTTATCACATTCCTAAAATTTTCACGACGTTGAAGTTGGGAGCATCCAATGTTCTCGATAACCAAAAATTTACCGTTTATGGCGGGCCAACGGTTGGCAGGCTTGCTTATTTTTCTGTTTTGGTTGAATTGGACAAGTAATCCCATTGGTTAAAAACTTTTTTCCGGCCTTTTTTATTTCATTTGTTCTTGTTGGGAATAAAGGTAAGTTTGCATAATGTCTAACCACAAAATCCAATCATCATGAAAAAACTATTACACGTATTATGTTTCTTTACGCTCCTGAGTTTTTCTTCCCATGTATTTGCACAGCGGTTCCTCACGGAAGTGTTTTCTTCAACGACCGTAACTTCTAACGTCATCTTTGGCCAGAACGTACAGTTTCTTACCGGCTCTCCTGTAACCGTAAATTTAAAAGCGGATGTGTACGAACCGGTTGGTGATACCATGAGTGCACGGCCTGCTATCATTGTGCTGCACACTGGAAGTTTTATTCCTATTTTTTACAATGGTCAGACCACCGGCATTAAAACAGACAGCACCATTACTGAAATGTGCAGACAATTTGCAAGAAGGGGTTACACCGCCATCGCAATGGATTACCGTCTGGGATGGAACCCGACGGCACTTGGAGCAGCAGGGCAGGATATCCGCACAGGCAGTTTATTGCAGGCGGTTTACCGCGCCATCCAGGATGCAAAAGCCTGTGTTCGTTATTTCAGAAACGATGCAAACAATGCAAACACGTATCACATCAATCCGAATGAATTTATTCTCGGAGGTGCAGGCACAGGCGGATACATAGCGCTCGCATATGCCACGCTGAATAATCCGGCTCAGATTTCTCTTCCCAAGTTTTTAGCGGCAACGTCAAATGCATCTTATGGATTTACTGCCGGGCAATCTTATATCAACCAGGCCATCTGGGGTGATTTTGACGGCTATGGCGGAACCACAGGATATAACATTGCCACGAACACTCCCGGCGTAAGCAATGCAATCAATTTTGCATTTAACATGGGCGGTGCATTGGGCGATAGTTCATGGCTGGTAAGCGGCAATGTTCCGATGGTATGTTTTCATGTAGTGAATGATCCGTTTGCGCCTTACGCTGATGGTCCCGTTATCGTTCCTGTTACCGGTGATTTTGTGGTGGATGTAAGCGGAAGTTATACGATCGTTCGCAGGGCGGATTCTCTTCAGAACAACATGCCGTTTCAAACCAACGCCTGGACAGATCCGTTTACAACAAGAGCCAACCAGGTAAATGGCGGATATGACGGATTGTGCCCATTTATTTTGCCACCACCACCATTTGCTTCAGGCCAAGCCGGTCCTTGGGAATGGTATGACTCAACAACCTGTTTTCAAACGATGATGTTTGGTCTTGGATTTACCCAGGGACATGCCGATACTGTTTGGTATAATTCTCTTGGAACCAATCCCGACATGAGCAGCGCAAAAGGTCATGCATACGTTGATACGATCATGGGCTATCTCAACCCGAGAATTGCATCTGCGATGCAACTGGTGACAGGAATTCAAAATACTTCGCAGTTGAATAGCCTGGTGAATGTGTTTCCAAATCCCGCTTCCGACTATTTCCAGATCGGCGTGTCGGATTATTCCAACCCGATTCAGTATGTGAATGTATATGACATCACAGGAAGAACTATTTATGATGCGAAGAACATAAAAAGTGTTTCGTACCGCGTAGATACCAAATCACTCGATGCAGGTGTTTACCTGTTAAAGATCGGTTTCGACAAAGGCGAAGTCATCAGAAAAATTACGGTGAATTAATACCGCTTGCTATATGATTTGAAAAGCCGCCCCGCAAAGGCGGCTTTTTCATTAATGACCGATTTCAGAAACCCGCCTTATCGGATACACTGAAATCATTTCGTCGAACCTGTCCCGGGCAACGAGGGGTTAACTCCGTCGCTCTGCTACAGCGTAATTCATTTGATGTATCAAAAGTTTTTATTACTTGCAGGTCATTGAAACTACTTAAAACCGATCGGATGAAAACAACGATACAAAAACTCTTCGCATGTTTCTTTTTGCTTAGCCATGTTCAGGGCTATTCGCAGATCGTTACGGGCTATTGCGGCTCCGCACGATATGACCAGGAGATTTTTTCCGGCGTCACCATCACCAGTGACACTTCGTTTGGTTCCAACACGGATTATTCAGGAGCCAATGTTGTCTTGACCATGGACATCTACGAACCTACAGGCGACACAGCTTCCATGAGGCCTCTGATCGTATGGGCGCATGGCGGAAGTTTCCTGGGCGGATCAAAAAATGACCCGGATGTTACTTCGTTGTGTAATCATTTTGCAAAACGCGGATATGTTTGCGCTTCGATTAATTACCGGACAGGGATGAACGGCGCCAACCAAACCTCTGCAACACAGGCCGTGTACCGGGCCGTGCAGGACATGAAAGCCTCGATTCGATTTTTCAGGAAGGATGCTTCTTCAACCAACACATACCGGATTGATTCGAACCTGGTGATTGCAGCAGGAAGTTCTGCCGGTGCCTTTACGGCTCTTCATCTTGCGTATCTCAACCAACCATCCGAACTTCCATCTGCAATTGATACTACTGTGTTGGGTGGCATGGAGGGCAACAGCGGCAATCCCGGCTATTCTTCTACCGTAAATGCAGTCGTGAATTTATGCGGCGCACTTGGAAATAAAAACTGGCTGGTTCCCGGCGACATTCCTTTGTGCAGCATGCACGGAACGATTGACAACACGGTGCCTTATGCAACAGCCATGCTGTACATCATCAATATTTTTCCGATCATGGTAGTGGATGGAAGTTATTCGATAAATGATCATGCAAACAGCGTAGGCGTATGGAATGAAATGTACACCTGGTACGGAGCTGATCATGTTCCTTATGCAGGAAGTACGGCATACATGGATACCACCGTCCGTTTTGTAAGCAATTTTCTGTATCAATACATGGGATGTACACCAGCCGATCCGAATCCGCTGCCGAATACATTCATCAATGTCGCCGTTGCTGAAAATGCTGCTGCCGAAAATGATCTTCTTGTTTATCCCAACCCGGCCGAACAAAACATCACCATACGTTCGGACCGGTATCGTATTCAGAAACTGGAATTGTTTGACGTTACCGGCCGGGCAATCTGTTCCATCATGAATAACCAAGCGTCTGACATGATCATCAGCAAAGAAAATATTCCGGCGGGAATTTATTTTCTGAAAGTGTATCTCAACGGACAACGGGTGATTAGAAAAATATGCTTCCGTTAATCACAAAAAAATTTTACTGATCCCTTCCCTGTTTTGAAAACGCCAGCGGGTTCGCATTCACTTCATCATACTCTTTTCTTTTTTGCAGGATGTCGCAGGCATAGTAGATGGCTTCGCGCATCGAATCCTCTGAAGCAAGCCCTTTCCCGGCAATGTCGTAAGCGGTGCCATGATCGGGGGAGGTGCGGATGATCGGAAGCCCGGCAGTGAAGTTTACACCCGATGTAAAACTCAGTGCCTTAAAAGGAACAAGTCCCTGGTCGTGGTACATTCCCAGCACGGCATCGAATTTTGCATAGGCGCCTGAACCGAAAAAACCATCGGCGGAATACGGGCCGTACACAAAAATATTTTCATCAAATGCTTTTTTAACAGCAGGAGCAATCATTTCTTTTTCTTCCGAACCGAGCAAACCATTGTCGCCGGCGTGAGGGTTGAGTCCGAGTACGGCAATCTTTGGTTTGCGTATTCCGAAATCTCTTTTCAACGACCGGTTCATGAGGCGGAGTTTGCTAAGAATTTTATCAAGACTCACGTCACCACCGAGATTTTTTATCGGCACATGCCCGGAAACAGTTGCCACGCGCAGGTTGTCGCTCACCAGGAACATCAGGTATTCGGGTGTATTGAAAAGGGAAGAAAAATATTCGGTGTGACCGGGAAATTTAAATTCCGGTCCCTGGATGTTGTGCTTGTTGATAGGAGCCGTGACCAATGCATCAATTTTATTTTCTTTGAGATCGGTTACAGCGGCCTGGATGGAACGCAATGCATACTTGCCCGACAGTTCCGTTGGCTTTCCCCATTCCACCGGGATCTCTTCTTCCCAGCAATTGATCACATTCGTTTTGCGCAGGATGATTTCGTTGCTGCTTCTTACCGTGTTGTAATTAAACTCCGTCATGTTCAGAAGCTTTCGCTGGAACGAAACCAGTTTGGCGCTGGCGTAAATGACTGGCGTGCAAACCTGGTGCATCCGGTTATCGAGAAAAGTTTTCATGATGACCTCGAGGCCGATTCCATTCACATCGCCACAGGTAATTCCTATTTTAATTTTTCCTTCCTGGTCTTGCTGATTGCTCATGTCAATAATATATACGGCAAAGGTAAAAGAAAGTGAAAGCAAAGGAAAGGACGTGAATAATTCCTTATTTTTACTCACATTAAACCAGGCAACATGATCAACATAATGATTGTTGACGATGAACAGGACGTGGAACTGCTGTTCACCCAACGTTTCAGAAAAGAACTGAAGGAAGGAGAATTCAAAATGCATTTTGCATTCAACGGGGAAGAGGCGCTCCGGTACCTTCGAACATTGAATCCGTTCGACATGGTCCTTGTGCTGTCAGACATCAACATGCCGGGAATGACGGGATTGGAACTCTTGAAAATAATCCGGACGGAATTTCCGTCTCTTAAAGTGATGATGGTAACCGCTTATGGCGATGATAACAACTTCAAACAGGCCATGCAGATCGGCGCCAATGATTTTGTTACCAAACCGGTTGATTTCAAAATGCTGAAGGAAAAAATATACGACCTAAACAACAGGAACGTTGCGGAATAGCGGAAAACACGGATAGACGGCACTTTGCAGATGCCGGTAAATAATGTAATTTTAGCAATCAGTATTAGCCTCGTTTTTATATGGCAGAAAATGCTCCTGCAAGAATATTAGTGGTCGATGATGAGCCGGATCTCGAGCTTCTCATCCGGCAACGCTTTCGTCATAAAATCAGGAGCAACGAAATCTCTTTCGATTTTGCGGGCAACGGAATGGAAGCGCTCGATAAACTGAATGCTGCCGGTGATGATTTCGACCTCGTGCTCACCGACATCAACATGCCGGTAATGGATGGCCTTACGCTTCTCATCAAAATCAAGGAACAAAAAAAACATTCCAAAGCGGTGGTCGTATCGGCTTATGGCGACCTGGAGAACATCCGCACCGCCATGAACCGCGGAGCATTTGATTTCATCACCAAGCCGATCGATTTCCAGGACCTGGAAACCACCATTTATAAAACCATCGAAGAGCAGCGGCTCATCAGGCAGGGAATGGAAGCACATGAGCGGCTTGGCATCACCATCATTGCAAAAGAACGCGCCGAACTTGAAAAAATAAAAGCGGAGCAATCGGAAAAATTCAAGCAACAGTTTCTGGCCAACATGAGCCATGAAATCCGTACACCGATGAATTCCATCATCGGCATGACCAACCTCCTCATCAATTCTGAACTGCAGGAACAACAGAAAAAATATCTTCACATCATCAGGAAGTCATCCGAAAACCTCCTCGTCATCATCAACGACATTCTTGATCTTTCCAAGATCGAGGCCGGTAAAATGGAATTTGAAAAAATTGATTTCCTCGTCAGCGATGCGGTGGAAACGGTATTTCATACCATGCATTATAAAGCGGAAGAGAAACAACTCTTACTGAATTTCCAGGTCGACGAACAACTGCCTGTTGCTTTGAAGGGAGACCCGGTAAGGCTGAACCAGGTGCTGATCAACCTCACAGGCAATGCCATCAAGTTCACCGACTCGGGTTCCGTGAGCATTGCTGTAAAGAAGCACAGCACGTCCGGAAGCCAGGTGGTCGTTGATTTTTCAGTAACCGACACTGGCATCGGCATCAAGGAAGAAAAACTGAATACGATCTTCGAAAGCTTCTCGCAGGCAAGCAGCGACACCACGCGGAAGTTTGGCGGCACAGGTTTGGGACTCACCATTTCCAAACAACTGGTCGAATTGCAGAACGGCTCCATGTATGTGCACAGCCACTACGGAAAAGGAACTACGTTTGGTTTTAAGATTCCGTATGAAATCGGATCGGCGGAAGCCATCGGTAAAAAAATGATGAACGAATCCGATGTTTCACCGGATGCAATAAGAGGAATAAAAATCCTGCTCGTGGAGGACAACCAGTTCAACCAGATGGTGGCCGTTGATACGTTGCAGGAAATGGTGAAAGAAATCGTCATCGAAATTGCAGAGAATGGAAAGGAAGCACTTGAGATGCTCCGTGCAAACCGGTACGATGTGATCCTCATGGATATCCAGATGCCTGAAATGGATGGCTTCGAAGCGACACAACAGATCAGGGGAACATTTCCGTTTCCCGAAAATAAAATTGCCATCATCGCCATGACGGCCAATGTTACGAAAGATGAAGTGGACAGGTGTTTCGAGGCCGGAATGGATGACTATATTGCGAAACCTTTTATCCCGCAGGATTTACTCAACAAACTTGCAATGAATACGAGGAAAAAATCCGTTAATTAATTTATACAGACAAATAAAAATTATGAGCGACCACATCACCGATCTTACCTTTCTTCAATCGTTTACCGGCGGAAGCCGTGATAAAATTGTTAAGTACATCAACATCTTTTTACAGATGTGTCCCGGGCAGCTCGATGCCATGCAAAGCCTTTTGCAGAGCGGGAATTACGACGGGCTGAGGGCCACGGCACACAGCCTGAAGCCGCAGATTACCTACATGGGAATCAGGCAGGGCGAAGGACTGGTAAAAACCATTGAACAATATGCCGGGGAGAAAATCAACCTGGACCAATTGCCCGCTTTGTTTGCTTCTTTCAAAGAAATATGTGAAAAGGCGATTGCCGAGTTGCAGGCGGAAGTGAATAAAGCATGACCATCGCTGCCGGATCAATCAAAACTTTTTTTATTTTTGATCACCCTAAACCAAGACAAACATGGCAGAAGTAAAAATGATTTTCATTGTTGATGACGACCAGATGCAGGCGATGATGTTGCAGGATTACCTCAGCAAATATTCGACGTTCGACATTAAAATATTCAATTCAGGAGAAGAATGCCTGAAAAATCTTTCGCTCAACCCGCAGGTGGTTTTTCTCGATTACAATTTCGACAAGATCGGGAAGAATGCCATGAACGGAACCGAAATCCTGAAGGAGATCAAAGCGGCGAAACCCGAAACCGAAGTGGTGATGTTCAGCGGACAGGACCGGATTGAAGTGGCGGTGAACACCATGAAATACGGTGCGTTCGATTACATCGTGAAAAGCGAAAGCGCGTTTCACCGTTCGGAAAATGTCATCTTCAACATCATCAAGAGGATGAAATTACAGGGCGAAGCAAGACTTTACAAGAAGCTGACCTTCACCTTCGCAATTGCATTCGTGGTTGTGATTGTTGCCATCATCATTCTTTATAAACTTGGAATGATCAAAGATCCGGCATGGGTATAGTACGCATCACAGAAATCCGTTTGCGGATCACGCCAATGAAATAATAAAAAACAAAATCCGTTCTGCATCGCCGGGCGGATTTTTTAATTTTACAACTCACCTGTTTTTATTTCCTGTTGCATGCCGACCTTTCCCCAAAACATCATTTCAAAACTTCCCAAAGCCGGTACCACGATTTTTACAATCATGTCGGCGCTTGCCAACGAACACAAAGCAATTAATTTATCACAGGGCTTTCCGAATTTTGAAACTTCGCCCGAATTAATTTCGCTGGTAAATCTCTATATGAAAAAAGGAATGAACCAGTATGCACCGATGCAGGGCATTCTTCCATTAAGAGAAATCATTGCTGAAAAAATGGAGAGCCTCTATGGAACTTCGTATCATCCCGATTCGGAAATCACCATTACCAGCGGAGGCACACAAGCCATTTTTACGGCCATTGCTTCGGTGATCCGTGAAGGCGATGAAGTGATTGTGGTGGAACCGGCGTACGACTGTTATGTTCCCGCCATTGAACTCTGCGGAGGAATTCCTGTATTCGTTCAGCTCAAAGCTCCCGATTACAACATCGATTGGGAAGCGGTGAAAAAAGTAGTCACCGGCCGCACGAAGATGATCATGATCAACACTCCGCAAAACCCGACCGGCTCGGTACTTACCGAGAATGACATGAAACAACTGGAGAAAATTACTTCCGGAACAGGAATTATTATTTTAAGCGATGAAGTGTATGAGCATATTATTTTCGACGGGTTGAAACATGAAAGCGTTTGCCGTTACCCGAAACTAGCGGAAAGAAGTTTTGTCATTTTTTCATTCGGTAAAACGTACCACACCACCGGGTGGAAGATGGGATATTGTTTGGCTCCTACGAATCTTTCAGCCGAGTTCAGGAAGGTTCACCAGTTCATGGTGTTCTGTGCCAACACGCCGATTCAGTATGCACTGGCGGATTACATGAAGAAGAAAGAAATGTATGAGGGCCTTTCGGAGTTTTACCAGGCGAAGCGCGATTTTTTTATCAGGCAGATCAGCGGTTCGAAGTTCAAATGGAAGCCTGCATCGGGTTCTTATTTCCAGTTGCTTGATTACAGCGCCATCACGAATGAAAAAGATACGGAGTTTGCAAAACGGTTGACCAAAGAATTTGGAGTGGCTTCCATACCAATTTCTGTTTTCTACCATGAAGGCATTGATCAGAAACTGCTGAGGTTTTGTTTTGCCAAAACAGAAGAGACGCTGGAGATGGCAGCGGAACGTTTGATGAAAATTTCGTAATCATGACAGACCTTACCATCACCATCATACAATCAGAACTTTTTTGGGAAGACACAGATGCAAACCTGGAAATATTTTCAAAGAAGCTGGCATCCGTAGCCGAAGGAACCGATCTCGTGATCCTTCCTGAAATGTTCAGCACGGGATTTACGATGAATGCGAAAGGGTGTGCTGAAATGATGAACGGGAAAACGGTAGAGTGGCTCCGCAAAAAAGCAATTGAAAAAAAATGTGTGCTGACAGGGAGTGTAATTATTTCCGAAGATGGAAGGTTTTTCAACCGCCTCATCTGGATGAAACCGGATGGAACATTTGATTGTTATGACAAACGGCATTTGTTCCGTCTCGCTGATGAACAGGAAACATATTCACCCGGAAATAAAAAAATGATTGCTGAAATAAACGGGTGGAAGATTTGTCCGCTGATCTGTTACGATCTTCGTTTTCCTGTGTGGAGCAGGCGAACGAAGCAGGAAGATTATGACTTGCTCATCTACGTTGCCAACTGGCCGGATCGCCGGGTTCATGCATGGAAGCAATTGCTTGTGGCGCGCGCGATTGAAAACCAAAGTTATGTAGCCGGGGTGAACAGGATCGGTAACGATGGTAATAATATTTATCATTCCGGTTATTCTTCTGTGATTGATTTCAAAGGAGAACGGCTCAGCCAAACAAAGCCCGGTGAAGAATCCATGGAAACCATTGTTCTGAACAAACAAGCCTTGATTGATTTTCGAAAAACATTTGCGTTTGCCGATGATGCGGATGAGTTCAGGCTGGTGTAACTTTTTTATAATCGGAATTATTTTTCCTGGCGATATTCAATTTCACGCAGAGGGCGCAGAGGAGCGGAGGACGCAGAGCAATATCATGAATCGAATCCCTGCGACCTCCGGTATTCAGCATTCCATGCGTGAAATATTAGCATGGGGACTTGTGTAGAATTAACCTGACACGATTAAATTTTAAGCAGAGCCCACAAAAATATCACTCAACTCTTCTCTGCGCTCTCTGTTTCTCAGCGTTCCCTGCGTGAAACAAATGCCCGCCGAAAAAATGGAATTAATCATCTCCTTCATGCTCTTTTTTATCACCATGTTCGCCCTTTGAATTTTCACGTCCTTCCATGTCGTGTTCATTACCGCTCTTGTGACAGGAAACACAGTTGCTGAAATTTCCAATGCCATGCTCAATGTGTTTGCCAGCTGTATTATTTTCTGAATGTTCATGGCAACCGTAACATGTGTAAGCGCTGAAATTATTATTGGTATGGCAGGTAACACATGTGGCATTGTGGTTTTGATCGAGTTGAAAACAAGATGAGTGATCGAAGGTCGACGGAATCCATTTGTCAGTGCCGTGGCATTTATTACAGTTGTCTTTTAAAGCATTATGATAGGAGTCATTTGGCTTTTGATGACAGGCCGAACAATTGTTTGTATCTGTACCTTGTATCATGTCATGATTAAAAATCACAGAAGATTTCCATCCTTTGGTATTGTGACAATTGTTGCAGGAAGCGGATACCTGCTTATGAAGATTATCGGAAGGCGACGGGTGGCAACTGTTGCATTTGGATGCATCGCCGCCGGACAACAGGTCGTGTGAGAAATTACTCAGCGAGACATCCGGTTTTATTCCCTTGTGATCGGTATGACACAGTGTGCATTCGGTATTGCTTAGATTCTGATGAAATAAAATTTTATTCCTTTTTGAAAGGGAGTCTTTAAAATCAATCGTGTCTTTGCCGATTTCAGAAAGCGTATGGCAGGCAATGCATTTGTCTGTTGCGATTCCCCAAAAAGGATTGTGACAGGCAAGGCATTTTTGATTCAGGTCCTGATGCCCTTTTACCAGTTCTCCGGGGTTAAGCATAGCATGAGGAAACTGAATCATCATCCAGATACAAACCGCAGCAATTCCCCAGGCAATGGTTTTTTTCATTTCGTGAACATAACGATGGTGATGATGTGAATCAATGTCAGCAGTCCCAACAATAATGTAATCGGCAAATGAACGACCCGCCACTTTTTCATCAGGTCAACGGTGATCGTATCAAAGAAAAGTTTTTTGTCTGCTTCTTCTTTGTCAATCCCTGAATTGATTAATTCCTGTTTTCGGTTTTTCAATGCTTCGCTGGCATCCTTCAAAAGAAATTTTCCGATCAGTCCGCTGGCAACAGCAATCAGCAACATCAGGATGCCAAGCCAGGGTAAGATGGCGTTGAAATGGATGCCGGCATGAACAAGAATCATGACGGAGCCCGCCCAGGCAAGGTATTCGTGAAGCAACAAAAGTTTTTTCGGAGAACCGGATTCGATCACTTTATATTTCCGGAGCGAGTAAACAAATGAAACCACGATGACCAACGTCCCGGTGAAGCCAAGATAACGGCCCACAGCAACGAGATGTAGCCGGTGAAGAAAATAATCAATGGCAATGGCGAGAAAAATCATCAGCACATACCACTGGATAAATGGCAAAACATATTTCGTGAATAACGGTTGTTTCATGGATGGTTGTAAATGCTGACCATTCCGGAAATAAAAATATTTGAGAAAGAAAACGATATCCGGAAACGATTATAGATTCAAAAGTGTAGAAACCCATTTTCAATTAATATGATCAAAATCAGCATTCGTAGCGATCGAAAAGATTTAACGAATGGTTAACGAATTATTCAATGGTCTCATGGGATGAATAGAGAGTAAGATCAGCGAGGCGTAATTAAATTTCACGCAGAGGCCGCAGGGGAGCAGAGGTCTCGGAGCGGTATCTTGAAACGAATCGCAACCCTGCTTGAAATATTTGAACGGCAGGGAAATTCCCTATTGTTTGTTTTTGTAAGTAACTAATGAGTGTTTTTCAATTTTCTTCACCTCAACAACTTCTCTAATTCATTCAACTCTTCTTCGCTCAGCACTTCCTGGATTTTCTGGAAAAGCACACGCTCTTCTTTGCGGATGTGGCATTCGAGCAGCCGTGCGATGTCGTCTAAAAGTTTTTCGGAGTCGGTGTGAGAATCAAGCATGGCTACGTTCTCTTCCAGTTTGTTGTGGTCTTTGATGAGGTCGTCAATCAGCTCGTCGATGATGTTGTTCTTGCCCGTGAGAAAAGGGAATAAAATATTTTCTTCTTCTGAAAAATGTTTCTTTAACTCGGTATGGTATTTCGCCTTGAGGTACTCCACCTTGTCAGGGATCTTCACCGGCATTCCTTTGTAAACCGGGCCGTCCTTTTTTAACACCATGGCAAGAAGTAAAGCGGTGTGATGCTCCCTGGAAAAAGAAATGAGTGACTGGTGACGGTTCACACTTTTCGGATTTGAAACGAAAGATAAGAAAAAATTCTAAGAAGTCAATAGGCGCCGGAAACCGCCTATTCACAACCTGTTCACGCCATCACGAATTGCGTTTTCGTATCTCCGGGCATGAATCCGAAATCGTCTCATCGCCCGTGGTCAGAATGATTGAATATTGAAAGATGGATAATCCGGCCATATCAATTGGCACATCCACTCATCTACTCATCTCCACATTCCAACTCACATCCACATCCCAGTTGGAACGGATGGTGAGCGTTTCCGGGTAATAGGCAACAGGCTCCGGCTGAATTTTCTGAAGGTAATTCCCCGTGTCCCATTCGCCGTTCCCGTTGAGGTCTTCCACCACCTTCAGGCGATATGCTTTCGGATCGAGAAAATCGTAACTCAGTATCGTATCGCCATGGATGACCGAACTCCGGTAAACGGTTTCCTTGTCATCGATCAGCATCACGATGTATTGCGTTCCAGGCGAAGTGATTTTTATTTTGGCAGTAAGCGTTCCGTAATCCGTTGCCTGCCGTGTCTGGAAATCACGAAGCAGCGTATCGTTTTTCAAATTTAAAATATCGCCGAATGTTCCCGGCGGAATAAAAAGGTGGTACGGCGTTTTTTCTTTCCATGCATGCCTGATCACAAGATTTTTTTTCAGCGAATCAGAAAAAGAAATAGGAAGATCAGCAAGTGTTACGGAGTCTTCTTTCAGAGTTACTTTTGAAAAATCAGATTCCGAAACCGGGTGACTGAAACGGATTTCCAGATTTTTGTTGAGATCAAGAAATCCACCGCTTTGACAATTCGGAGCCAGGCTTAACAAATTTTTCTTTTTCGAAAATGTTTTACCATCTGTTTTGAAGAGGCGAATGGTAACGGTATCGTGAATGGTTTTGTTATCCTTAAAAAAAAGAATCAATGAATCTAAATTTGTATTCCTGTACCAAAAAATCAGCGTATCTTTTTTTCGCGATGATTCAGTGAAAGCAAGATTGCATTTTATGGAATCACTCATGAAGCGATATGAAATGCCTGGAGCCGGCTGCGCAAATGCAACCACCGCTTTCCCGGGCTCTTCGGAATAACATCTTAAAATCCGCTGCTTTGGTTTTTCACTGAACAAACGGAGCATTACATTCGAAGAATCAGCGGCAACGGGCTTATCAAGGAAGGCCACCTTTTCTTCCGGGCCCGAGTAAATGTAATCACCATCGGATTCTTTCAGCGCGAAGATTTTATATTTTCCGGGAGCAATGTTGGTGATGCGGAATTCTCCCTTGTCGTTGGTCTTGGCAAAATAGTCTGGACGTTTTTTCAGCGGACAGGAATCATCCTCGCTTTTGTAAAGCATCACCAGGATTCCCTTCTCCGTTTTTTTATCCAAAGCATTTTCCACTATGCCGGAAATCTTCAGTGAGTCGACGATTTCTCCTGTCGAAAAAACATATTGATAGCCCTCCAGTATGTTGCCTTCATTGTTATCCACAATGGAGTTTCCAAAATTCAGTGTGTAGGTTGTATTCGGCAGCAAGGTATCGTCCAGTTGAACCGTCAACGTTTTCTGTTTTATTTTCGCATCGGGATTTTTCGAAAGCGGCGGAGAAACGATCAATTGGTTGTTGAGGTCTTTCAGTTGAATGTATTCATCAAACGTGATTTGAATTTTCTTCGAATCGAATTGCGTGGAGAAATTTTCCGGTTTGGATTTCGTCACCTTCGGTGGCTTCACATCTTTTTCTCCTCCCTGCGGAGCCACCTGTAGCGCGCAGGAAGCCATGAAGGCAGAAATGCAGAAAATTAAAAAGTACCGGAATGGTTGCATTACAAAAGTGTTTCGATCAGTTTGGAAATATTTTCAAGATAGTGTGCGTCCGTTGAATCAAAATCATTTAGAATATGACTGTCAACATCGATGACAGCCACCACTTTTTCATTTTTAAAAACAGGAACGGTGATTTCTGATTTTGATTCGGAGCTGCAGGCAATGTGGCCGGGAAATGCATCTACATCAGGAACGACAATCGTTTCCGCTTTTTTCCAGCAGGTTCCGCAAACGCCTTTTCCATAGCCGATGCGCACACATGCCACCGGTCCCTGGAAAGGCCCAAGAACCAGTTCTTCATTTTTCACGAAGTAAATTCCCACCCAGAAAAAATTCAAGCCATACTTTAATGCCGACATGATGTTGGCGAGGTTGGCAATGAGATCCCGTTCTCCTTCCACCAATGCATGAATCTGCGGAAGAAGGGATTCGTACTTTTCTTTTTTTTCTGTTACCAAAGAAGGAATGCTGATCGGTTCCGACATCAAAAAACTTTTTACAAAGATGAAAAAAATACGGATCGGTTACGCATAGGCCATGGTGACAATGCTCACGGTGGTTCCGGGGATTTCCAGCAGCGCTTCCGCACAGGAAGTGAGCGTGGAGCCGGTGGTAACGACATCGTCAGCCAGCAACACATGTTTTCCTGAAACCAGTTCCGGTTTGTTCACTTCAAAAACACGATCCACGTTTTCAAAACGCTCGTAGCGGTGTTTGCGTGTTTGTGTTTCCGTGGCAAGATTTTTTTTCAAAGCATCAGCAGAAAATGGAATCTCCATGGCTTTGGCAAGTCCTTCAGCAAAAAAATCGCTTTGGTTGAATCCGCGTTTGCGAAGCTTGCTTGCATGCAGCGGAACGGGGATCACAATCTCAGCATGTGCAAAAAGTTCGGATTGCTTTAATTCTGTTCCATACAATTCCCCGACAAAGTTTCCCACCTCTCTATTCCCTTTGTACTTGAGCTGATGAACGAGGTGCTGCACTTTTTCTCCTTTGCTGAAATAATAATAGGCGGCGGCAGCGTGAACGTTCACCTTTCCCCAGAATTGTTTGGCGACGGGATTTTCTTTTTCGAGATGAAAATTTGTTTTCGGGAGATGAAGACGGCAATAGGAACAGACGACGTCTTCGCCGGAATAAAGCGCTTTGCCGCACGATGCGCAAAGTTCAGGAAATAAAATCCACAGTAAATCTGAAAAGAGGTTCATGAATAAAAAAGTAAAAACAAAAAATCAAAAAATAAAAACTCAGGCGAGAATGCTTTCTCCCACCTGTTGCCTCACGGCATTTTTAATCGCTTCCACATCAAAATGACATTCATGGTAAAGTTCTTTCGGCTCACCGTGTTCAATAAACTGGTCGGGGATGCCAAGTCGTGTGATGGAAGAAGAATGATTGTGGTCAATCATAAACTCCGCAACAGCGCTGCCGAAGCCGCCCATGATGCAACCGTCCTCCACCGTGATAATTTTTTTAAACCGTGAGAAAACGGAATGAAGCAATTCGGCATCGAGTGGTTTTACAAAACGCAGATCGTAATGTGCAGGAGAAAATCCTTCTCTCTTTAATTCTTCGCAAGCCTTCACGGCGAAATTTCCCGGGTGGCCGATGGTGAGAATCGCCACCTCTTCACCGTCACAGATCATCCTTCCTCTACCCGTTTCGATTTTTTTGAACGGTGTTCTCCAGTCAGTCATCACTCCGCTGCCTCTCGGATAACGGATGGAGAATGGAGATTTTATTTCATCCAACTGCGCCGTGTACATCAGGTTGCGCAACTCTTCTTCATTCATCGGCGCACTCACAATCATATTCGGAATGCAGCGAAGGTAAGCGAGGTCGAAGGCCCCGTGATGCGTCGGCCCGTCGGCGCCGGCAAGGCCTCCGCGGTCGAGGCAAAAAATAACATGAAGCTTTTGAAGCGCCACATCATGGATCACCTGGTCGTAGCCGCGCTGCATGAACGATGAATAGATGTTGCAGAACGGAATCATTCCCTGCGTGGCAAGGCCTGCGGAAAACGTAACGGCATGCTGTTCTGCAATGCCAACATCAATGGCTCTTTCAGGCATGGCCTTCATCATGATGTTCAAAGAACAGCCGGAAGGCATGGCTGGTGTGATGCCGACAATCTTCGGATTCTTTTCCGCCAGCTCAACGATGGTATGTCCAAACACATCCTGGTATTTCGGCGGTGATGGTGCTGCGTTGGCCGGCTTATGAATCTCTCCTGTGATCTTATCAAAAAGTCCGGGTGCGTGCCACTTGGTCTGATCTTTTTCAGCATTCGCAAAACCCTTTCCTTTCACGGTGAGGCAATGAAGTATTTTTGGACCGGGAATTTCTTTCAGGTCGTTCAGCACTTTCACAAGACGATGAACATCATGTCCGTCAACAGGACCGAAATAACGGAAGCGCAGCGATTCAAAAAGATTACTCTGTTTCAGCAACGTGGCTTTGATTCCGTTTTCAATTTTCGAAGCAATCTCCTGCGCATTCGGCCCGAACTTGGAAATGATGCCAAGCAGTTTCCACATCTCATCTTTTACTTTGTTGTACGTATGAGAAGTGGTCATGTCTGTCAAATATTCTTTCAAAGCTCCCACATTCGGATCGATGCTCATGCAGTTGTCGTTGAGCACCACGAGAAGATTTGAATTCTCAACGCCGGCGTGGTTCAATGCTTCGAAGGCCAAACCGGCCGTCATGGCGCCATCGCCGATGACTGCAATGTGTTGCCGTTCCTTTTCTCCTTTTAACCGTGAAGCCACAGCCATCCCGAGAGCTGCGGAGATGGAAGTAGATGAATGTCCGACACCGAACGTGTCATACTCACTTTCGCTCCGCTTAGGAAAACCGCTGATGCCTTTGTATATTCTGTTCGTATGAAAAATATCCCTTCGCCCGGTCAGGATTTTATGTCCGTAGGCCTGGTGTCCGACATCCCAGACCAGCTGATCGTAAGGAGTATTGAAAATATAATGAAGTGCAACAGTCATTTCAACTACGCCAAGTGAAGCTCCAAAATGGCCTCCGTTTTCCGAAACGATGTCGATGATAAACTGGCGCAACTCATTCACCACCTGCTGCAGGTCTTTTTCCTCCAACTTACGCAGGTCGGAAGGAGAGTCGATTTTTCTTAAAAGTTCGCCGGGCTGAATATCCATACAGAATTACAAAAATAAGAAGATTAGGCGAATCATGACAACAATTGAGGAATAAAGGAACAGGATTGTTTTGTGATACCGTTCTATATTCGTTTTTTTGCGAACGATTTTTCCTTTTGATTATTGAGGATCCGGGAAAATAGACCTGAAAATTCATTCAGGCAATGCATTTTCCTAACTACCATTGAATAAACAGTGAATCATGATACACACAAAAGTTAAAGAACTCCTTGCCTCTAAAGATGTAAACCGGGAAGTTGCCGTCCAGGGCTGGGTTCGCACCAAGCGCGGGAACAAACAGGTTGGATTTATTGCCGTGAACGATGGCAGCATCATCCATTCCATCCAGGCCGTTGCCGATCTCTCTAAGTTCGACGAAGAGCTGATGAAAAAAATTACGACAGGTGCCTGTGTGAGAATCAGCGGAACATTGGTTCAGTCGCAGGGACAAGGCCAGTCGGTGGAAATACAGGCGAAAGAAATTGACGTGCTGGGAGTTGCCGATGAAACGTTTCCATTGCAGAAGAAAGGACACACACTGGAGTTCCTTCGCGAAATCGCTCACCTTCGTCCGCGTACCAACACGTTCGGCGCGGTGATGAGAATGCGGCATCACATGTCGTTTGCCATTCATAAATTTTTCAACGACAAAGGTTTTTTCAATCTCCATTCCCCGATCATCACAGGAAGTGATGCGGAAGGTGCTGGAGAAATGTTTCATGTGACTACGATGGACGTCAGCAACCCTCCGAAAAATCCGGATGGGACCATTAATTACAAAGAAGATTTTTTCGGGAAAGAAACCAACCTCACCGTAAGCGGACAGCTGGAAGGTGAACTGGCTGCGATGGCGCTTGGCTTGGTTTATACGTTCGGTCCGACGTTCAGGGCGGAGAACAGCAATACGCCGCGGCATCTTGCCGAATTCTGGATGATTGAACCGGAGATGGCATTCTATGACATCACCGACAACATGAATCTCGCGGAGGAAATGCTGAAGTATCTCATTCAGTATGCACTGGATCATTGTGCGGATGATCTTGAATTTCTCAACAATCTTTATGATAAGGAATTGATCAATCGCCTGAAGTCGGTGATCGAAAAACCATTCACGCGTTTGACCTATACGGATGCCGTGGAAATTCTCAAACAACACAATGCAACGTTTGAATTCAAAGTGGAGTGGGGAACGGATCTTCAGAAGGAACATGAAAATTACCTCGTCGAACATTTCAAAGGGCCGGTGATCCTCACCAATTACCCGAAGGACATCAAAGCGTTTTACATGAAGCAGAATGATGACGGAAAAACCGTTCGTGCCATGGATGTTTTGTTTCCGTGGATCGGAGAAATCATCGGCGGGTCTCAGCGTGAAGAGAATTATGAAAAACTTTTGACACGGATTAATGAAATGAAAATTCCTGAAAAGGATTTGTGGTGGTACCTTGAAACAAGAAAATACGGAACATGCCCGCATGCCGGCTTCGGACTTGGCTTTGAAAGGCTGATGCTTTTTGTGACCGGGATGACGAACATCCGCGATGTGATCCCATTTCCGCGCACGCCGAAGAATGCGGAGTTTTAGTCAATGATAAAGTCGAATGGGTCAATGCCCCACAGTTTTGCTGTGTGTCATTCATTCAATAAAAAATTCTGAAATTTTACCAGCCGGAAGTTTGGTTACGAAAGCACATAATGGCTGTTGCTGATGATCGCTTTGATACCGTCTTCAAGTGAAGTGGGTTCGCGTTGCAGCAACATCCGCATTTTGGTGACATCCGGTTTCCTGCGCGTCAT
The DNA here is from genome assembly GCA_026391945.1 of Bacteroidota bacterium. GTDB lineage: Bacteria > Bacteroidota > Bacteroidia > AKYH767-A > 2013-40CM-41-45 > JAPLDA01. The sequence goes on along the minus strand of JAPLDA010000004.1, from coordinate 29,578 downwards.
GTCTCCTTCTTTCAGTTGAGGAAGATGAATGATTTTCGAATGTGAGTTCGTGAGTTTGATGATGAGTTTGGCAAGATTCAGCACGGAAATTTCCTGGTCGGTTCCGATGTTCGCCACATCATTTACGATGAGGTTGTTGTAAAACGCATTCACCGTTGCATCGAGGTGATCTTCGATGTAACAAAAAGTGCGCGTCTGGCTGCCGTCGCCATAAATACTGATTTCCTTATCCTTCAGTGCGGCTGCAAGAAATTTTGATATCACGAAATCGGTACTTTGTTTCGGCCCGAAGGTGTTGAACAACCTGAAAATCGTAAAGTCAAGGTCGTACTCTTTTTTGAACGATCGCAGGCACGCTTCCCCGACATTTTTCACAATGGCATACGGCAAACGGGAATTCAGCGGCGTGGTATGTTCATTCTGCGGGTATTCGACAGGTTCGCCGTACACTTCGGAAGAAGAAGTATAGAACACGCGTTTCACACCGCTGTTCTTGGAAAGATTCAGGATGTTGTTGATGCCTTTGATGTCGTTGAGTACCATCACCGGGTGAGCCAGCGTGCGTTTCACGCCCACGAGCGCTGCATAGTGAAACACATAATCAAAACCATACGAATGAAAAATTCCGGAGATGTCCTGGTAATCGTTCACATCGGCTTTGATGAATTTGACGTTGTGATGAATGGACTTGGGAATCTTGGAATGAGAACCGGTGAGCAGGTTGTCGGCAATCACGATAAAATTTTCGGAATCTTTGGAAAGCCTCTCCGCTAAACTGCTGCCAATAAACCCGGCTCCGCCTGTAATAAGTATTTTTCTCGTCATAGAGTTTGGTAGTTTTCCGGATAACTCGTGAATCAAATGTCGAATTATATTTGGTTCACAGATTCAAAATTACACCAACGTCCGGCAACAGTAGGTGAATTAACACTTTTCAAACATAAAAAATATTGGCAAATCAATCAATGAGGGATAACAGATATTTTCCATAGCCACTCTTTATCAAAGGCTTAGCGATTTCTGCCAGCTTTGATTTGTCGATGTAACGCATGCGATAAGCCACTTCTTCGATGCATCCGATCTTCAAACCCTGTCTTTCTTCGATCACCTGCACGAACTGGGCTGCCTGCATGAGCGATGTAAACGTGCCGGTGTCGAGCCAGGCCGTTCCACGGTCGAGGATGCCCACTTTCAGTTTCCCTCTTTCAAGATAAATCCTGTTTACGTCGGTGATTTCATATTCCCCGCGTGCACTCGGCGCGAGGTTTTTTGCGATCCCCACCACGTCGTTATCATAAAAATATAAACCGGGAACGGCATAATTGGATTTCGGTTTCAATGGTTTCTCTTCGATGGAAATGGCTTTGTTGGATTCGTCAAACTCCACCACTCCGTACCGTTCGGGGTCTGAAACATGGTAGGCGAATACGACACCGCCATCAGGATTTTTATTTTCCTGCAGCAATCTTCCCAATCCTCCTCCGTAAAAAATATTGTCACCGAGGATGAGTGCCACTTTTTCTTTCCCGATAAATTTTTCACCGATCACGAAAGCCTGCGCAAGTCCGTTCGGAACAGCCTGTTCAGCATAACTGAATGTACAGCCAAGGCTGCTGCCATCGCCAAACAGTTTTTTGAAACTCGGCAAATCGTGCGGTGTTGAGATGATGAGGATGTCGTTGATGCCCGCCATCATCAAAACGGAAAGCGGGTAATAGATCATCGGCTTGTCGTAAACAGGCATCAGTTGCTTGCTCATGGCAAGCGTAAGCGGGTGAAGTCGTGTGCCGGAACCGCCGGCGAGAATAATTCCTTTCATCAGTTTGAATTGTTGTTTGTAAATGGGTTTGAATGGTAAGATCAGTTTGCAGTTCCTTATTCCTTATTCCTCATTCTTATCGTTCGTATATTCGTATTCATTCGTATTCGCTGACGCAGGATCATCGTATTTTATTTTAAGTTCACTCAACTCCACATCCTCGTCTTCATCATATAATTGGATCAACGGCTCTTTCAGGAATGCACGGGTGATCACAAATTTTTCAAGCGACAGCAGCAAGGTCGGCAGAAAAACCAGGTTCGAACACATGGCAATCAGCAGCGTGATCGAAATCAATACTCCGAGGGCTGAAGTTCCGCCGAAACTTGAAACTGTAAAGATGAAAAATCCGCTGAATAAAATCACCGCCGTATAGATCATACTCACGCCGGTTTCGTTGATGGTTTTGGAAACGGTTTTGGAAATACTTCCTCCATGTTGTTTTAACTCCTGCCTGTACTTGGTGAGGAAATACATTGTGCCGTCACTGGCAATGCCGAATGCAATGCTGAAGATCAGGATGGTGGAGGGCTTCAACGGGATGCCGAAGAAACCCATCATGGCAGCCGTAATCAATAGCGGAACAAGACTCGGAATTAATGAGATGACGACCATCCGGAACGACATGAACAACAAAAACATCACGGCACCAATTAAAACAATGGCGAGCAACACACTTTCTTTCAGGTTGATGAGGAGGTAGTCGTTGTTCTTCAGAAAGATGATGGAGTTCCCGGTAATCTTTACATCATAGAGCCTGGAATCGAAAATGGAATCCACCCGCGGCCTGATTTCATCCAGCAGCTTTTTCATCCGGATGGAACCGATGTCGGCGACCTGCACACTCACTCTTGTAAACTGTTTCGTGCTGTCGATGATCGAACGGAACATGTGCTGGTTTTCCCTGGCCCCCGTGGCATAGCCCGAGAGCCGTGCCATTTCCTCCACGTTCGGGATCACGTAATATTTTGGATCGTTGTCATTCAGTCCCTGGTACGAAAATTTGATTCCTTCCGCAACGGATACCGGTTTTGAAAATTCAGGATAACCCGCCAGCATCTTTTGCAGCCTGTTGATTTTATACAGAACAGGAAGTGTCAGCGATCCTCCCGCTTTTTTGGTGTCAATCGCTACTTCGAATGGAAGTACGCCGCGGAAATTTTCTTCGAAGAATTTTAAATCCGTATAGATGATATCTTTTTTCGGCAAATCGTCCACGACATAACCCACCGTGGTGATTTTGCTCATCCCATAAAAACTCACAGCCATGACAACGAAAACGAATCCGTAAATTCTCCAGCGGTAATGATGCACCCAGTAATCCACTTGCGCGAGGATAAAAAGAAGACGCTTGCTGCCGAGGTGTTTCACATGCCTGTTCGTCGGCGGCGGAAGAAAACTGAAAACGATCGGGATGAACACCAGCGAAATCAAATAGGTGAGCATCACGTTCAATGCTGCGATGATTCCGAACTCCTGCAACACTTCGCTGCGTGTGAAATAAAAAACCAGGAAGCCGATCGCTGTCGTAACGTTTGCAAAAAAAGTGGTGACGCCGATGCGCCGTATGGTTCGCGACAGTGCTTTTATTTTATTCCCGTGCCTGTTGTATTCCTGTTGGTATTTGTTGAGCAGTAAAATGCAATTCGGAATTCCGATCACGATGATGAGCGGGGCGATCAGGCTGGTGAGGATGGTAATTTTATACCCGAATAAATCCAGCGTTCCGAACGACCAGATCACTCCGAACACCACCACCAGCATCGAAAACAAGACGGCGAAGTGCGACCGGAAGAAAAGAAAAAGAATAACCGTGGTCACCAGCAAAGCAAGCAATACGAACAACTTCATCTCACTTAAAATTTTCTGCGACACCGCCGTCCGGATGTAAGGCAAACCGGAATAATGCAAGGTGAGGTGATGATCGGAAGCAAAATGATCCGCTTTCTCTTTTACCTGCCTGACGGTTTCAATCCTGCTCTTTGTGTTGAGTTTGTCCTGGTCGAGTGTGATCGCCATCAGCGTCACATTCGTTTTTTTATTGAAGAGGATGCCTTCGTAAAAAGGAAGACGGCTCACCTGGTTTTTCAACGCATCCACTTCTCCCTGCCTCTCCGGCTGATGGTTCAGCAGCGGTTTGAATTCCAGTTGCTCGAGGCTGTCGTTTCGGACGAGGTGAAAACAACGCGCCACCGACACCACTTCCTGGATGCCTTCCGTTGACTTTACATCGTTGGTAAGCGTGTACCAGTCGTTGAAAAGATGGAGGCGGAAAATATCCGGGCTTTGAAAGCCAATCACCATCACCGTTCCGTCTTCGCCGAATTTTTCTTTAAACGCCAGGTATTCGCTGTAAGAGGAATCGGAGGCGGGAAGAATTTTGGCGGACTCATAGCTGAGTTTCACAAAAGACGCCCGGTAAGCCATGAATGCCGTCATCACCACCAATGCGATGAGCAGAGGAATCCGTTGTCGTAAAATTATTCTTGCAATGGTTTCAATCATAGAACCGGGAAAGCGGATAAAGTTAATAAAAAGATGACGGCTGAAAAGTCAGAATACAGGCCATGCGTATTGTCAATCCGGTTTTATTGTAATACTATTGTGAATCAACACAAATCCGTGCAATACGCCCGAAAGAATTACTTTTGTAAACGATTCACCGTACACCGGATCATCCTTTGAAAACAAGACTTTTATATTTCTTTTCTGCCGTACTCACGCTTTCGGTATTTCATGAGAATCTTTTTGCCCAAAACGACAGCGTTCAGATCAACAGCAATAAAGTGGGTTGCCTTTCCGGCGATTGTGTGAATGGAAGTGGTGTATACCGTTCGGGTAATGGAAATCTTTATACCGGAACTTTTTCAGGAAGCAAATACCAGGGAAAAGGAAAATTAAATTTTAAAGACGGAAGTTCTTTTGAAGGTGATTTTGTAAACGGGAAAATGCAAGGAACGGGCGTGTATGTTTACAAAGACGGAAAAAAATATGAAGGTTCGTTTCGTGACGGCAAGATGGAAGGAAAGGGATCGCTCACGTACTCCAGCGGAAATCGTTATGAAGGTTCTTTCCTGAATAACATGAAGTCGGGTGCAGGAATTTTCTGGTACACCGACAGCAGCCGGTATGAAGGAACTTTTGCAAATGATATGATCGATGGCAACGGAACCATTTTTTATGCAAACGGCGACCGGTATGAAGGATCTTTTCTGAAAGGGAAACAAACCGGGCAAGGAATTTATTTTTATCATGATGGAAACCACTACGACGGAACATTCCTGGATGGAATCTTCACCGGCAAAGGTGCATTCTATCTCCATGACGGAAGCTATTATGAAGGAGATTTCCATGAAGACAAACCCAACGGTGAAGGAACATGGTATTACATCAACGGAGATATTTACAGCGGCACTCTTCTGAACGGAACCTACAGCGGTTGCGGAACCTATTATTATTCAGGAGGAGAAACGTATTCGGGCGATTATGAAAACAACCAATACCACGGCACCGGAATTTTTACCACGGCGGAAGGCGATGCCACGCAATATCATTACGATCATGGCAACATTGTAAGCGAAGGAATGCAGGTGATAGCACGTCCTTCCGTGAAAACAGCTCCGGCGGTTTCTGTCACTGAAAAAAAAGAAGAGAAACCTGTTCAGCAAACAGTTTCTCCGGGCAACACGTCAATTTCCAAAGCAGATGAAAAACCGGCCGGTGATAAAATTGGCGATAAAAATTCCTCTATGACTTATGTTACAGCAGCCGTGAAGCCACTGGCAAAGGAAGAAGATGTGCTACCGGTAAACTCATCAACAGAAAACAGTTGCCCGGCATGCAAAGGCAAAGGGAAAATTGTCCAGACTGAAATCAGGAAAAATAAAATGATTACGAAGGACATCAGCAACGGACTCGGCCCGAGAAATTTTGTGACCTATACAGTAAATGAAATTGTTCGCCCGGCAGGAACCATTATCTGCGGACGATGCGGAGGAACCGGGAAAGTGAACGACTGAATGTTTTGATCGGAATCGTGATTTCTTAAATACATTGTACCTTTATTCAATCTCGTCATACCATAAACTAACCCGGTGAGAAAAATAGTTTTCTCTTTTCTTTTAGTAACCTGTTTCGCACGGAATCTTTTTGCGGAAAACAAATTGCCTGCGAACATCCGGTTCGGGAGAATTTCCGTTGACAAAGGACTTTCTCATGCCACCGTGTATTGCAGTTTCCAGGACAGCCAGGGATTCATGTGGTTTGGTACAGAAGACGGACTGAACAAATACGACGGTTACTCTTTTGAAGTGTACAAATCGGATCCGGCTGATCGGCGTACGATTTCGAACAACATCATACGGTGCATTTTTGAAGACAGCAAACAAAATTTATGGGTTGGAACGGATAACGGCCTGAATGTATACAACCGTTCGAACGGAAGTTTTTCTCATTACCAGAATGTTGCTTCCGATGCCGCTTCGCTCAGTAACAACATTGTTTCTTCGCTGGCAGAAGACAAAAACGGAACGCTCTGGATCGGCACCAGCGGTGGGTTGAATGCTTTCGACCACGCCACCAAAAAATTTACGGTGTACAAAAACAATCCGTCTGATTTTTCTTCCATCAGCAGCAATGTCATTTCTTCGCTTGCCGTGGATGCAGCTGGAATATTATGGATCGGAACAGCAGCAAACGGTTTGAATGCATTTGATCCGGCCACAAAAAAATGCCGGAGATTCCAGTCAGTAACAAACGACAAGCAATCGCTGAGTGAAAATGAAATCACCTGCCTGAAAGCCGATCATTCCGGTGCACTGTGGATTGGTACATTGAACGGAGGATTGAATGCGTTGAATACTTCAACCGGAAAATTCACGCGTTATACCAGTGAGCCGGGAGGCTTAAGCCAGAACAGCGTCTTCTCCGTTTGCGAAGACAAAACAGGCATGGTCTGGATTGCTACCATGGGCGGCGGACTGGATGCCTTTGATCCTGCTTCCGGAAAATTCATGGTGTATAAATACGACAGGCAGAATATCGAATCGCTTTCTTCCAACAAAACCTGGAATATTTTTGAGGACAATGCCGGCACCATCTGGATCAGCACCTCCGGAGGAGTGAGTTATTACAACCGCACCATTTCAAAGTTTGTTACGTACCAGGCCAACCCCGGCGCCGATGGGGAAGTGAACAACAACGTGTACAGCATTTACGAAGACCAGGAGGGCCGTGTGTGGACAGGAATCCTCGGCGGCGGATTGAATGTTTTCAGCAGGAGTGAAGGAAAATTTGTCAATGAAAAATATTCTTTTCTTACCAACCCGCTTCTTCGTTTCAGCAACATCTTCGCTATCTATGAAGATCTTGACGGAACGCTGCTGCTCGGAACCACGGATGGTTTGATTGCTTTGGAACCATCTTCAGGAAAAATTACGGTTTATAAAAACAAGGCGAACGATCCTTCATCACTCAGCAATAATTATGTGCGTTCCATTTTCCAGGATCGTTCAGCTTCCATCTGGATCGGTACGCTGGGCGGTGGACTGAATCTCTTCGATAAGAAAAACGGGAAGTTCAGTTCTTTCAAAAACAATCCATCCGATCCGTCTTCCATCAGCAACAACGTGGTGACGGATATTTATGAAGAAGACAAAGACGGAATTTTATGGATCGGAACGTACGGCGGCGGACTGAATGCTTTCGACAGGAAGAGCAAAAAATTTACTGCCTACAAAACGGACGTGAACAACCTGAAATCCATCAGCAGCAATTTTGTACAATGTCTTTATCATGATGCTTCAGGCAACCTGTGGATCGGAACGTACGGAGGAGGGTTGAATGTCCTCGATAAAACAACTTCCGTCTTCACGCATTATACCGAACGCGACGGCTTGCCGAATAATATTGTCAACGGAATACTGGCCGACTTTCACGGATACCTCTGGATCAGCACGAACAACGGAGTGTGTAAGCTGAAGCCGGCATCCGAAGATCAATCCACGCAATTGAATTTCAGCCGTTCCTATAGCGTGGTGGACGGGTTGCAAAATAAATTCAATGAGAATGCATGCTTCATCGGTAAAAACGGATGGATGTATTTCGGCGGAAGCAACGGACTCAATGCCTTTCATCCCGACAGCATTCATGACAACACCATCATTCCGCCGGTGGCGATTACCAGGTTTTTCCTGTTTGAAAAACCGTCGCGCATGGATACGCTCATCACGAATAAGAAAACCATCGACCTGAAATATGATCAGAATTTTTTCTCGTTTGAATTCTCCGCGCTGAACTTTATTTTTCCCGACAAGAACAGGTATGCTTATAAAATGGAAGGCCTTCCCGGGATTGACCACTGGACCTATATTGGTACCAGCAGAACAAAATCATTCACCAACATTGATCCGGGAGTTTATACGTTCCGCGTGAGAGCCTGCAACAACGATGGTTTCTGGAACAACGAAGGCATCGCCATCGTGATTACCATCAAGCCGCCGTTCTGGAAAACATGGTGGTTCATGATCTTAAGCGTCATCACCGTGGTTTTTGTGATTTTCATGTACATCCGCCTCCGCACCCGTACACTGGTGCGGCAGAATGTGGTGCTGGAAGAGAAAGTGAATCAGCGTACCAGCGAGCTGAAAGAAAAAAATGAAGAACTCACCCACACGATGGATCATCTCCGGTCGACGCAGGATCAACTTGTGCAGTCTGAGAAGATGGCTTCACTCGGGCAACTCACCGCGGGCATCGCCCATGAAATCCAGAACCCGCTGAACTTCGTGAATAATTTTTCAGAATTATCCGTCGACCTGATCAATGAAATGGAAACGATTCCCGACGAGGAAGAAAAAAAATTCATCATCGAAGACATCAAACAGAATCTCACAAAAATTAACCACCATGGAAAACGCGCCGACAGTATTGTGAAAGGAATGTTGATGCACAGCCGCACGGGCGTTCCCGAAAAACAACTCACCGACGTAAATAAACTGGTGGATGAATTCATCACGCTTGCATTTCATGGCATCCGGGCGAAAGACAATTCCTTTAACTGCGAAATAGAAAAATCGCTCGCCGAAGGGCTGCCGTCCGTTCAGATTATCCCGCAGGAAATCAGCCGTGTGCTGCTGAACATTTTCAACAATGCATTTTATGCCGTTGATGAGCGGAAGAAAAAAGATAAAAATAATTACCAGCCTGTCGTGACACTCACCACGAGAAAGGAAAACAATCACATCATCATCGGCATCCGCGACAATGGTCTTGGAATACCACCGGAAATAAAAGATAAAATATTCAACCCGTTCTTCACGACCAAACCAACCGGGCAGGGCACCGGCCTCGGACTTTCCATCAGTTACGACATCATCACCAAAGGACACCAGGGAGAACTAAAGGTAGAATCAACGCCCGGTGAGTTTACGGAGTTTATCATTGGGCTGCCGGTGAGGTGAAGTCATGAGGCGAAATGAATGGATGAATCATTGCTAACAGTTTTATCTAAGATAGCCGAATGAATAAATTAATTTCGGTAATTGTTTTAACGCTATATTTATTTTATCCGTTTTCGACAAGGGCGGAATTAATTAAAGTTGATACCTGTGAAATGTGGCATTTGGGCGTCGTTGTTGGTCCCGCCATGAACTATAGAAACATTGTGATCAATACAAATTCCGCTCAATATTTTAACCCAAAATATTTTCAGGACACTACGCAGGAGCCTCGTTTTAATTTGAATGCAGGAATTATTTTCAGGAAAAAAATTGGCAAAAAAATCCGATTTGAAACAGGCGTTGTCCTCAGCAACAAAGGATACCAATCCAGGGAATATGTTTTAACCGAAGACATTCCGACATATTCCGGGTACACCCGCCATATTTATAAAATTAAAGACAACTATAATTTCTGGTACCTGGATTTACCTTTTAAGTTTCATTATCAAATCAACCGGAATGAAAACAAAATTAATTTCAACGCAGGGTTGGGAATAATTTTTAACCAGTTACTTTCTGCCCACAATGACGGCACCATTTCGGAAATTAATCAGAACGGAAATTTTGTGCAACCCAATTTGTTTTACAGGACAGATATCAATTTAATGCCGAGGGTTTCCGGTTTTAGTGGAATATCGGAGTTGGAAGTAAGAATACCAATAAAGAAAGCCTCGTTATCAATTTCGACATTTTACGAAAGATCATTGATCCCCGTTGAAAAAGTGGGCGACTATTTTTACACCGAATCATTATATTTGTATTCCTATGGTATTGGTTTGGGTTATTTTCAAAAGTTTTAAAATATTTTCCCTGCTTAACACAGCACACTACACATACCGGTCTGAAAAATTACTACACCAGGTGATGGTGTAAATAGTCATGCATCTTGGTTGATCGTAACATGCTAACACCCGGCCTCCGCCTGGATAGTACCAGCTGGGAGGAAGAATAAATTAGAATTACACATGGCAAAAAAGAAAAACGCAATGCTTTTAGAAAACAAGTTATTGAATGAGTTATCTCTACTCATTGAGCAAAACCAGGTGCAATTGGTTTCACAAGCCAACAGCACACTCACCATGCTTTTCTGGCAGATCGGTAAACGCATAAACGAAAACATACTGAAAAACAAGCGGGCAGATTATGGTAAGCAGATTGTCGTTACACTGGCACGACATTTAACTGTGAAATATGGAAGAAATTTTGAAGAAAAGAATTTAAGAAGAATGTTACAATTTGCCGAGCAATTTTCAGATTTTGAAAAAGTCGTTCCACTGGCACGACATTTAAGTTGGTCTCATTTTTTGATACTCCTGCCGCTTAAAAAGCAGGAAGCAAAAATGTTTTATGCACAAAAAACAATAACAGAGGCGTTAGGAAAAAGGGAATTACGAAAACAAATTTCCATCAAGGCATTTGAAAGAACGAGTATAGCAAATGCACAAACGACGGTATCTGCTGGTATTCCGGTTGATGCATTCAAAGACCCTTATTTTTTAGATTTCTTAGGGCTGAAAAATACTTACCTGGAAAAGGATTTAGAGGAAGCGATATTACGGGAGTTGGAGTCATTTATTTTGGAATTGGGCAAAGGCTTTGCTTTTGTGGAGCGGCAAAAAAGAATGATAATAGACGGAGAAGACTACCATTTAGACCTGCTTTTTTTTCACCGGAACTTAAAAAGGTTAGTGGCCATTGAATTAAAATTGGGAAAATTTGAAGCAAAGCATAAAGGGCAAATGGAATTGTATTTAAAATGGCTCAACAGATATGAAAAACAAAATGGCGAAATGCCGCCCGTGGGATTAATACTTTGTACTGAAAGCAGCCGTGAGCAAATAGAACTGCTGGAAATGCACAAAGACGGAATAGTGGTAGCTGAGTACTGGACAGAACTGCCGCCCAAGAAAGAATTAAAACAGAAAATCCACACCCTTTTAGTCGAAGCAAAGGAACGCATAGAAAGAAAAAAATTATTGGAATGAATATTCCGGGTTGGTGACGCGCTAACAGACTCTCGACCTTTGCCTACATGATACCAGCAGTGAGAATTAATCCCAACCCTCTTTCTGCAAAAACACATCACACCAACTCAAACATCTTCCCCGGCAACGCCCTCAGCACACCGGCGAATTCAAGATTCAACAACGTGGAGGAAACTTTACTCATCGTCATGTTTGATTGAATGGTGATGTTGTCGATGTCGAGTTTTCCGTTTTGTCTCAGCAAATCAACCAGCACCTTTTCTTCTGTTTTCAGGTCGTGAAAAAATTTCAGCTGCTTGTTTTCTTTTGCACTCTTAGCATCATCATTCCAGTTCAGTATTTCTGCAACCTGTGCAGCTGATTCCACGAGCATCGCCCGGTTCAGGCGAATCAGTTCATGGCATCCTGCCGAATATTCCTCACCGACTTTCCCGGGAACGGCAAACACATCGCGGTTGTAGGAATTAGCAATGTCGGCGGTGATGAGCGCTCCGCCTTTCGTAGCCGATTCAATCACAATGGTTGCATCCGTCATCCCGGCAACAACACGGTTGCGCGAAGGAAAATTTTCCCGGTCGGGAGTGGTCATCGAAGGAAATTCAGTAAGGAGGCCGCCATGGTTTATCATTTTCTCCGCCACCGGTTTGTGAACGGAAGGATAAATCCGGTCAAGCCCGTGTGCGATCACGCCAATGGTGGGAAGATGGTTCTTCAGCGCAGCCTTGTGTGCGCATAAATCAATGCCGTAAGCAAGCCCGCTTACAATCACCGCATCGTAATGCGAAAAATCTTCGACGAACTTTTCGGTGATTTGTTTTCCGTACTCGGTTGCATTGCGTGTTCCGACAATGGCGATCATACGTTGTTTGTTCAGGTCGCAGGTTCCTTTGTAGTATAGCAGAACCGGCGCGTCGTCGCAGTTTTTTAGCCGCCCGGGATAATCCTTGTCGAGGTAAAAAAAAGTTTTGATGTTGTGTTTGCGGATGAACTGCACTTCTTTTTCAGCGCGCTCAAAATGCTGCCGGCTTAAAATCGCTTCGGCGCGTTCGGATCCGATGCCCGGAATTTTTTCGAGCTGGTGTTTCTTCCTTTTGAAGACTTCTTCCACGCTGCCGCAATAGCTGATTAAATTTTTTGCGAGGATGCTGCCTACCTTGGGCACGAGGGTAAGCGCAACCTGGTATTTCAAAACATGGTCAGGTGTGTTCACGATATAAAAACATTTGTATCTTGGTCGGACTAAATTAGAATAAAAATATTTCAGGGAATATCTTTTTATGAAGAATAGTTTTCAACTGCTGATTTTTTTATTGCTGGCCTCACAGGCAATGGCACAAACCGGGATCAGGGGAAAGGTTTCTGCTGCCGGAACCAAAGAAGCTCTTGCCGGCGTAACGGTTGTTGCCGATGATACCAATGCCGTTTCCGCCGACATGGATGGGAATTATTTTCTGAATGTACAGTCAGGAAAACACTCACTCGTTTTTAAAATGATCGGGTTCTCATCAAAGAAAATTTTTACAGAAATAAAAACAGGTGAAATAAAAATTGAACATGTGTTACTCACCGAATCTGCGCAGGAGCTGGGCGTAATCGTGGTGAGCGCCGGGAAATTCGAACAACGCATCGAAGATGTAACGGTGTCGATGGAAGTGATCAAACCTTCTCTCGTGGAAAATAAAAACACGACGACCATGGACGACATCATCGACCAGGTTCCGGGTGTGAATGTGATCGACGGGCAAGCCAACATCCGCGGCGGCGCCGGGTGGAGTTACGGAGCCGGCAGCCGTGTGATGATCCTCGTGGACGACCTCCCGCAACTTACTGCCGATGCAGCCGATGCCAAGTGGAGTTTTTTGCCTGTAGAAAACCTGGAACAGATCGAAGTCATCAAAGGCGCTTCATCAGCCCTCTTCGGATCATCAGCCCTGAATGGTGTGATCAACATACGCACGGCTTACCCGAAAGCAACTCCGGAAACGAAAATTAATTTCTTTACCGGTTTCTATGATACCGATCAGAAAATTAAACTGAACGACACGACCTACAACCTGAACAACAGCGGCAGTATCCCGCAGATGAATTCAGGAATGAATTTTTTTCACAGCCGCCAGGTAAAGAATCTCGACCTGGTTATCGCCGGGAATGTTTTTCTGGACCAGGGATACCGCCGAGGTGAATATGAACAGTCAACCTGAATACGATGTACACCGATGGCTGCCTGTTTTTCCTGTGGCAGAATGATACATCCGGAGCCTACCGTCCGGCGATGAATACATTAAGTAGTTACGAAACTTACCGGACGAACATCGATCCGTTTATTTCTTACCTCGATAAAAAAGGAAACGTTCACAAACTGCGTACACGCTGGTTTAATACGACCAACACCAACAACACGGCACAAAATTCCACCGCCGATTTTTATTACTCGGAATACCAGTACCAGAAACATTTTAATGACAACATCACGATTGCTGCCGGTGCTGTACAGAGTTTTTCGAAAGTGAAATCGGAATTGTACGGAAATCATTCCGGTGATAACCTTGCCTTTTTTGTGCAGGCAGACCTGAAATGGAAACGGCTTGCTTTTTCTTTCGGATCAAGAACAGAGCATTTTAAAATCGATGGCGTGGCAGAAAAATTTACTCCTGTTTTCCGGAGCGGTTTGAATTTTCATGTCGCCAAAGAAACGTATGTGCGCACTTCTTACGGACAAGGGTATCGTTATCCTGCCATTGCAGAAAAATTTATCCGGACATCTGTTGGCGGACTTTCCATTTACCCGAATGATTCGTTGAATTCAGAAAAAGGATTTTCATCTGAAATCGGAATCATGCAGGGAATAAAAATCGGAGGATGGAAAGGATATGTGGATGTCGCCGCCTTCTGGACTGAATATAAAAACATGATTGAATTTGCATTCGGACAATGGGGTTTGCCAACGGATCCGCTCATCGGCCTTGGCTTCAAAGCATTCAACGTGGGCGATACGCGCATCAAAGGCCTCGACTTTTCTTTTTCCGGAACCGGCGACATCGGCCCGCTGAAGGTGACTGTGATGGCAGGTTACACTTACATGGATCCGGTGCAGACGCGTTACGATTCACTCTATGTCAAACGGACTTTGTTATCATGGGATACGACGTCTTACCTCGGAAGTGATTCGAGTAACTTTTTGAAATACCGTTTCAACCATTTGGTAAAGGCGGATGTTGAAATCGGGTATAAAAAATTCACCATCGGGCTGGGAATCCGTTACAATAGCTTCATGAGAAACATCGACAAATTATTTGTTGACCGTTACCTGGGTCCGCTCATCACGCCGGGAGTTACGCATTACCGCAACAGTCACAAAACCGGCGACGCCGTGGTGGATGCTAGAACTTCTTTCAGGATACATCCCAACATCAAATGTTCCCTCATCTGTAAAAATGTTTTCAATACCATTTTCATGCAACGACCCGATGACATGCAGCCTCCTCGCACATGGGTTGTTCAACTCGGCTTTGTATTCTGACGATTCATCCGTGCGATAAAAAATGAAATCCAACATTCTGTTTGTCATCTTTATCAGTTGCCTGTCCTTTATTGCAGAAGCACAGTCGCCGGAAATATTAAACCGGTACCGTGCCGTTCTTCTTCCGCAACTTTATTATGAGAATGGAAAAAAAGACATCTATGGCATTCGTGAAACGGCCAGGAAACAATTTGTCTCATGCGGACTCCCGTTGCTCCTTGATGAACGCGATATTTCCATGGAGATATTGAAGAACCCATGTTCGTTGATTCATTGCCTGGTGAACAACACCGCTTCTTCATCTGCCGATTACTTTTCTGTTGTCGATGTTTTATTTATCAATTGTAAAAATGACACCATCCTCCGTTTCTCAGCACAGGCCGCCATGCAATTTACTTTCAGGGAATCGCGTGAAAGTTATATCCGTGCTACTCAAAAGGCGATGCAACCGCTCGATACTTTTCATTACGCGTTTCACGATACCCTTGTTTCAGTTCCTGCTGACACGGTGATTTCTGACAGCGACAGCATCGCATGGAACGTGGAAAGAAAATTATGCTGGGACGATTTCAGGGGAAGCGCGAAGGATGATGATCCCGCAGATGCGTTGACATACACCTGTAACCAGACCATGTTCGAAGCGTTTTCAGTCGGGAAGCGGTTCACGGTGGAATCCAGGGTTCAATGTTATTTCATCAAAAGCAAATCGTGGGTGAAGAAAGAGAAGGACAAACAGGTGGATTATCTTCTTAATCATGAGCAGCGGCATTTCGATTTGGCCGAAGTTGGTGCGAGGGAATTCCGGAAAAAATTAAAAGAGGTCATGTTTACCAGTGCGAATTTTCGTGATGAAGTAAAAAGAATTACCGGTGAAGTGGATGAAAAGTACCACCGCCTCCAACAACAATACGACAGCGAAAGCGACCACAGCCGCGTTAAAGAAATGCAGGAAAAATGGAATGCAAAAATTGACAGCTTGCTGAAAGAACTGGAAGACTATTAATAAAACCCGATGGGAAGTTATTTCAGTTCAATCGATGATTTCCCGATTAAAGCTCCGGCATGATACAACTCAACGTTGTATTTTCCTTTGGTGAACTGGCTGCCTTTCGCCCAGAATATTTCTACCGGCTTATCAGCATTGTCGTAATCAACGGATTGTTTGACGGTGTATACAAGCGATTGCCCGCCGCTGGTAAGGGTTTCCTGCGTGGTTGACATGGCAGCGCCGTCGGGACCAAGAACACGTACGTAAATATCTGTCGGGCCCTTTTCAAGCACCTTGTTTTCGCCGAGGATAAATTTCGTCCTGATTTTCTGAACCTGTTTTGCTTTGCTGGTGACTACTTCTTTTCCGTTGGATTTGTATTTCACGGCTTCCGTCGCAATATTAAATGCACGCAAGATGGAACCCACGGCAACCTTGGATGCCAGTTTTGAATTTTCGGAGGAAAGATTTTCAACCTTCGATTTCTCTGAAGTTAAATTAGAAGTAAGGTTTTGATTTTCTGACTGTAGTTGCGTGTTTACTTTGTTCAGCGAATCAATCTGTGTGAGGTAAACGGCATTCATCTCTTTCAGCTTGGCCAGTTCCGCTTTTGCTTTTGCAATTTGTGCAGGGCCGCCAATGGCAATCAGCTTCTGGATTTCAGCCACCTTCGCTTTGATCTCATCATCCTTTTCTGATAACTGTCCTTCGAGACTTGTATTTTCCGCCTTGGTTTTTTCGTAATCCGATTTCACCTGGTTGAGTTGTGTTTGCAACGCATCCTTTTCAGCGGTGGTGGTAATGATCGTCTGGTTGGCAATATCGAGGCTGTTTTTCTTTTCAAAGAACTGCCACAGAAGCAAACCGTTTGTGCCAAGAAGAATGGTAATCACGATGATTACAATCCCCTTTTTTGGTCCCTGATCCTGAACTTCCGTTTTGCTTTTTTCTTGTGTTTCCATTGAATGTAGCTTAGGTTTGATTAGGAGTTACGATGTCTTTATTCGATTCATCCACAAAGTTAAGTCGCAATTCTGTAAGAAATCCGTCGAGGATGTGAGCCGCTTCCGGGGAGAGGTTTCCCTTTGTTTTTTCCTTGATCATTTCGATCATGTCGATGGACTGTTTCGCCTGCTGGAGATCGCGTTCTATTTTATCGGTAAAAGGACTTTTCACCTTGCCCATGGATTGCATGGCTGATGAATGAAAGATATAAAGCAACTGTATAAACAGCTGGTCATTTGGATTCATACGACATCATTTTTATTGTCAAACCCTGATGGATAAAGGGATTCAAAGATAGCTGCCCGAATCAATCCTTCATCACATTTCATCATCCCGCCAGAAGCCGTCAGAACATTTTATTTCTGATCAAACAAAGGTAATATTTTTTTGATGTTGGCAAATTATCGGCAATATTCATTTACCCGAACAACAATTGAAAAACTTCCTCCACCCTGGAAACCGTTTTAATTTCAATTTTTCCGAACCGCGAAATATCCAGCCCCTTTTTATTGTATTTTGAGATAATCATTTTTTCAAACCCCATTTTTTCCGCTTCGCTGATGCGTTGCTCAACCCTTGTCACCGGCCTGATTTCACCGCTGAGTCCCACTTCCGCAGCGAAACAATATTTCGGCGGAATGGCCATGTCTTCACTCGAAGAAAGCACGGCGCAGATAACAGCGAGGTCGATGGCTGGATCTTCTACCTTGATTCCGCCGGCGATATTCAAAAAAACATCTTTCGTTCCCAGCCTGAAGCCGCAACGTTTTTCAAGAACGGCCAGCAACATGCTCAGCCGCCGCAGGTCAAATCCTGTGGACGACCGTTGCGGTGTTCCGTAAACAGCCGAACTCACCAGCGCCTGTGTCTCGATGAGCAACGGCCTGATTCCTTCCATGGTGGCGGCGATGGCAACTCCGCTCAACGATTCTTCCCGGTTCGCAATTAAAACAGCGGAAGGATTCGCTACTTCCTGTAAACCGGCTCCCTGCATTTCATAAATGCCCAGTTCCGCCGTGGATCCAAACCGGTTTTTTGCCGCACGTAAAATCCGGTACACATGATGGCGGTCGCCTTCGAACTGAAGCACCGTGTCGACCATGTGTTCCAGCACTTTCGGGCCGGCAATGGTTCCGTCCTTGGTGATGTGCCCGACTAAAAAAACAGGCGTGGAGGTTTCTTTTGCATAACGAAGCAATTCGGCGGCACATTCGCGTATTTGCGAAACACTTCCCGGTGACGATTCAATTTTTTCGGTGAAAACTGTTTGGATGGAATCGATGATGACTAACGAAGGTTCAAGATGGGCTAACTGCGCAAAAATATTTTCGAGGGATGTCTCCGTAAGCACGTACAATTCATCATTCTTCAGTTGAAGCCGGTCGGCGCGCATCTTGATCTGTTGCTCGCTTTCCTCTCCTGATACATAGAGAACTTTTTGATTTTTCAGTTTCAGCGCAAGCTGAAGCAGCAGCGTGGATTTCCCGATTCCCGGTTCGCCACCCATGAGTACGAGTGAACCGTACACGAGGCCTCCGCCTAAAACACGGTTCAGTTCTTTGTCGGGGATGGCCATGCGGTGATCGTCGGTGATGGAAACGTTCGACAACACCTGCGGAGCAGCGGCTTTGTTTTTTTTGCCATCGGCTTTACTCCACAGTTTTTTTTCGGGTTTCGTGTTGACGATTTCTTCCACGTAGGTGTTCCACTCACTGCAGGAAGGACATTTGCCGATCCACCTTGGCGATTGTGCGCCGCAGTTCTGGCAGAAAAATGCTGACTTTGTTTTGGCCATAAGAATTGGATGCAAGGTAAAAAGTTACAAGAAATATTTACGAATACGAATTATACGAATGTACGAATATTGACGGTATCTGGTATTTCAAAATATGCCTTACCCAAACTTGAATGTTGAGTCCCCGTAATGGGCAATATCTACGAATACGAATCATACGAATTTACGAATGTTGCCGGTACCACACGATGGTCGAAGTTTCGTGCGTGAGCCTGAGGGCAAGCCAACTTCGACTTTGGAAACTGGAAGTAAAATTTTGTGAGAAACCAGTTGCGGATTTTTTTACCTTGCAGCCACCACTTGCCTGAAGCAATAGCCAGATTGGAAAACCTGGCGGTACAATACAGCGGTCGAAGTTGTCCTCCCACTTTCTTCCCGCGAAACTTCGACCATTGGGGGGATTTTCCTTCAACTCATCAGTCAATCATCACATCCGCTAATTAACAAATCACTTCCCACCCTTCCTTATCTTCTCCTCAATCAACGATGTGGAATATCCCGGGAGATAATCAATGGTTTTTACTTGTCCGCCCCGGGTAGTTACAAGATCATACCCGACAATTTTTTCCGGCTTGTAATCGGAACCTTTGATGAGAACATCAGGCTGAACCAGCTTAATTAAATCGTAAGGAGTTTCTTCACCGAATAAAATTACTCCATCCACAAAATGAAGCGAAGCAAGAATCATGGTTCGTTGTTCCTCGTTATTGATCGGGCGATGGTTTCCTTTTAATTTCGAAACGGATTCATCCGTATTTACACCGATGACCAGAACATCTCCTTCATCGGAAGCTTTGGAGAGGTAATCAATGTGGCCGAGGTGAAGGATGTCGAAACAGCCGTTGGTAAAAACAATTTTCCTGGATTTAAAACGCCAGATGGAAAGTTGTCTTTCAAGATCATCCTTCGTGAAAATTTTTGATTGAATAAGTTCAAGTGCTTTCATGATTGGCTTTTTTCCGTGAAAAATATAACAACAGCAACGAAAGAAATCCGAGAACAATGGCAAAAATAGTTTGTGAACTGTGAACCACCGTAGCGTACACAAGTCCGTCGCTTTCGGGAATGTCAAACATGGTCAATACTTCTTTCACCATGAAATGAAAGGCGCCAATGCCACCCTGTACCGGCGCCGACATTCCAAAACCTCCGGCAACAAGCGTAAATAAACCAGCCTTTAAATCGAGGTGCTCAGTTGCTTTGAGCGATAAAAAACAAACATAACCGGAGATCATATACAACGACCACATCACCACCGTGAGAACGAAGTAGAGGAAATTATTTTTCATCTTTCTCACCGAACGCAATCCTTCGAGTAATCCTTTCAGCAAATTGTTCAGTTTGGTGAAAAATCCAAACCGGAGAATTTTTTTTCTGAAAATAAAAGCAACGGCAACGAGCATGATCAATACGATGAGCAGCGGAGCGGAATGAAGCCAGGCATCGAGTTTGTTTTTCAACGGATCACGCACATACTTTTCAAGAAAAAAAGCAATCCTGCTGAACTCCACGATGGCTGCCAGTAAAATACAACTCAGCAAACAGATCACATCAATCACCCGTTCAACAATCACGGTACCGATCAGTTTTTCAAACGGAATTTTTTCGGAACGGCTTAACGCGCCGCAGCGTGAAATTTCACCGAGCCGCGGCAAGGCGAGGTTGGCGAGGTAACCCACCATCATCGAATAAAACGTGTTGCTCAGTTTGGGATTGTAACCAAGAGGATCAATCAGCATTTTCCAGCGGATGGCTCTCACCAGGTATGCCGCCAATGAAATGACCAGTGATAAACCTACCCATCGGTAATCCGCTGAAATGATTTCAGCCCAGATTTTTTTCGGATCCTCATGCCTGAAAACCAGCCAAAGCAACGTGATTCCAACAGCAAGAAGGATGATGAACTGAAGCGCAGAAAAAAGTTTTTTCTTCAAAAGAAAGATGGTTAAAGGTTGTTTTACTTATTCCCTGCCCAAAAGTTTAACCCCGGCATGGAGTTCAATTTGAAACCGGAACATTATCAATGAGCCTGATGTTACCAAGCTTTACTGCAGCAAAAGCCCGTACGTTTTTTTCCGCCGGCCATTCATTCACCGGCTGAAGGTTTTTTTCTTCGGCAATTTCCAGGTATTCCACTTTCATCATTCCTGATTGCTCAACCATTTCAATAGCCTTATACCGAATTTCTTTTATCGAAAAACCACCCCTGTTATCCCGGATAAAAAACAACGCTTTCGAAATCTTGTCCGCTTCTTTTCTTTCGTTGTCCTTCAGCAAAAGATTGCGGGAACTCATCGCTAAGCCGTCGGTTTCACGAATGGTAGGACAACCGGTAATGGCAATTCCCGTATTCATTTTCTTTGCGAGCTCACGGATGATGGCAAGCTGCTGAAAATCTTTTTCTCCAAAATAGGCGGCATTAGGTTGTATGATAATGAACAACCTGGAAACAACAAGAGCCACGCCTTTAAAATGTCCGGGACGATGTTTTCCTTCCATCACCGTTTCAAGATCACCGAATTCAAAGGGTTCATCCCCGGTTTCGCCGGGCGGGTACATCTCCTCTACGGAAGGGAAAAACAAAACATCCGTATTCGCTTTTTTTAATGCAGCTTCATCGGCTTCAATGGTTCGGGGATAATTTTTCAGATCATCGGGGTTATTGAATTGTGCCGGGTTCACGAAAATACTCACCACCACCAGGTCGTTTTCCTTTTTCGCTCTTTCAATCAGCGACAAATGCCCGGCATGCAACGCTCCCATCGTTGGAACAAAGCCGATCTTCTTTCCCGATCTTCTTTTCTCCTCAAGAGAAGCTGCAATTTCTGTTTTTGAATTAAAAATCACCATTTTTTGAAAGCAACCTGCCAAATATGACCATTTATTATCAAAGTCGGTAAACAATTTTAAGGAGGCTTCCAAAAAAAACAGGAGGCTTTTAATATCAGGTACTTATAGAATTTATTGAACGATTTTCCCTATCTTTATTGATGAATCGCGGTTGTCGCGCCACTTATTTTTTGGGCAAGAGGTGAATTTTGCTATCTTTGCAGTCCTAACTCCAAATCCCTGTTCAATGAAAAAATCAAAAGTTTTGTTTGTTTCCCAGGAGATCACGCCTTTTCTTGAAGTAACCGAAATCTCAAAAGTAGCACGACAGCTTCCGCAAGGAATCCAGGAAAGCGGGAAAGAAATCCGAACTTTTATGCCACGATTCGGACTGATTAATGAAAGAAGAAATCAATTGCATGAAGTCATCCGCCTTTCAGGGATGAACCTGATCATTGATGATTCGGATCATCCGCTCATTATTAAAGTAGCGTCGATCCAGAGTGCAAGGATGCAGGTTTACTTTATCGACAACGAAGAATATTTCCAGCGCAAAATGATTTTCCATGATGCAAAGAAGAAATTCTTCAAGGACAACGAGGACAGGATGATTTTTTTCTGTCGCGGTGTTTTGGAAACAGTGAAAAAACTCGGATGGGCTCCCGATATCATTCATTGCCACGGCTGGATGACCAGCCTGATTCCATTTTTTGTGAAGACAAGCTACAAGGATGACCCGATGTTTAAAAATTCAAAGGTCGTTTACTCGCATTACCACCAGGATATGGAAGAGGAATTCAGTCCGGCGATCACCAAAAAATTAAAAATGGATGGCATCACTGCCGATGATCTGAAGTATTATAAAGATCCGACCATGGTGAACATCAGCCTTGCTGCATTAAAAATGAGCGATGCCATTGTGAAAGGCGGAGCTGAAAAACATACGGCTATCGACAATTATCTCAAGAAAGTAAATAAGCCCGTTCTTGCTCACACTCCTATTGATGAAGAAGGAACGTTTGTGGATTCATATTCCGCGTTTTATGATGAAATTTTAGAACAGGAATCGGCCGTTCTTGTTGACTGACATGGGGAAAACATATTCTTCTGAAATTTCCGGAAAAGGATTTTTCAGAACTATTAAAAACTGTTGCTTTAACATAGTTGAAAATATTTCCTTCGCTTTTTTGTGGAGGAAATATTTTTTTGTGGCTCTGATGCCCGTCATGTATGGTCTTGTCACGCTTTCGTCGTGCAAAGATCCGGATGAAATCGGGCTGGAAGTGCAGCCGTTATCCGACCAGCTGAGCGTGATCCATACCGATTCAACATCGCTGATCACCCGGACCATAAAAGAAGATTCCATCCGCAGCAACGGCGTATCCTACCAACTGCTGGGCAGTTGTTACGATCCCGTTTTCGGAAGAAGCGATGCCAGTTTTTTTTCACAGGTACTTCTCGGACTTACTCCAACGCTGGGTGCATCCACTGATGTACTCGTTCCTGATTCGCTGATACTTTCATTCGGCTATGCCGGTTTTTACGGCAACGATACCATGACACCACAAGTGGTTCACGTGTACAAAATCCTGGATGATATGCATGCTGATACGGCCTATTACACCAGCACAAAATTTAATGTGAACGATACGGATCTTGCTGCGGGATATACTTTTTCTCCAAAACCCAGGACGGTGGTAAGTGTTGAATCAGCGGTTCAGTCGCCCCAGCTGAGAATTCCTCTTTCACTTTCCTTTGCATCGGAACTTCTCTCTTTAAACGGACAATCTGAATACACCGGCAATTCGAATTTCGTTCAGTACCTGAAAGGCCTGTATGTGAAAACAGATCCTCAGAATATTCCCGGGAAAGGATCCATTTCATATTTTGATCTTTACAACAATCCCTATTCAAAACTCTCGCTGTATTATCACAATGTTACCACGGGAGAGGATTCTCTTCATTATGATTACTATTTAACCGGAGCCATTAAATCCAATTACCAGGAACATAATTATTTTGGAGCGGCAACGGATGTAGGCCATCAATTGCAGGATTCCACTTACAACGATACGTTGAACTACATTCAGTCGATGGCGGGAGTGAAAACGAAAATCACATTTCCTTACTTGTCGCATTTCATCGATTCGGGAAAGGTGCTCATCAACAAAGCCGAACTGGATATCACTGTACAGGCAGGATCGGGAGATGATTATTCTCCACCTTCAAAACTGTTCCTCGTATCCGTTGACTCAGCCGGTAACCCGAATTTTCTCATTGATTATTTCGAAGGAGCTTCCTATTTCGGTGGCCTGTACAACTCCTCTAAGAGTACATACACATTCAATATCGCCCGCCATCTTCAGAAAATCCTCGATGGCAAAATCACTGACCACGGATTGTATCTTCTTGTTTCTGGAGCCGTTGTACAGGCGAACCGCGTTGTAGTCGGAAGTTCCCGCAACACGAAGTACCCGATGAAATTAAAGGTATCCTATACGAAACTTCACTAACCATTCCTTCTCATGTGCGGAATAGTTGCTTACATCGGAAAAAAAGATGTGTACCCGATCCTCATCAAAGGATTGCAGCGGCTTGAATACCGCGGCTACGACAGCGCCGGAATCGCCATCCTCAACGGCGGCCTGAAAGTTTACAAGAAAGCCGGGAAGGTCAGCGAGCTGGTTGAATATTCCAAAGGCAAAGACGTCAGCGGGCATGTCGGCATGGGACACACGCGCTGGGCTACACACGGTGAACCAAACGACCGCAACGCACACCCTCATTTTTCGCAGTCGAAACATTTTGCCATCATCCACAACGGCATCATCGAAAATTATTCTTCCATCAAGGCGGAATTAAAAAAACGCGGACATGAGTTTTCGAGCGATACGGATACAGAAGTTCTCATTCATCTTATTGAAGACATTTACGAAAACGGAAATGTTTCCCTCGATGAATCTGTACGGCTTGCGTTGGGAGAAGTGATCGGGGCTTATGCCATCGTCATCCTTGCGCAGGAACATCCGGAAGAACTGATCTGCGCACGAAAAGGAAGTCCGATCGTTATCGGTGTAGGAAAAGAACAAGGCGAATACTTTGTCGCTTCCGATGCCACACCGATCATCGAATACACCAACAACGTCATTTACCTGAACGACGGTGAAGTCGGAATCATCAAAGACGGAAACCTGGTGATCAAAACGATTTCCAACGAAATTCAGAATCCATACATACAGGAGCTGGAATTCAAACTGGAGATGCTGGAGAAGGGCGGGTACGACCATTTCATGCTCAAGGAAATTTATGAGCAGCCGCGATCAATTTGGGACAGCATGCGCGGCCGCATGGATGCACGAAAAGGATTCCTGCGTTTAGGCGGCATTGCAGAATTTGAAAACAAATTCGCCAACGCCAAACGCATCATCATCATTGGCTGCGGAACATCCTGGCATGCCGGGCTTGTTGCCGAATATTTAATTGAAGATCTTGCGCGCATTCCTGTGGAAGTGGAATATGCTTCCGAGTTCCGTTACCGCAACCCGGTGCTTTACGAAGACGATATCGTAATCCCGATTTCCCAATCCGGTGAAACGGCTGATACGCTTGCTGCCATTGAACTGGCCAAATCAAAAGGCGCCACCATTTTTGGTGTTTGCAACGTGGTGGGATCTTCCATTCCGAGAGCCACGCATGCCGGCGCGTATACACATGCCGGCCCTGAGATCGGTGTGGCTTCCACCAAAGCATTTACAGCGCAGGTAGCCGTTCTTACATTGATTGCCTTGCAGATTGCACGGCATCGCGGAACCATCGCCGATTCACGTTTCCACCAGTTGCTGAATGAACTGGAAGCCATTCCCGCAAAAGTGGAAAGGGCGTTGAAGACTGATGCCATCACCAAAAAACTGGCTTCTAAATTCAAAGACGTAAGAAACTTCCTGTACCTCGGCAGAGGTTATGGATTCCCGGTTGCGCTGGAAGGAGCACTGAAGCTGAAAGAAATTTCTTACATCCATGCCGAAGGGTATCCCGCCGCGGAAATGAAACACGGACCGATTGCTTTGATCGATGACAACATGCCCGTGGTGGTGATTGCCACCAAAAACAGTTCGTACGAAAAAGTGGTGAGCAACATTCAGGAAGTGAAAGCCCGGAGAGGCGTCGTGATTGCCATCGTAACAGAAGGCGACGACGTGGTGAAAGGTTTAGCTGATTACGTGATTGAAATTCCCGAAGTGGATGACGTACTCGTTCCGCTTGTTGCCGTAATTCCTTTACAACTTCTTTCGTATCACATTGCCGTACTCAGAGGCTGCAACGTTGACCAGCCGAGAAACCTGGCGAAGTCGGTGACGGTGGAATAACCATTCCCCTAAGACTACTCCATTATTTTTTTGTTACCATTACCGTCCTTATTTCTTATTTTGGATTTTTGGATTTGGAGATTTTGGATTCGAGTGATTGAATTCTTTTGTATTCTTCCTCGCTATCAACGAATACGAATTGGTACTAAAATACGAATACGGAATGTTGGCTTTTATACGATACGGTATCTGTAATAGTCCAATACGCCTATCGGCTTTTGGCCTATAACAGCTACTCTATCGGCATAATACCTCCGTCAAGGCGGATTGGATTATTTTACTATTGAGTAATGGTATTACCATTTCAGCTTATCCAGGAAATTGATGTCAACGGATTTTGTGTTGCGGTAAATCATCATCAGGATGGCGAGGCCAACGGCTACTTCGGCGGCAGCCACAGCCATGATAAAGAAAACGAAAATCTGACCGGCTGCATCGCCATGGTAAACGGAGAAGGCCACGAGCAGCAGGTTCACAGCATTCAGCATGAGTTCGATGCACATGAAAATAACGATGGCGTTTCTCCGGAACAGAACACCGAGAACACCAATGCAAAAAAGCATTGTGCTTAACAGCACATAATAATGAAGAGGAACCTGTTGAATGAGATGATTCATGGAATGTGGATTCGAATTATTTAATTTCTTTTTTACCGAGCATCACAGCGCCCACCATGGCAGAGAGAAACAGGATGGAGGAAACTTCAAACGGCAATGCATAATCATTAAACAAAACACGGCCGAGGTTTTTTACCAGCCCGATGTCGTTACCAGGCAGACCGGCAGCGGCATTTTCAGAAACGTTCCTGAGCGCACCGATCAACACAATCATCAGCAAGCCGCCGGTGATGGTGGCGGCAAACTTCAGCCATTTACTCTTATGTGGTTCCACATCGGCATTCAGGTTCAGCATCATGATCACATAAAGAAACAAGACCATGATAGCCCCGGCATATACGATGATGTGTACGGCAGCAAGAAATTGTGCATTCATCAAAACATAATGCCCGGCGATCGCAAAGAAGGTGATGATGAGGTAGAGCACACTGTGAACGGGGTTTTTGGAAACCACCACCATCAACGCGCTCAGGATGGCGAGGAAACTGAGGAAGTAAAAAGTATACTGTACCATATTACTTTAAAATATTGTGTTGAAGATTTTTATTCTGCTTGAATGCAATCACTTCTTTGGTTTGTCTTTTTGAAATGTCGATGCGTTGATCCGCTTTCTCCACCAGTTTATCTTTTCCATAAATGAATTCACTGCGTTTCAAATCCGTCGGAACCATCCTGTCAGTAAGGAAGATCGCTTCCTTCGGGCAAGCTTCTTCGCACATCCCGCAGAAAATGCAGCGGAGCATGTTGATCTCGTAGGAGCTTGCATATTTTTCTTCGCGGTATAATTTTTCTTCACCGGGTTTTCTCTCTGCTGCCACCATCGTAATCGCTTCTGCCGGGCACGACACGGCGCACAATCCGCAGGCCGTACAACGTTCAGCACCATTCTCATCCCGTTTTAAAACATGCTGTCCGCGGTAAACAGGAGCGAACGGCCTTTTCATTTCCGGGTACGATATGGTGGCCTGCTTTTTAAAAAAATGACTCATGGTAATGGCCATTCCACTCAGGATGGCCGGCAGGTAAAGCCGTTCCATGAACGTCATTTTTTTATCTGAAACTATTTTTGATCTGTTGGTTAACGATTCCATTTTATAAAAAGGTATCCGGTTTTGTTAAAGACAATTATCCTAATTTTCCATTCAGCCACATCACGATTCCTGTAAGGAATATATTCAGGATGGACAATGGTATCAGTACTTTCCATCCGAGGTTCATCAGCTGGTCATAACGGAAGCGCGGCAACGTCCAGCGCACCCACATGAAGAAGAAGATGAAGAAGAAGATTTTTCCGAACAGGAAACAGGTTCCGATCATGCTCAGCCAGTTCGGGTCGTGAACAAATCTTCCGATCAGCGGCATGTTGTATCCTCCGAAATAAAGTGTAGAGATTACCGCTGATGAAATGAACATGTTGATGTATTCTGCAAACAAATAAAATCCAAGTTTCATGGAACTGTATTCGGTATGATAACCGCCAACCAGTTCGGTTTCACATTCAGGCAAATCAAACGGCGCGCGGTTCGTTTCAGCAAATGCACAGATGAGGAAGATGAGAAATCCCAGCGGCTGGTACAAAACATTCCAGTGAAACCCCTGCTGCTGTTCGGCGATATCGCGAACGCTCAATGTTCCGCTCATCATGATGAGGGAAATGATGGCCAGTCCCATGGCGATTTCATAACTGATCATCTGCGAAGAAGCACGTAAGGCTCCAAGCAAAGAATATTTATTGTTCGACGCCCATCCGCCGATCATGATTCCATACACACCGATGGAAACCACACCGAAAATATAGAGGATGCCGATGTTTACATCAGCGGCCTGCATGATGTAAAAATTCCCACCGATGGTAATTCCCCGTCCCCATGGAATCACAGCGCTTGTCATGCAGGCAGTGAGCATGGCGAGGCTGGGGCCAAAGATGAACAGGAATTTATTGGATACATCGGGAATGATTTCTTCCTTCATGAACATCTTCACACCATCGGCGACCGGTTGCAGGATTCCATAAGGCCCGGCGCGGTTCGGGCCAAGGCGGTCCTGGAAAAAGGCCGCAATTTTTCTTTCCGCATAGGTGGAATACATCGCCACGACCAGTGTGATGGCGAACACAGATACGATGATGATGACTTTTACCAGGATGGCTGTTGTGAACATGTTATTTTCCTTCAGTGATTTGATGGTTATCCGGAACTACTTTCACGGCATTCAGATTCGGTTTATGCGAAGGCTCTTTCAATACATAATGATTTTGTGAAATAACGGAATGACGATCGATCTTGCTCGGGCCGTCAATCACCCAGTCGCTTGTTTTCTTTTTATCGAAACGGCATTCGTTGCAGATCCATTCGATGGCTTCCCCGAATTCATCTTTCCGTGCCGTTACACGGGTGACTTCTTCTCCTTTGTACCACAGCATCACGTTGCCGGAGCATTTTTTGCAACCGCGGTGCGCGTCCATGGGATTCACATTCCACACGCGGCTTTTGAAACGGAATGTTTTATCCGTGAGAGCACCCACCGGACAAACGTCAATCATGTTTCCTGAAAAATCATTATCAACAGCCTGCTGAATGTACGTGCTGATTTCAGCGGCATCTCCCCTGTTCATCACGCCATGAAAACGATGGTCGGTGAGCTGATCCGCCACTTTCACGCAACGGTAACAGAGGATGCACCGTGTCATGTGCAGTTTGATTTTGTCGCCGATGTCAATTTTTTCAAATGTCCTTCTCGGAAACTCATACCTCGAACCGGATGCTCCGTGTTCGTAAGCCAGATCCTGGAGATGACATTCTCCGGCCTGGTCGCAGATCGGGCAGTCGAGCGGGTGGTTGATGAGTAAAAATTCCACGACACCTTTTCTTGCTTCAAGCAGATCCGGTGATGTGATGTTCTGCACTTCCATTCCGTCCATCACCGCTTGTTTGCAGGACGGAACCGGTTTCGGCATCGGGCGCGGATCTTTTTCAGAACCTTTGGTGACTTTCACGATGCAGGTACGGCAGTATCCTCCGGTATTTTTCAGTTTTGAATAATAGCACATGGTGGGCGGAACCACATCACCGCCGATCATTCGTGCGGCCTGGAGGATGGTTGTTCCATCAGGTACTTCGATGCTGTGTCCGTCGATGGTTACTTTTGGCATATC
>JAPLDA010000102.1 GCA_026391945.1 Bacteroidota bacterium | reverse complement strand
CCTCATTCCGACCAGTTCAATGAAAAAGAAAAAGAAATCCGGAAACTGATTCTTAAAATACGGAAAGAAAAATCATCGCTTCACATTCAAACGGAACAACAGCATTATTTTCAGCCGGGATCATTGGAAGAAGCAATGCTGATTAAAAGTAAAAATCCCGAAGCACTGCTGATCAATGGCGCCACAGACATTTCACTCCTCGTCACAAAAAAACACCAGGTACTTCCCGGGTTGATCGATCTTTCTGCTATCACTGAATTAAAACAATATAAAAAATACGATGGCTCTGTTTTCATTGGTGCAGGAATGAACATGGAAGACATCAGGGTGAAACTGGAAAATGAATTCCCCGCACTCTCCGGAATGCTGAATGTTTTCGGTTCCAGACAAATCCGTTCGCTTGCCACACTTGGAGGAAATGTTGGCTCTGCTTCTCCTATCAGCGATACGATTCCTGTTCTCATCGCATACGATGCTGTTGTTCATCTTCAAAGCATTCATGGCAAAAGAAAATTCAACATGAATGAGTTCATCACCGGTTACCGTCGCACAAAAATAAATGCCGATGAGCTGATTACCGGCATCACCATTCCTCTTCCCGGAAAAAATTCCATTCACAAGTCATACAAAATTTCAAAAAGAAAAGACCTTGACATTTCCACGGTAAATGCCGGTTTCATGCTCCAGATTGAAAACAAAAAAATCACCAGTTGCATATTGGCGTATGGCGGAATGGCTGCCAAAACAATGAGGGCTGAGAATGCGGAAAAATTCCTGGACGGAAAATCA
The DNA here is from genome assembly GCA_026391945.1 of Bacteroidota bacterium. Lineage (GTDB taxonomy): Bacteria > Bacteroidota > Bacteroidia > AKYH767-A > 2013-40CM-41-45 > JAPLDA01. The sequence goes on along the minus strand of JAPLDA010000102.1, from coordinate 53,315 downwards.
TGGAACCGGGAAACGGCAACAGAAGCATCTGAAATTATTTACAACGAGTTCTCTCCCATCTCTGATGCACGGTCAGGAGCGGAATTCAGAAAACTTGCCGCGCGAAACCTGCTGATCAAATTCTGGAGTGAAACAACGGAGAATGGTAAGCGATGAAAAACATTCCACACGATAGCGCTTCTAAACATGTAACCGGTCAATCGGTGTACATCGATGACATGCCTGTAAATTCCCGTTTGCTCACAGGCAGGGTTGTGTACAGCCGTCATGCGCATGCAAAAATAAAATCGCCCGATCTTACCAAAGCGAAGCAGCTGCCAGGAGTACATGCTGTGCTTTGTTACCAGGATATTCCCGGCCATAACCAAATGGGACCCGTGATTCACGATGAAGTTTGTCTCGCCATCAAGGAAGTGCATTGCGTCGGACAAGCCATTGTGCTGATCGCAGCAGAGAATGAAGAGATCGCCATCGAAGCAGAAAAACTGGTGGTCATCGAATACGAACCTTTGGAAGCGGTTCTCGAACTTCGGCGGGCTATAGAAAAAAATACACTCCTTGCACCTGCACGCACGATGAATCGCGGAGATGCGGAAACAGCGATGAAAAATTCTTTTCATACGATCCGCGGAGAACTTGAAACCGGAGCGCAGGAACACTGGTATCTTGAAACGCAATCCTGCCTGTGCATTCCGGGTGAACATCAAGAGATAAACGTTTTTTCTTCCACGCAGCATCCTTCCGAAACACAGGCCATCGTTGCTGAAGTTCTTGGCATTGCGAAAAATGAAGTCGTGGTAGAAACGAGAAGAATGGGGGGTGCATTCGGCGGAAAAGAAACACAGGCGAATCATGCGGCTGCATGGACAGCTTTATTGTGTCATGCAACCAAACGCCCGGTTAAAATCCGTTTGTCCAGGGATGATGATCAGAAAATAACCGGGAAGCGTCACCGGTTTTTGATTCGTTATGAAGCGCGGTTTAATGAGGATGGAAAACTCCTCGCGGTAAAGTTTGAACTGAATGCCGATGCCGGATACACAACCGACCTCAGCATGGCCATTCTTGAACGCGCCATGTTGCATGCCGACAATGCTTATTTCATTCCGGATATGTCGGTGACGGGGAAAGCATACCGCACCAATCTACCTTCCAATACGGCTTTCAGAGGTTTCGGCGGACCACAGGGAATGGCGGGAATGGAAACTGTCATCGACAGGATTGCACGTTTCCTGAAAAAAGATCCCGCTGAAATACGAAAGCTGAATTTTTACGGAACTGAAAAAGAAAACATCACTCATTACGGACAGGAAGTTGAACTCAATCGTTTGCATTTGTTGTATGATCAACTGATGGAAACGTCTGACTATGCAAAAAGAAAAAAGGAAGTTGAACTGTTCAACAGCAAAAATGAGTTTTATAAAAAAGGAATGGCCATCACTCCTGTCAAGTTTGGAATCTCCTTCACCACTTCATTCCTGAACCAGGCCGGTGCGCTGGTGAATATTTACAAAGATGGAACGGTACTCGTGAATCATGGCGGAACGGAAATGGGACAAGGACTGAATACGAAGATCCGGCAGATCGCTGCTGCCGAGCTCGGAGTTACCATCGACAAGATCAAAGTGAATGCAACCAATACTTCCAAAGTCCCCAATACGTCTGCCACAGCGGCATCTGCAGGAACTGATCTGAATGGCATGGCCGTGAAAGATGCCATCGAAAAATTAAAATCACGAATCGGGAAACAACTCGCTGCTGAATTTTCTAAAATCCGTCCCGAGAAACCAACAACGGTTGATCATCTTATTTTTCAAAACAACACCATCATCGATTCGCTTTATCCCGACCGCAAGATTGCATTTGATGAAGCGATGGTCATATGTCATCTCAACCAAATCAGTTTAAGCGCCACCGGTTTTTATAAAACACCGGACATTGGTTGGGACAAATTAAAAGGGTGGGGAAAGCCTTTCAACTATTATTCATTCGGAATGTCGGTGAGTGAAGTGTTGGTGGATACGTTGACGGGATCTCATAAAAATCTCCGCACGGATATTTTGCATGATGTCGGTGATTCGATCAATCCCGGAATCGATCTTGGACAGGTTGAAGGTGGCTTTATACAAGGCATGGGTTGGTGTACAACGGAAGAAATTAAATGGGATGAAAAAGGAAACCTGCTCAATCATTCACCGGATACCTATAAGATTCCTTCGGTGCAGGATATCCCTGCCGATTTCCGCGTGAACTTACTGCAGAATGTTCCGAACCCGAATGCCATCAGGAAAAGCAAAGCCGTTGCTGAGCCACCGCTGATGCTGGCCTTCAGCACCTGGCTGGCGATCAAAGATGCAATTTCTGCTGTGGGCAATCATCAGCATGAACCGTTCTTTCAGTTACCGGCAACCAACGAAGTCATTCTTCTCTCTATCGAAGACATCCGAAAAAAAATAAAAGGCAACTGATATGATTCTAAACAAACTGGATTTTCTGATGCTGTTTTTATCCGCCTGTTCACTGGCCGTTGCAATCATTTTAAATAATCTGGTTCGTGTTATTGAAAAAAGTAACAGCAGTAAAATACTATCAGAAGAATCAGCTGAAAGTATCGTGAATTACAAAAACCTGTTTTTCATTTTCGCCTGTTCACTGTTCTTCATTTATTTTGGATACAGGATGGTCGTGTCAGCCGGACTTGAAGCCCACATCCAGGAATGGCTGAACCTCGTAGTGCGATGGGCTCACGTGGTGCTGGGAATTTCCTGGATCGGCGCTTCCTTTTATTTCATCTTCCTTGAAAACAGTTTGAACCGAACAGAAAACCTTCGTGATGAATTAGCCGGCAACCTCTGGGCGATTCACGGCGGCGGATTTTATTACGTGGAGAAATACAAAGTAGCTCCGAAAGAAATCCCTGAGAATCTTCACTGGTTCAAGTACGAAGCTTATTTCACCTGGGTCACCGGTTTCATCCTGCTGATTCTCGTCTATTACCTCGATGCAAATGCTTTCATGATCGATCCTGCAGTTCGTTCCATCAGTTCTGCTGCAGCGATCAGCATCGGAATTTGCACGCTGGTTTTCGGATACGTTTTGTACGATCTCCTTTGCAGAACATCTCTGCTTCATAATAAAAAATTATTTGCATTGACTGGCTTTTTGATCGTGACACTCATCTCTTTTTTTCTAAGCAAGATGCTGAGCGGAAGAGCGGCGTTCATGCATGTCGGTGCTTTGCTCGGAACCATCATGGCGGCCAATGTTTTTTTCACCATCATTCCTTCGCAGAAAGCATTGGTAAAAGCAGCACGAGAAAACAAACCGCTCGATCCAAACCTTGGGAAATATGCAGGCCTCCGGTCGCTGCACAACAATTACATCACGCTACCGGTGATTTTCATCATGATCAGCAACCACTTTCCTTCCACGTTCGGAAATCAATACAACTGGGCTGTGCTGGCTGGACTTACCCTTGCAAGTGTTGCCGTGAGGCATTACATCAACCTTCATGAAAAAGGTCAGCATGCGCGATGGATCATACCGTTCGCAGTTATCTCATTGCTCGCTATCATCATCATCACAGCTCCGTCATCCAATAAATTCAGTGGAAAAAATTCAGCGCCGGTTTCTTTTTTACAGGTTCAGCCAGTGATACAGAAAAGATGCACGCAATGTCATTCGTTGAAACCAACAGATGATGTGCAAAAAATTGCTCCGAACGGAATCATGTTCGACACACCGGATCAGATTGCAAAACATAAGGACAGAATTTATTTCAGAGCCGTTCAGACGAAGACGATGCCACAAGCCAACAAATCCGGCATCACTGAAGAAGAACGTGAACTGATCGGACGGTGGATTGAACAGGGAGGGAAGTTGAAGTAGAGAAGTCGGAAGTTAAAAGTTAAAAACCGCTGCACTAAAATTCACCGTGAAAAATAAATTTGCCATACACAGTAACCGGACGATCACTCCTTCAGGAATCATTGAAGCGACGGTTATGATAGAGGATGGAATTATTTCCAATGTGATTCCGGGAAAAGCATCCGTATCCATGAACCTTGTTGAAGCCGGTGATTCAGTACTCATGCCGGGTTTGATTGATTCGCACGTTCACATCAATGAACCGGGACGAACCGGTTGGGAAGGATTTGAAACAGCCACACGATCAGCGGCGGCGGGAGGAATTACTTCGCTCGTTGACATGCCGCTGAATTCTTCTCCTGTTACAACCAACGTAAATTCATTCAGAGAAAAAATAACTGCAGCAAACGATAAACTCTATGTGAACTGCGGATTCTGGGGAGGAATCATTCCTGGAAATGAACATGACATTCAGCCGTTGTTTGATGCCGGCGTACTCGGTTTCAAAATTTTCCTCGCTCATTCCGGTATTGATGATTTCCCAAATGTATCGCAGAACGATCTTGAAAAAATCGCTCCTTTGCTTTCACTAAAAAATATTCCATTGCTCGTTCATGCTGAACTGGAATCACCACACGAGGGGCAATTAAAGTTTAAGGAGAATCCTAAGTCATACCGGGCGTTTCTCGGCTCCCGTCCGAAATCATGGGAAGACGAGGCGATCAGGATGATGATTGTCCTTTGTGAAAAGTACAAACTGAGAATCCACATCGTTCATCTTTCGTCATCATCATCAATTCAGCAACTGGAAGCAGCAAGAAAAAAAGGATTGCCGTTAACCGTTGAGACCTGTCCGCATTATCTTTTTTTTGATGCAGAATCCATTCCCGATGCCGACACGCGTTACAAATGCGCGCCACCGATTCGTGAAAAGGTAAACAATGAAAAACTGTTGCATGCATTGAAAGACGGAATCATTGACTTCGTCATTACCGACCACTCCCCTGCTCCGCCGGCACTGAAAAAAATTGAAACCGGAAATTTATTTGAGGCGTGGGGCGGAATTTCTTCCCTGCAGTTTTCATTGCCGGTGATGTGGACGTTGTTCAGGAAAAATAATTTTTCATTGGAAGACCTTTCACGGCTGATGAGCAGCCGCATTGCAAAATTCCTCTCGCTGGAAAATTCAAAAGGAAAAATTGAAAAAGGATTTGATGCCGACCTCGTCACCTGGAATCCTGATAAAAAATTTATGCTGCAAAAAGAAATGATCCTTCATCGTCATAAAATAACACCTTATGAAGGATCGGAACTTTACGGTGTGACTGAACAAACCTACGTGAACGGCGAATTGGTGTATGACCGTGGTTCATTCGTATCTTCGCCAAAAGGAAAAATAATCTTACGACATTCATGATCCCGGATACTTCGAAACCATCCTTCACTCAATTGCTGAACCTCGCTGCTGAAAAACTGGGAGCGAAAGTGCTTTCCTGCAGCGACGATTTCTTTGCTGAAAAAGAAAACCTCATCAAAGACGGCCGCGGAATTTTTATTCCTGATAAATATACCGATCGCGGCAAATGGATGGATGGATGGGAATCGCGTCGGAAAAGAACTCCGGGAAATGACTGGTGCATCCTGAAACTCGGTACTCCGGGAAAAATTAAAGGAGTGGATATCGATACCCATCATTTCCTGGGCAATCATCCGCCGTTTGCTTCCATTGAAGCAGTTGTTTCAGATACGAATGCAACAGAAGAAATATTGAATTTACCGGGTACAAAATGGATGGAGATCCTACCAAAATCTCCGTTGAATCCAGGCAGTCAGAATTTTTTTGAAATCAAAAACGAAAATATTTTCACTCATCTTCGCCTGAATATTTTTCCAGACGGCGGTGTAGCGCGATTGAAAGTATATGGCGATGTTTACAAAAACTGGAATGAAGTAAAAAAAGATGAAACGGTTGATCTCGCTTCCGCCTTGATCGGTGCGAAAGCCATTCTCTGCAACGACATGTTCTTTAGTCACATGGATAACCTGCTGATGCCAGGACGCGGCATCAACATGGGCGATGGATGGGAAACAAAACGAAACCGAACTCCCGGCAACAGGGATTGGGTGATTATCCGGCTGGCGCATACAGGTTCTATTGATAAAATACTTGTTGATACTTGTCACTTCAAAGGAAATTATCCGGATGCATGTTCCATCGAAGGATGCATGATAACGATGGAGGATGAAATAAATATTACATCATCTTCCATCACCTGGAAAGAGTTTTTACCAAAACAAAAGTTACAGGCTGATCATGAACATCATTTTGAAAAAGAAATTACTTCCTCAGAACCGTTCACTCACATTCGTTTGTTCATGTATCCTGACGGAGGCATCAGCAGGCTGAGGTTATTCGGGAGAATCAAATAAATATGACCATCGCAGAACTAAATATCCTGGACGATTTCACTTTGAAAGCTGAATTGCAGAAGTGCTGCGGTTCTTCTTCATGGGTGAACAAAATGATTTCGTCAAAGCCGTTTCTGAGACAGGAAGATCTTTTCACGAAGTCAGATGCGGCCTGGGAAGATGTCACAGAAAAAGATTTGCTCGAAGCCTTCTCCCATCATCCTAAAATCGGTGACATCGCAAACCTGGAAAAAAAATTCGCTTCAACCAAAGAACTGGCAGGAAATGAACAGGCGTCGATTCATGTCGCTTCGCGCGAAACAATTGAACATCTTGCAGAAGGGAACAGAGAGTATGAAAACAAATTCGGATTTATTTTCATTATATGCGCCACTTCCAAAAGTGCAGACGAAATGTTGTCGATGTTAACACAAAGGTTAAGCAACGACCGAATTACAGAATTAAAAATCGCTTCAGAAGAACAACATAAAATCACAAAGCTCCGGCTGCAAAAATTAATCTCATGAGTCAGCTTACCACCCACATCCTCGATACATCCAAAGGAAAACCTGCGGAAGGAATTTCAGTGTTGCTCGAAAAACCGGGACCAAAAGGAAAGTGGCTTGCCTTCGCAAAAGGAATTTCCAATAAAGACGGGAGAATTGCCGACCTCCTGAAAAAAGACCAGACTCTCAAAACGGGAAAGTACCGTCTCACGTTTGAAACTCTTTCCTATTTCAGCAAACAGGATATCAAATGTTTTTATCCTTTGGTGCAGATTGTTTTTGAAGTGACGGATGCAAGTCATTACCATGTTCCGTTATTGCTAAGTCCGTACGGTTATTCAACTTACCGGGGAAGTTGATTAAGGTAGTATTTGAGAGTGTGAGTGAAAGAGTGTTTGAGTGCGTGAGTATTTGAGTAGTGAAGTCGTTAGTTAAATCAACAGACTATCGGACGACAATTGACAAATGAAAAAACCAGAACAAAAGGCCTTCAACTCAATCAACCAATCAACTCAGTCAACCAATCAACCAATCAACTTAATTTACACAATCAACTGTAGCACCATGAAACAATCTCTCATTAAATTTTGAACTAAGAATATTGAACAAAAAGCCATGCCCATAAAGACAACCATTACAAGCGACGAAAAAGAAAATATCCTGAACGAACTTCGCTCAGCCAATCTTGCCTTTCAGAAAATTTATTCCGGCGACAAGCCCGATCGCCAGCCTGTTCATACGGTTTATGGCGGAGCCAATCTTTTTAAATCCGACAGCACCAAACGAATGGGTGACATTGCCCAAAGAAGTTTAAAAAACTTCGCTCCTGATTTTACCGTGCTGGCAAGAGTCCTTGAACTTGACGGCCACAGCGGACTTCCGGTAGATGAGAAAAAAATAAAAGAACTTTCTGATCACCTGAAAAATTTGAATGAGCTCGAAAGAAAAAGGAACCCGGCCTGGCTGCCTTATACTGTTTACAATAAGATCATCAGCAAACTGGAGCGGGAAGCCGTCGAAGATTTCCGTATTGATTTCGAAGACGGATTCGGAAACCGCTCGGATGAAGAAGAAGACAACACGGCCGTGAATGCAGCACTGGAACTCGCCAAAGGAATGAACGACCAGACCATTTCTCCTTTCATCGGCATTCGCATCAAACCTTTCACCGAAGACCTGAAGCAGCGCGGCGTACGGACGCTTGATATTTTTCTGACCACGCTGTTTGAACAGACGAAAGGAAAACTGCCGGAACATTTCGTGGTGATGCTTCCTAAAGTGACGATCCCTGAACAGATCAAAGCACTGGTTCATTTTTTTGAAATCATCGAGAAGAAACATTCGCTGCCATCCGGAACATTAAAAATGGAAATGATGGTGGAAGCCACGCAGGCTGTGATGGACAAGGACGGAAAAAATCCGCTGCGTGCACTCATCGCTGCGGGTGAAGGAAGATGCATCGCTGCACACTTCGGAACGTATGATTACACGGCATCGTGCAACATCACGGCAAAATACCAGACGATGGATCATCCCGTTTGTGATTTCGCTCATCACATGACGAAGGTGGCCTTGGGTGGAACAGGGATTTATCTTTCCGACGGCGCCACGAATGTTATGCCTGTTGGTCCGCACCGGGGCGACAACCTCACGAAAGAACAACAGGAAGAAAATAAAATCGTGGTGCACCGAGGATGGAAACTTTGTTACAGCCATACGATGCACTCACTCAAAAACGGTTTCTACCAGGGGTGGGATCTCAACCCGGCGCAGTTACCGATGCGTTATGCAGCTGTCTATACTTTTTTCCTGAGCAGCTTCGAAGATGCGGCAGTCCGGCTTCATCATTTCATCGGCAAAGCTGCACAGGCAACGCTTTCAGGAGATATCTTTGATGATGCTGCAACCGGGCAGGGACTGCTGAACTTTTTCCTGCGCGCGCTGAACTCCGGCGCCATCAGCGAAGAAGAATTAAAAGTCACCGGACTTTCCATTGAAGAAATACGGATGAGATCATTCTTCAAAATTCTCGAAGGAAGAAGAAAAGCAGCCATCACGAAATCAAATTAATTCTTCAAAATAAATTACATGAATCCCTTAGCTGAACGTATGCGACCTGTTTCACTCGATGATTACATCGGGCAGGAACAGCTGATCGGCAAAGGTTCTGCACTTCGAAGAGCCATTGAAGCAGGAAATATTCCTTCGATGATTTTATGGGGACCGCCGGGCGTCGGCAAGACCACGCTTGCATCCATCATCTCAAGAAAATTAAGAAGACCCTTTTATACACTGAGCGCTGTGAGTTCCGGAGTGAAAGATGTCCGCGATGTGATTGAACGTGCACAGCAATATGCCGGTGAGCTGAAAGAAGTTCCGGGCAACCCGATTCTCTTCATTGATGAAATTCATCGCTTCAGCAAATCTCAACAGGATTCATTATTGGGTGCCGTTGAAAAAGGAATCGTGACGCTGATTGGCGCGACTACTGAAAATCCTTCCTTCGAAGTCATCTCCGCTTTGCTGAGCCGTTGCCAGGTGTATGTATTGAAAGAACTATCGAAAGATGATTTGGAAAAAATTCTGAAGCATGCCCTTTCAAACGATCCTGATCTCAAAAGAAAAAAAATCATCATACAGGAAACCGAAGCGCTGATGCGGCTTTCCGGCGGTGATGCACGGAAACTTCTGAATCTTTTGGATTTGGTTACAGCCACTTCAGAAACAGAAAATGAAATCATCATCACCGATGAACTCGTGTTGCATGTGGCGCAGGAGAAAATTGCTTTGTACGACAAAGGAGGAGAACAACATTACGACATCATTTCTGCCTTCATCAAATCCATGCGCGGCAGCGATCCGAATGCTGCTGTGTACTGGCTGGCGCGGATGATTAAAGGCGGAGAAGATCCGTTGTTCATCGCAAGAAGAATGGTGATCCTTGCCAGCGAAGACATCGGCATTGCCAACCCGACGGCGTTGGTGATTGCAAATGCCTGCTTCGATGCCGTGAATAAAATCGGTTATCCTGAAGGCAGAATTATTCTTGCTCAGGCCGCCGTATATCTCGCCACTTCTCCGAAAAGCAATGCGAGTTACATAGCCATTGAAGAGGCGATGGCGAACATCGAAAAGACCGGTGACTTACCGGTGCCGCTTCACATCCGTAACGCTCCGACCAAACTGATGAAAGAACTCGGTTACGGAAAAGATTACAAGTATGCTCACCAGTACGAAGATAATTTCATCAACCTGGAATACCTTCCTGAAACTATTTCCGGCACCAAATTTTACGACCCGGGAAACAATGTACGCGAAAATGAAACACGGGATTTTTTAAAGAGACGGTGGAAGGAGAAGTATGGATATTGATTGGGAGATTTGGGGATTTAGGATTTGAGTGATGGGTGGATTGAGTTGAGTGGTTGGATTGGATTGACATTGTTGATTGGGTCGATTAAGTTGACTGAGTGGAGTGAGTTGATTTAGGATTTGGTGATGAAATTTTCCCCTGCGTCACTTTGCGCCTTAGCTCTGTGTTTCTCTGTGCCCTCTATGCCTCCGTGGTAAAAATATTTTAACATAAACCCAGGTAAATTCACCACGGAGGCACGGAGGACATGGAGATGCACAGAGGTTTTCTGTTGTGAAGCATTTGCTTATATAAAGTGACTCATTTGAATTTCTCATCGCACCCCGCGTGAAATTTATTTTTCTGAATTTGTTTCACGCAGGGGTCGCAGGGGAGCAGAGAACGCAGGGGAAAAATTTCTATCAATTTAGAAATTGTTCTTGTTTCCTATCATAGAAATCTCTGCGTGAAACATCTATTTCATAAATTAAATGAGAACTTTCATTTCATTCATAAATTACAATCCAATGAAGTTCCATGTTCTCCTTGCCTCCATGTAAGTTTTTTTTTGCCGAACAAATTGAATGACAAGTAAGCCCATTATTCTCTTTTCCTATTTATCAATTACTATTTTTTTCAAAAAATTCGTTTCGGAATTTTCCAGTTTCACAAGATAAATTCCTGCGGAATATTTTTCACAATTGATTTCAGAAGTGGAAATTCCCGGTGAAATATTTTCAATCATTCGTTCATCAACCAGTTGCCCGGCTGCATCGTAAATTTTTGCCACAACATTTTTTATCCCTGTCTGATTCATCCGGATGATGATGGCATGTTCCTGCTGCTGGTAATAAACAGAAAATAAATCATCCGACGACTGGTGCTCCATGATTCCCGTTGCTGACAGGTAATAAACCGTCAGTCGCACATGATCCACGTAAGCCGTGACGTTTGAAATTCCGGAATTCACATTCTTCGGTTTATAGAAAAAGCCAAAGCCGGTTGAGTTCACATCTCCCGGAGCCCAGGAAACTCCCCACAGATCCGATGAGTCACCATAACTTTCATAGGCAGAATTGATCTGCCAGAAAGTTGACGAAGCTTTATTGCTCCCGGCTGCACTTAAGTTCGACATCAGTTGCACCACCGTATCCCGGATGGAAGTAGCATTCGATGCTTTCCTCAATACTTCCGCTTTGATGCCGGTAATGGTTGCCGTTGAAGGAATGGCAAATGCAAAATCGGAAGCCTTCAGCCCGCGCGAATGGTAGCAGTTGCTCTGAAAACAAAACGGGTACTGGGCGAGAACGGCTTCCGTAAAGTTGCCGTCGGGTAAACCGGCATTGCTGAAGTTGAGCCAGTCGGATCCAGGACACGACAGGCATCCGGGAAATTCTTCCGTTACATTGGCAGAATTATGAGGCCCCTGGATGATCACCTGGCCGTGGCTTATAGATGATGCAGCAAATAAAAATATCAAAAAAACAAACAGGAATATTTTTCCGTTGCATAATTTTTTTTTCGTTTTCATGACTTTAAGATTTGAGTAAATATTATTTTAAGCCGTTCCATTCGGAACACAAGTTATTTTTTGCGGTAATGAATTCATTCCACACCTCTTCCACAATTTCACCGGCGGGTTTGATGTTGTGAATGGCCGCCGACACCTGCCCCACTTCCAGTTCACCATCATCGAGGTTGCCTTCAAACATGCCGGCCTTTGCACGCGCTCTTCCTAAAATAGTTTTCATTTCTTCCGCACTTGCTCCGCGCTGTTCGGCTTCCTGCACCAATGAATAAAATTTATTTTTAATCAACCGAACGGGCGTGAGTTGTTTCATCGTGAGGATCGTATCGCCTTCTTTCGTTTCGAGCAAACGCTTTTTAAAATTCTCATGCCCGCTGGATTCGGGAGAAGCGACGAACCGTGTTCCCATCTGAACTCCTTCCGCGCCGAGAGCCATGGCGGCGAGCATGGATGTTCCGTTCCCGATTCCTCCTGCTGCAATCAACGGAAGTTCGGTGGCTTCCCTGATCATGGGAATCAAAACCATCGTCGTGGTTTCTTCTCGACCGTTGTGGCCGCCGGCTTCGAAACCTTCGGCCACGAGGCCATCCACGCCGGCATCTTCCGCTTTCTTTGCAAACTTTGTATTGGCGATCACGTGCACGACTTTGATTCCGTTCGACTGCAGCATCTTCGTCCACGTGGCGGGATTTCCGGCGGAAGTAAAAACGATCTTCACGCCTTCTTCGATGATGATCTTCATGTGTTCTTCGGTATTCGGGTACAGCATCGGGACGTTCACACCAAAAGGTTTGTCGGTAGCTGCTTTGCATTTTTGAATATGCGAACGAAGAATATCGGGATACATCGAACCGGAGCCGATGAGTCCCAATGCACCGGCGTTGCTCACTGCTGAAGCAAGTTCCCATCCACTGCACCAGATCATGCCGGCCTGTATGATCGGGTATTTGATTTGAAAAAGATCGGTGATGCGATTGGTCATTTTTTTATTTAGGATTTTGGGATTTGGTTTTCGGAGAAACCCCTAAAGAGTTCACAATATAATGAATGAAACCATGAAAGAATAATTCGATCAGTCTGTTGAGTAACATGAAACCCTTTTGGGATTCGCGCCGGTTTAATATTCAATCTAAATCCCAAACCCAGTATTAAGACGACTGACCATCAGACCAGGCGGCTCTGAACTCAATTCCTCCATCAACCCAATCCACTCAATCCACTCGCTCAACTCGATCAACTCAATCAACCCAATCAACTTACTCAACTCAATCAACCAAATCCACCCAAAATTACCAAACAAAATCCGTTTTTATAAAAAAGAGTTACTTTCGCCTTTTCGTTTATCACTTTAAAACGCGCACCTGATTTATCCATGAAAGCAATCATACCTGTTGCAGGCATCGGAAGCCGCTTACGGCCACATACGCACACGCAGCCGAAGGCACTCGTGCCCGTTGCAGGCAAGCCGATACTGGCTCACATCGTTGATAACCTCATCAAAGCCGGTATCCGGGAATTCATTTTTATCGTCGGCTACCTCGGTGATAAAATCGAAGACTATGTGAAATCCAATTATCCCGGTATCGAAAAAAAATTCGTCCTGCAGGAACCGCGCGAAGGAATCGGCCATGCCGTGTGGCTGGCGAAAGATCATCTGGCTGAAGGCGATGAAATCGTGATCGCTCTCGGCGACACCGTTTTCGACATCGACCTGAAAGAAATTCTTCAGCAAAATGAATCAGCGCTCGGCGTAAAGAAAGTGGATGACCCGCGGAGTTTCGGCGTGGCGGAACTCGACAGCGACGGGTTCATCAGGAACCTGGTGGAGAAGCCTCCGATCCCGAAATCGAATCTGGCTTTGGTCGGACTTTATAAAATAAAAGAATCGGCTTTGCTCATGGAAGCGCTGGAGGAAAACATCAACCAGAACGTCCGCACATACGAAGAGTTCCAGCTCACCGACGGCATCATGAAACTGATACAAAAAGGTGTGCTGCTCAAAACATTTCCCGTGGAGAACTGGTACGACTGCGGCACAAAAGAAAGCCTGCTCGAAACGAATGCCGTGCTGCTGAAGAAAACACTTGGTGAGTTTCACCCGAAAAATAGTTTTGAAAACACGATCATCATTCCGCCGGTAAGCATTGCCGAAAACTGCCGGATCAGCAATTCCATCATTGGTCCGAATGTATCCATCGGCGACAATTCCATCATCAACTATTCCATCCTGAAAGATTCCATCATCGGTTCGTTTTCCGAACTGCAGAATGCCGTGCTGCACCAGTCGATCATCGGCAGCGATGCTTCGCTGCACGGACTGAGCCAGTCGCTGAACCTCGGCGACAACACGGAAATAGATTTCGGATGATTTTTTTTGAAATGAATTTCTCAATCGAAACAAAAAAATAAACCATTTATTTTATGTTGAATAAAGACACACAGATTTTTGATCTCATCAAAAAAGAACAGGCGAGGCAGGAACATGGCATCGAACTGATCGCTTCAGAAAATTTCGTCAGCAAACAGGTGATGCAGGCCATGGGTTCCTGTCTCACGAACAAATATGCTGAAGGTTACCCCGGAAAGCGCTACTATGGCGGCTGCCAGGTGGTTGATGAAGTGGAACAACTGGCCATCGACCGGGCGAAAGCATTGTTCAATGCTGAATGGGCAAACGTACAACCACACTCCGGTGCACAGGCGAATGCGGCAGTGATGCTTGCTCTCCTGAAACCCGGAGATAAAATTCTTGGCTTCGATCTTTCTCATGGCGGACACCTCACGCACGGTTCACCGGTAAATTTTTCGGGGAAGTTATACCAGACATCTTTTTACGGCGTGCATCCTGACACCGGCCGCGTGGATTACGCTGCACTGGAAAAAACGGCCATGCAGGAAAAACCAAAACTGATCATTGCAGGAGCATCTTCTTATTCGCGCGACTGGGATTTTCCGCGGCTAAGAAAAATTGCCGATGCCTGCGGCGCTTTGCTGATGGCCGACATTGCACATCCTGCCGGACTGATTGCACGCGGGTTGCTGAGCGATCCTCTTCCCCATTGCCATGTTGTAACGACAACCACTCACAAAACCTTACGCGGTCCGCGTGGCGGAATGATCCTGATGGGAAAAGATTTTGAAAATCCGTTTGGTCTGAAAACACCGAAGGGCGAAATCAGAATGATGAGCAGCCTGTTCGACAGCGGCGTATTCCCGGGAACGCAGGGCGGCCCGCTCGAGCATGTGATCGCCGCGAAAGCCGTTGCCTTCGGCGAAGATTTGTCGGAAGATTACATGAAGTACTGCGTGCAGGTGATTAAGAATGCGCGAGCGATGGCGCAGGCTTTCATGGACAAAGGATACAAAGTGATTTCAGGCGGCACCGACAATCATTCGATGCTGATTGATCTTCGCTCTAAAAATCTCACCGGCAAACTGGCGGAGAATACCTTGGTGAAAGCAGACATCACTGTCAACAAGAACATGGTTCCTTTTGATGATAAGTCGCCGTTCGTTACTTCCGGTATGCGGATCGGAACGCCGGCGATGACCACGCGCGGATTAAAGGATAAAGACATGGTAAAAATCGTTGACCTCATCGACGAAGTGCTGATGAACAATGAGAATGAGAAAGTCATCGAAGCCGTGAAGAAAAAAGTGAATACGATGGCAAAAAAATTCCCGTTGTACAAATAGCATTTAAGTTCCATTTATTTCAAAAGAAAAAATTTCATGCGGAGCGCTGAGAAGAAGAGGCCGAAGAGTAATCACGTGAAATCAATTTCTTCCCTACGAGCCTTGCGTGAAACTTTTTTCCGCAGCGAACTCTGAGAAATTTCAACCGATATTTCTTTTCTCCCTTTCTCCGATTCTCCCATTTTCATTTTCCCGATTCTGCGTTTCACCCTTTCCCATTTCTCCCACTCCCTTCTTGCATGAAACAAAAAAGGCCGCCCAAAAGAGCAGCCTTTCTAATTTTATTCAGTTGATTTATTTAGCCACTACAAATTTCCTGACCATTTTCTGATCGTTGAATTCAAGTGTGTAGTAATACATGCCGTTCGCCAGGTCTTTCACATTCATCTGGGCAGCATGTAAGCCTTCGCCCTGTGATTCATTGACGAGTATGTTGATGGTTCTTCCAAGCACATCGGTCACATACAATTTCACTTTTCCATGTTCCGGAATTGAATAGGTGAAATACGTGATGTCGGATGCAGGATTCGGGAAGTTCTGATCAAGAGAAACCGAATGTCCGACGATTTCATTGATGCCAATGGTGCATGCCCCGATTTTCTGGAAGCAGACATCATCGAACGTCCAGCCTTCGCTTTGCGTCGTCATATCAGAACCAAAACGGAAACGGAAGATCACATGTCCCGGGTGAGTAAACCTGATGTTGTGTTTTGCATTCCACCATATCCCGCCTGTATTGCCGCTCCAGCCTGGTGTAGGAGGACCTCCTACAAGGCCGGTGATGTATAATGAATTGAACCAGTTTGACTCGTATGCGAAACCTACAATGTGCCATGATACTCCGTTGTCAATAGAGAATTCAACTGTACCTCCATCCTGGAAATTTTCTGTATCGAACTTGTGCCAGAAACTCAATTCATAACAGGTAGTGGTATCCACAGCAAACACAGGGCTGAACACGCCGGAAGAATCGCGGGCGGTATAATCACCGGTGAGTTTGGTCACCCATGATTTCGAACCGCTGTGTGCAGAATTGAGAACTGTTTTAGCAGGAGTACCCAACTGCCAGTCAGAATCATACAAGACATAACTGAAAGCATTCAATGGAATCCATCCTGGATAGCCGTTGCCGTTTTCAAAATCGTTGCAATACGGAGCAGACTGTGTCACCGTGACGGAATCAAAAATACCTCCGTATACACACAATGTATCGTCGTAAGGATTGATGTCAGGCGTAGCATTCGGATTGGAAGTAATCGCACAGATCTGGTGGCCGCCGAGAGAAGGATGCCACAATGACGAGAATGTATGCCAGTTTGATGCTCCTGGCGCCAGTGGAGGTGAGTAAACAAGGTTATCGGTCGTCATGATGGTTCCATCAATCGATAAGCTTACATCTAATGAACTGATCTCAAGCGAGCCTTGATTCTTGATAAGAACCGAATCTGCTTCCGTGGCTGCTCCAGTTGGGTAAAAAGGATTGAAAACCGGAGAAATAGCTATAGGAGCAGCATTTGGAAATGGACTGTAAATTTCGAAGTTATCAATCGCCCATCCATTATGGTTTACTGATCCATCGGAACTGAAATTGAACCGGAACTGAATCAATCCACCATGCCAGTTCTGCAAAGAATGAAGCCTGTAAACGGATTGGATGTAACCTCCGGAAACACCTGTCCAACCTGGCTTTCCAGAGGAAGTCAGACTTTGCAATGTGTACCAGTTGGTGGCGGCTGTATCACCAACACTACCAAGCTGATTCCAGGTAAATCCGCCGTCCGTTGATATATCCACGCGGCCACCATCAAAAGTCTGTTCGAAATCATACCAATGCCAGAATCTTAACTCTGGCTGGTAAGCACCGGTAAAATCGAAGTATGGAGAGTATAGATAGATATCATCGTTGGCAGAATAATCTCCTGAAAGGTTGGTCTTCCATGCATTTACAGGACTGTATGCTGAATCGATAACAGAAGAAGACGGAACACCGTACTGCCATTCTGTTGGAGAAAGGCTGTAGAAATAAATCGGACCTTCGAAATCATCAAAGTAGGGTGCTCCAAGTGATGGAATACCGTTTCTCGTCGCGCAGGTTGTATCATTGATGTGATCGCCATCCGCATTCAGGGAAGTAAATGCGCAAAGATCATATTGACCGCTTGGAACTGTAAACTGGGTTGAAAAAGTAAATGTTGTAGTTGAAGAAGGTGTAAGCGAACCAGTCCATGGTTCTGTTGCCACGAGTGTTCCATTGATCTTGTAGGCGATGTCGGAATTGGTAACCGTTGAAGTACCGAAATTTTTTATGGTTACATCTACACTTGCAGAAGCTCCTGAAGCATTGGTTCCGAAAGGCTGGTTAATTGAAACGACTCCCAGATCTATTGGTGATGCTGGAGTGATCGCAATATCATCAATTGAAATTCCGTCAGACGTTGTAAAGCCATTTGAATAGAAGATAAATCTGAATTGAACTCCTGTTCCGGCATTATTAAACGGAACACCAAGAATATAAGTATATTTTACCCATCCGTTAGAATTTCCGTCCCATCCTGGCAATCCGGTAAAATTGATACTGGCATTGTTATACCAGTAATTATTGAGTGCATCCGGATCTCCTACAATACCCAAACGTTGCCATGTTAATCCTGTATCAATGGAATATTCAATCCAGGCGCCATCGCCGGTACTGATGTTCCTGTTCATCCAGAATGAAAGTTTGGCATTCACCTGAGAAGTGAAATCAAAAAACGGTGATGTCAATACTGATCTCGCATTGTTTCCATACCCAGCATTCAGGTTAATATCCCATGCACTTACCGGAGAATGGGCAGAATTCGTTGCTCCAAAATTCGGAATACCTAATTCCCAGTTTGTACCGGCGGCAGAACTATCGTACCATAGCGAAGGAGGGGTTTCAAAATTATCAGTGTATGGTAAAGTGATCAAAGGTATACCCTGAAAATTTTTACAGATAGAATCATTAGATGTATTACCATCACCTGCCAGAGTTGTGAAAGCACAAATTGAATACGTTCCTGTCGGGACAAAGTAAGGGGCTGTAAACAAAACTGTATCGATATCGCAAGGCTGCAAGGTACCTGAATATAATTGCGAAACAGGAGCACCGCCGTTTACTGAATAATTAACGGTGAAACCTGTTGCAGGCTGACTTCCGAAATTCGCGATAATAACCTGAACCGAATTGGATGCTCCGGCCAAAGCTGTCGCAGCGGGTTGTAAAAAAGCTGTTACACCGATATCCTGCGGGGATGCAAGTGTAATAGAAAAATCATCAATAGTAAATCCATCATATGTGACACTTCCATCAGAAGTAAACACAAACCGGAACTGAACATTTCCGAAAGAACTAAAGAGGCAGCCGAGTCTGTAGCTTGATTGAATCCAACCATTGGAATTATTAGACCATGCAGGACCCGGATTAGAATTAATATTTGCATAATTGTACCAGTTCATTCCCTGTGGGTCATTATAAACACCAAGTAACTGCCAGGTTAAACCGCCATCCGTCGTATATTCAAGTTTTGTTCCATCCCAATTGCCTTCGCAATAGTGATTCCTCCAGAAAGACAAGACAGGATTTATGACATTGTTAAAATTAAAAATCGGAGAAGTCAATATTGCCCTCGCATTATTTCCATAAGCAGAATTTAAGTTAATATCCCATGCATTTACTGGAGTATGAGCTGAATTAGTCACGCCAAAATTCGGAGTACCGAGCTCCCAACTTGTACCTGCGGCAGAACTGTCGTACCATAATGAAGGAGGGGTTTCGAAATCATCATTATAAGACAAAGTAACCAACGGTATACCCTGAGAACTTTTACACGTTGAATCATTGGATGCATTGCCGTCACCGGTCATCGATGTAAACGCGCAAATGGAATATGCTCCGGCAGGTACTGAATACAATGCTGTAAATGAAATGGTATCTCCGGCGCCACAAGGCTGCAAAGTGCCTGCATAAAATTGAGAAACCGGCGCTCCTCCATTTATTGAATAATTAACCGGGAAGCCTGTTGCCGGCTGACTTCCAAAATTTCTGATGATCACCCGAACTGAATCGTTTGTTCCTGCTGGCGCTGATCCGCCTGGTTGCAGGATCGCCGTTACACCAATATCCTGAGGCAAAGCAAGTGTAATGGAAAAATCATCGATAGAGAATCCATCAAGGTTAACTGATGGATCAGATGTAAACAAGAACCGGAATTGAACACTTATGAAAGAACTGAAAAGGCATCCAAGTCTGTAAGTTGACTGAATCCAACCATTGGAATTACCAGACCACGCCGGACCCGGATTTGAATTGATGTTGGTATAATTGTACCAGTTGGTTCCCTGCGGGTCATTATAAATACCCAGCAACTGCCAGGTTAAACCGCCATCCGTCGTATATTCCAGTCGTGTTCCATCCCAGTTACCCTCACAATTATGATTCCTCCAGAAAGACAAAATAGGATTGTTGATGTTATTAAAATTAAAAACCGGAGAGGTAAGGGTGGTATACGTATTGTCGAGATAGCCGCTTGCAAGATCAATATCCCATGCATTCGGATTCGAATGCGCCGAATTGGTTGCACCGAAACTTGGCGTTCCCAACTGCCAACTGCTTCCGCTCGTACTGGATGAAGTCCACAAAGTGGTATTGATGTCAAAGTTTTCGATATAAGGAAATGAAATTCCGGAAGAAACGTACATGCAATTGGTACCGGCTGAAGGCAACACCGATGAATTACCCCAGATATCAGTAGCCTGAACGTAATAACAAATAGTATCTCCATTGTTCACCGTCGGAATAATCCCCTGCCACACACTACCGGATAATATCGACATCGCTACCTGAGTAAACGCTCCGCCATTAATTGAATAAAATAAATTGGCAGAAGAAACACCTGATGCATCAGTGACCGTATCTTTAATGCTAAAAGGTCCAAGGCTATAAATATTTCCCGACAACACCGGAGGCGACCATACAATAGTGGGTCCTATTAACTCATGTGGAGCTGCTATGACATTGATATCATCAATTACCCATCCGTAATTGCCATCCCCTCCACTTGAATTGCCATCAAAAATTTCAAACCTGATCTTAGCCTGTGCTGAATTAGGAATTAATAATGACAAATCAAATACTTCATGCTTCCACCATGTATTATCAGGGATTGATAAATCATTAAATGGATCCCATCCGGAGGAGGAAAGTCCATAAGCATATGAACTGAAATTATTACTTGTTGAGAAACCAGAAGTGGATAAGTACTGAGTACTTGTTAATTGGGTCCACGTTACTCCGTTATCATTCGACACTTCAATGGTTCCTTTGTCGGCAAATGATATCTTGCAGATGTGCCAGAAATCCATCTGAACGCTGTTAAATCCAATGGTACTAAATGTATTGGAGGTCAGGTATGCCGTATCACCAAGGAGAATAGTATCCCGCATACAATGGCTGCCGCTTACCTGTACCAGCGATTCCTGGAACCAGGTTGGGTTTCCGCTTGACGTGACACTGTCAACGACTTCAAAATCTTCGTGAAACACAGTTGTCTGGGCATAGCTGAATGATAAAGCGAACAACGAAATGAGAGTAAGTAGTATTCTTTTCATTGGATGGATGGTGTGGTTAGATTATGACGATTACGATTAGTTAGAATTTCCAAAAATGATATTTTATTATTGATTTTGCAAATAGATAATTCACATTGATTCGAGGATATAAACAATTCTGTTAACAGGCTGCTATTCAAGCCATGACTTATAATAATCCTTCGACATGATTTTAACTCCTTCTTCCGTAACGCATAGCGGACGGAATGTATCGATCATGACGGCGAGTTCTTTGGTTTCTTTTTGCCCGATTCCTTTTTCAACGGTACCCGGATGCGGGCCATGAGGAATGCCGCCGGGATGCAAAGTTATCATTCCCCGCGTAACGGATTTCCTGCTCATGAAATCACCATCCACATAATACAGCACTTCATCAGAATCCACGTTGCTGTGGTTATAAGGAACCGGTATCGCATCAGGATGATAATCGTACAGCCTTGGAACAAATGAACAGATCACAAAATTGTGTGCTTCAAAAGTCTGGTGGATAGGCGGCGGGAGATGAACCCTGCCGGTGAGCGGTTCGAAATCGTGAATCGAAAACGCCCATGCATAATGATTCCCGTCCCAACCGATGGCATCAAACGGATGGGTGGCATATACATAAGGATACATCATTCCTTCCTTTTTAATCATGACTTTGAAATCTCCTTTTTCATCGTGAGTTTCAAGATTGGCAGGCACCCTGACATCGCGTTCGCAGAACGGAGAATGTTCTTCGAACTGCCCGTATTGATTCCGGTACCTTTTCGGAGTTTCGATCGCGCTGAATGACTCAACAATCAGAAGACGATTATCGGCTGTGTTTAGTTGCACCTGGTAAATGGTACCTCTCGGGATCACAAGGTAATCGCCATATCCGAATTCGATGGAACCATAAATGGTCTTTAATGTCCCGGTGCCTTCATGAACAAAAATCACTTCATCGGCATCAGCATTCTTATAAAAATAACCGGTGAGTGATTTCCGCGGAGCAGCCAAAGAAATATGAAGGTCGTTGTTCACCAGCACGGGGACCCTGCTTTCTAAAAAATCATCGGCGGGTTTGATGTCGAATCCTTCAAAGCTCTCATGCCTCAACGATTTCTGAAATGCAATTTTCGGAACCACCGAATAACTTTCTCCCACCGCTTTGATCATCGTCGGCGGATGACAATGATAGATCAGTGAATACACACTTGAAAATCCATGCGTGGAAACAAGTTCTTCGGCATATAAGTTCCCATCGGGCTTCCGGAACTGAGTATGACGTTTATGCGGAATGTTTCCAAGAGAAAAATAATGAGGCATCGTTCGTTTTTTTGAAGCGTCAAAATTATGTATTTATTATCAATCTCATCATAGAAAAAGGAAATATGAAACAAGCCCTTTGTTCCGTCACATCATAAATAGAAATGAATGAAATAATGTAATGCATCACCCAAAAATCCTCAGCGGGAAAGGTGAAGGAAAATAACCGGGTAATTTCAGCCATGATATTACAGCAGCGTACAAAACAGGAATCTTCATTTTTTTTATTTCTCAAAGATCCCAATCAGAAACTTCTGAAAAAAAGGAAGGTTTTGGTTGAAACCTTACAATGCATGATTCTGACTGAAGTGCGGCAAACTTTAAGACTTCAATTTCGATAAATTGATTCGGATTATAATATGCGATTTCCATTTGAACACTCATACATACCATATCTTAAAATGAAAAAATCAAAACTTCAGGTGATGATTGAATTCACTGCAGTACTCAACCAAATCAAAGCAGCAAAAAAATCCGTCGGGAAAGTCCTGGGAAGTACCAGGAAGCATACCGGTGGCGTTGCTGCCATTTTGATTTTTGCAATCCTGCTCATCAGCGATGCACAGGCCACAACCTATTATTCAAGAACCAGCGGAGGAAACTGGAATGTGAACACGACCTGGTCGACCGTCACTTACGGAAATGCCACCAATACAGGAACCTTCCCGGTTGCCGGCGATATCGCCAACATCGGGAATGGGTATACGGTGTTCATCACGTCAGCCGTGAATTGTGCGACCATCAACGTGGGACAAGGAGCTTCCGGAATTCTTGAATTCAAATCCACAGCCAATTTCGCTGTTACCGTTACCGGGAACATCACGGTGAATACAGGAGCCAAATTCTGGTACAATACCACCGTTGCCCGTACTCATACGGTGAATGTGGGAAGTAATTTTTCCAACTTCGGTATTGTTGACTTTTATGTCAACCTCGGACAAGTAGTCAATTTAACTTTCAACACAGCGACCAACAGCACCATCAACGGATCGGGCGCATGGGATCTCAACACCGTTACATTAAATAAAACAGCACAGGCCAATACCCTGGATGTGCAAACGGTTTCATTCGAAAACGGAATCAAAAGTTTCGTCGGAAACACCGGTACCTATATTCACAACAATGCCGGCACTTACAGCATCAACCCGACGGTAGCTACGTTTACCATCGGGCCCACCATGACATTTAAAGTTCCGGTGGGAACCATGTGGTTCGCTTCGGCCGCCGACAATGTGTATTTACAGGGACAGTTGTATGTGAACGGCGGAAACGTAAAAATCGGCACAACGGCAGGATTACAGGGATTACGCTCCGATCAGAACGGCGCTCCTGTTCCTTACCTTGAAGTTTCAGCAGGTACGCTCACTGTTTACGGAGGCATCACCTATGGAACCTCATCCACAACAGAACCCTTTAGTTTCAAGATGACAGGAGGAACAATCCTGCTCAACAACGGAACTACCGGCACCAACAGGCAGGTGTTTTATATCAACGATGTGGCGGGAAGTTCTTTCCAGATGAGCGGGGGAACCATCACGCTTCAGTCGCCGAACATCGCCGGTGCTGCCACCATTGACGCAGCCATTTGCGGAACCAGCGGAACCGTCACTACAACCGGAGGTACCATCGTATATGGAAATGCCTCAACGGCTGCAGGAAAAATATTTAATTTCAAACCGTATGCTACGGCAACGTACCCGAATTTCAAAATCACCGGCAACAATGCATCCGCCATCAGCTTAGCTACCTCAGCGGCCACCACAACGAATTTCATTTTGCTCAGCCTATACATCGACATCGGAAAAACATTTGACGTCCGTTCCATCAGCGGTACTGTTGGTGATGCCAAACAGATGACCTTGTTAGGCACTGCAAACGGTACAGATGCCATTTACAACAACGGAACTTTCACAGCACGTCTTGGAACGGTGACCTTCAACACCAGCGGTGCACAGGCTATCGGCGGCATCAGCGTGACGACGTTTTACAATCTTGTCATCAACAATTCCAGCAACATTACTTTGAACAAAGCGGCGAATGTGAGTAACTTTCTCTCGATGGTGAACGGAAAACTGCTCACCACCAATACCAATATCCTTACCTGCCAGAGTGCCGCCAATGCAAACATCGGCAGCGCCAGTTCATACGTCGACGGGCCGATGGTTCACACCTGGGCAACCCTAACATCCACAGCGAAAACCTTCCCTGTTGGTAAAAGTACCAAGTACCGCCCCGTGGTTCTTACCATCAAACACAGCAATGCAACTTCCGTAACGTACCGTGCTGAAATAATCAATTCGCCTGCAACAGCACTTCCATACGGTCTTCCGGGAACCATTGCCAACGTATCGAATGTGCGTTACGTGATGTTCACCAGGCAGAACGTTGCCAATTTCTCCACCGGAAGAATCCAGATGTATTATGACCTGGATGACGGCGTGGCTAATAAAAACACCTTGCTTGTTGCACATGACAACGGTGTGGCCTTATGGCAAAACTTCGGCGGAGTGGCAACAGCCAACGGAACCGGAAACATACTGTCGAGTACCTTCAACAACTTCCATACGTATTTTGCATTGGGCAACCCTCCGGGCGGCGGCAACCCGCTTCCTGTTGAACTGTCGGCTTTCGATGCCCGGCTGAATGGAAAATATGTGGATGTAAACTGGACGACGCAGTCGGAAATCAACAACGATTACTTCACCGTTGAACGTTCCAAAGACAATGTGCATTACGATGCCATAGCCACTGTTGACGGAGCCGGCAATTCAACGGTTACACATTCTTATTCATACACCGACAGGAACCCGCTGGCAGGAACATCTTATTACAGGCTCAGGCAAACGGATTACGACGGGCATTTCACGTGTTTCACCCCGGTCAGCATTCTCAACAAGAACAAAAGCATCTTCAACGTTTACCCGAATCCATCCAATGGGAAAGATGTTAACCTGGAATACTCAGGCAACGATTTGAGTACTTATCAAATCACTGTTCAGGATGTCACGGGAAAAATAATTCCGTCGGCAACCACGTCATCTGAAAATTTCGGCGACCTGAAACTCAGCATTGATCATGAATTTTGCAGGATGGGCAGCATGTTCATCATCACGGCAACGAATACGGAAGAAACCATCCGGCAGAAACTGGTGATCGGAAAAGAATAACGCATTATTAAAACGAACATGAAACGAAAAGGAGCTGTGAGAAATCGCAGCTCTTTTTTTTTCTCCATGCAGCGTGTTTTTGTTTTTTAACTTTCCATGAAAACTTTATCCGGATCATCCGATCCGTTTTATATTTTTGCGCCTTACATCCTTTACAACAAATGAAACTTGTCAGTTATCTCGAAAAAGGAAAAGAGCATCTCGGCATTCTTGCTGATTCAGTCATTTATAATCTTCCCGAAAACTCAAAACTCATTTCAAAAAATCCGCTGCCTGATAACATGGCTGACTTTCTGAAATCCGGTGAGGAAGGAATGAGCATTGCCAAACAGCTTGACCGGGAAATTCAAAATCCGAAATCCGAAATCCATCATCAACTGATGGAAGCCGGGAATATAAAAAACGTGAACCTGCTTGCTCCCGTTCCCCACCCTTCCTCCTGCCGCGATGGGTATGCATTCAGGCAACATGTGGCAGCGGCAAGAAGAAACAGGAAAGTGGAGATGATCACCGAGTTCGACCAATACCCGATTTTTTATTTTACCAATCACAATGCGATACAGGGCCCTGGCGATATCGAATGCATGCCCGATCATTTTCAGAAACTCGATTTCGAACTGGAAGCCGCCGTGGTGATCGGTAAAAAAGGAAGAAATATCAAAGCGGCAGAAGCGGATGAATACATTGCCGGATATATGATCATGAACGACCTGAGTGCGCGTACTCTTCAGATGGAAGAAATGCTGCTCAACCTCGGGCCGGCGAAAGGAAAAGATTTTTCTACAGTCATCGGTCCGTGGCTGGTGACGCCGGATGAACTCGAACCTTTTAAAGTTCCGGCAAAAGAAAATCACTCCGGCAACCGGTACAACCTGGCGATGACATGTTTTGTGAATGGGAAACAGGTGAGTTCAGGAAATCTCGCCGACATGGACTGGACTTTTGCGGAGATCATTGAACGCTGTGCTTATGGAGTGGACATTCTCCCCGGCGATGTGATCGGCTCCGGAACGGTTGGCACCGGTTGTTTCCTCGAACTCAACGGAACCGGCTTGCTGAATGATCCGAACTACCCAACACAATGGCTGCAGCCCGGTGATGTGGTGGAAATGGAAATCGAAGGCCTCGGAAAACTTTCAAATACCATCCGGAAAGCGGATACTGATTTCTCCATTCTTGCTCTTAAAAAATCAAAATCATAACTGCCTTTTTAGTATCTTGTGAATTGTTAAATCATCCTGATGTCAGATCACGAAACACCCGTTTACAACGCCGATGCCGAAAAGGAAACCATCCTGAAAAGCTATCGTGCCCTGTTGCGTGCATGCAAACCCAACATCGACAAAGGAGACAAGAAACAAATCCGGTTGGCTTTTGATATTGCGCTGGAGGCTCACAAAGACATGCGGAGGAAAACCGGCGAACCGTACATCCTCCACCCACTTTCCGTTGCACTGATTGTTGCCGAAGAAATCGGTCTCGGCACCACGGCCATTGTTTGTGCATTGCTGCACGACGTGGTGGAAGACACACACCTTACGCTTGATGACATTGAAAAAACATTCGGAAAAAAAGTAGCATCCATCATCGACGGCCTCACTAAAATTGCCGGAGTCTTCGACCAGGGATCCTCGCTGCAGGCGGAAAATTTCAGGAAGATGCTGCTCACACTTTCCGATGATGTGCGCGTGATCCTCATCAAACTCGCCGACCGCCTGCACAACATGCGTACGCTCGATTCGATGCCGCGCGACAAGCAACTGAAGATCGCTTCCGAAACCGCTTACCTCTACGCCCCGCTCGCCCACCGCCTCGGCTTGTATTCCATCAAGATTGAAATGGAAGACCTGGCGATGAAATACACGGAGCCGGAAATTTACAACGAGCTTTCAGAAAAATTGCAGCAAACCAAACGCGAACGAACGAAGTTCATCAATGAATTCATTGAGCCGATCAAAGAAGAACTCGACAAGCAGGAATGCAAATATGAAATAAAGGGACGATCGAAATCCGTTCACTCCATCTGGGTGAAGATGAAAAAACAAGGTGTATCGTTTGAAGAGATTTATGATCTCTTTGCGATTCGTGTGATCCTCGATACCAACCTCGACGATGAAAAGGCCATGTGCTGGAAAGCGTATTCCATCATCACCGATTTCTATCATCCGAATCCCGATCGTTTGCGCGACTGGATCTCCACGCCGAAAGCGAATGGTTATGAATCGCTGCACACCACGGTGATGGGCCCTTCCGGGAAGTGGGTGGAAGTTCAGATCCGTACGAAGCGTATGGATGAAATTGCCGAAAAAGGATATGCCGCTCACTGGAAATACAAAGAGTCGGCGGCCGAAACAGCACTCGATGAATGGATCCATCGCATCCGTGAACTGCTCGACAACCCGGAAGCGGATGCCATGGATTTTGTGGATGAATTCAAACTGAATCTTTTCTCCGACGAAATCTTCGTCTTCACTCCTACCGGCGAACTCATCACACTTCCTTCCAATGCAACGGCACTCGATTTCGCTTTTGAAATTCATACCGACATCGGCAGCAAGTGCATCGGCGCCAAGGTGAATCACAAACTGGTTCCGCTCAGTCACAAACTGCTGAGCGGCGACCAGGTGGAAATTCTCACGTCCAACAAACAGACTCCGAAGGAAGACTGGCTGAATTACGTGGTGACTGCCAAGGCAAAATCAAAAATCAAAAATGCGCTGAAGGAAGAAAAGAAAAGCGTGGCCGAAGACGGCAAGGAAATTCTCGAACGCAAATTCCGTCACCTGAAAATCCATTTCAACACCGACAACATCAACGAACTCCTCGCCTATTATAAAATTCCGACGAGCCTTGAACTTTTTTACCGCATTGCCAAAGGAGCCATCGACGTTCAGGATCTGAAGGATTTTGCAGAAGACAAAGGCAGCATCAAAGCAAGAGTCACGCATCGTGTTGAGCCGCATTCGCTCGAACAAATCGTAAAACATGTACGCGGTTCTTCCGACATGCTGGTACTCGGTGAGAACCTCGAGCGGATCGATTACAAACTTTCTCCCTGCTGCAACCCGATCCCCGGCGACGACGTGTTCGGATTCATCACCATCAACGAGGGAATAAAAATTCACCGTGTGAATTGCCCGAATGCCATTCAGTTGATGAGCAACTACGCCTACCGGATTGTAAAAGCAAAATGGACGAACCAACAGCAGATTGCTTTCCTTGCCGGGATCAAAATCACCGGCATCGACCAGGTGGGTGTGGTGAGTAAAATTTCCAAAGTCATTTCGAGCGAACTGAAAGTGAATATGCGATCCATCAGCATCGAAAGCATCGATGGAATTTTCGAAGGAACCATCATGCTGTTTGTACACGACACGCATCACCTCACCAAGCTGATTCAAAAGCTGAAAGACGTACAGGGAATATTAACCGTGAGCAGGATTGATACGAGCCAGAAAAACAACTCCTGACCTTCAAAAAACGGCATTTTTTTAACTATCAAAACAAGTGCGAAATCGCATTTTTTCAGCGGTTCATAACGTGACCATTTTTTTTATTCATGAGGCTTGTATTTTCAAAATGAATGAAGTACGTTTGATGATCTATTCCTAAACACTGTACTAAAAAATAAATCCATGAAAAAATTATTACTCGTATTATTTGTTTGCATGATTGCGCTTACATCCCGCGCCTCTCACCTGATGGGCGGCCAGATGACTTCCCGCAACATCGGCGGACTTACCTATGAAGTAACGGTTACCGCTTACCGCGATACACTCGGCGTTCCGATGTACACCACGGCTACCTTTCATTATTCAGATTCTTCGGGAGCCTGGTCGGCGGTAAGAACCATCAACCTCAACGGTCCTGTTGTTTTCGGAAACGGCGTGGAAGAATACTCTTACGTGGATACCATCACGTTCACTGCTGCCGGAAATTATTCCATGTGGTACGAGGACTGCTGCCGCAACTGTGCCATCCTCAACATCCTGAATCCATGCAACTATTCTTTCCATTTGTACAACAACCTCTGGGCTGATTCAACCAATTCATCTCCTGTGTTCCTGAACCCTCCGATTCCAATCGCACAGATCGGAACTCCGTTCACCTACAACCCGCTTCCTTTTGATGCTGACGGCGACAGCATCGCATGGGCACTTGACACTCCGGTGACCAGTGCCGGTGTGTATGTACCAGGTTATGTGGTTCCTCTTTCTGATACTAGCATGCCTTTCGCCATGGATCCTGTTACCGGTGTAGTTTCCTTCCTGCCAATTGCAGTGGGACATTATGAAGTTTCAGTTCTCGTGAATGAATTCCGGAATGGCGTGCAGATCGGACAAATCAGGAGAGACATGCAGATCATTGTGATCAGCAGCTCCAACCAGCGTTTGCAGGTTTCTTCCGTTTCCAATACATCACCGAATTCAGGATTTGTGTATGACGTGAATCCGAATTCACCATTCACAGTTACTGTTACCGTACTCGATCCCGACTTCCAGTCGCTTGACATGTTTTCGAGAGGCGAGCCATTCCTGCTCACGAATAACCCGGCTCAGTTCTCCGTGATCAACAGCGCCGGCGTTTCCGAAGGAACCATTTCCTGGACTCCGGATGTAACACAGGCACGTACGGCTCCTTACATTCTTGCTCTTCGCATAAACGAGCCATTCGGATTGTCTACGTTCAGCAACGACATCACCCTTCGATTGAATGTGACCAACACCGTTGCCGGTATCAGCACCCTGAAAAACGAAGGTGTGAGAAATGTTTACCCGAATCCGAACAACGGAAACTTCACTGTTGAAATCAATTCGAATACTTCCACTAAATCAGATATCGTTATTACGAACATGATCGGGCAGCAGGTTTATCTTTCAAAAAACATTCAACTCCATGAAGGCTTGAATGCCGTGGTGGTGAACAATGCTTCCCTGCTGAAAGGAAGTTACATGATCAGCATCGTGAAAGACGGAAAGACTACTTCTGTAAAAAGTTTTGAAGTCGCCTACTGATAAAAAATAATTTTGAAGAAAGAGGCTTGCGGAAACGCAGGCCTTTTTTTATTCCCCACTTTCCGGTGAAAATGAAACCATAAAAACCCGGGCGAAATTTTCTGTTAGTGCAGGCTGATGCACGCCTTCATTCTGCAAGATTTCTGAAAGGTTTTCCCTTTTTTTTCAGCAACTAAGAGATACCGTCATAGTAAGAAGAATCACTCACCGGCATACAGCCGGCGCTTAATCAATTTCAAGCTATGGATAACCAACTGTTAAAAATTCTCGTGGTAGAAGATGATGAACTCGATCGCATGATCATGAAGCGCTCGTTGAAGTCGTCCGGAATCAATGTGGAGGTGACGTTTGCCGAAGATCATGAGACCGGCATGGAAGCAACGATCGGCAAAGACTACGATTGCATTTTCCTCGATTATAATTTACCGGGAGGCACAGGGCTTGAATTGCTTAGATCCATTCGTGAGCATGGAAATAATTCCCCGATTATCATCGTCACATCGCACGGCGATGAAAAAGTGGCGGTAGAAGCGATGAAGAGCGGGGCTTCCGATTACATTCCGAAGAACCTCCTCTCCCCGGAAGGACTTTCGCAAAGCCTGCGTTACGTAATTCGTTTCAAAGAATCCGAAAGGGAAAAAGAACGGATGCAACGGATGTTGGATGAGGCGCAGAAGCAGCTTCAGACCATCGTCTGCAATTCGCCGATCATTCTCTTCGCACTCGACAAGAACGGAATATTTACCCTCTTTGAAGGAAAAGGTGTGGCAGCACTCGGTGCCGACAAAAGCCGGATCATCGGCCAGGACATCCATCATTTTGCAAAGCTGTTTCCGGAGGTGATCGATATTTTTGACAGAACGATGAAAGGTGAGGAAGTAAGCGCCATTCTTGAATTGCAGGGACAGTATCACCAGGCCTATTATGCTCCTGTTCGCGACAAGGACAATAACATCACCGGTATCATCGGTGTATCATCCGACATCACCGATCACAAGCGCGCTGAACAGGAACTGAAGAAGGCGAAACAACTGGCTGAAGAAGCAGCTGTCATCAAGGAACAATTCCTTGCGAACATGAGTCATGAAATCCGCACACCGATGAACGGAATCATCGGCCTGACACATATCTTATTGAAAACAACACTCAACGAGGAACAATACGGGTACATGAAGTCCATCAAGACTTCTTCCGACAACCTGCTCGTCATCATCAACGACATCCTCGACTTTTCGAAGATAGAAGCCGGAAGAATGAACTTTGAAAAAGTTCCATTCTCCATCCATGAGATTACCCACCATACGATGGAGTTGTTTAAAGCAAAAGCCGACGAGAAGAAAATCAGCATCAACGTAAACATTGATTCCAGCATACCGTCGTCGCTTTGCGGCGATCCTACCCGTCTCAGCCAGATCCTGAACAACCTCGTCGGCAATGCCATAAAATTCACCGAACACGGAGAGGTCTCCATGAACTTATCGCTCCGGAGTAAGCGTGATAAAAATGTAACCCTCGACATCGAAGTAAAAGATTCGGGGATCGGTATTCCGAAAGAAAGCCTTGGCAGCATCTTCGAAAGTTTTACGCAGGCCAGCAGCGACACTACGCGCAAATTCGGCGGAACCGGGCTAGGGCTCACCATTGTAAAACGACTGATCGAATTGCAGGGCGGTACCATCGGCGTGAAAAGCAAACCTGGAGAAGGCACTACATTCTTTTTCCACCTCACGTATGAAATCGCAGCCAATGAAATCAAACAATCCATTCTTCCATCAGAAACCAGTGACACACTCAGCGGCCTGAGCATCCTCGTGGCGGAAGACAACGCCATCAACCAGTTGATTGTGAAAAAAGTTCTGACAGACTGGGATGCCCATGTTGAAATCGCGGGCAACGGAAGAATCGCCATGGAAAAACTGCAGGCCGGACAATACGATATCGTGCTGATGGATATCCAGATGCCGGAAATGGATGGTTATACGGCCGCCCAGAAAATCCGCAGCGAACTCGGTGAACCATATCGGAGCGTTCCGATCATGGCCATGACTGCCCATGCTGTTCCCATGGAAAAACAAAAATGTTTTGACCTCGGCATGAACCAGTACATATCCAAACCTTTCAACCCGGCTGACCTCAAGAAAAAAATTCTTGATCTCGTTCACCTGGCAAAAACGGAAACGTTAAACCTGCCTGTAAAAACGGATGAGAACACTGGTGCGGCGAATGAACATACTTCGATACAGGAAAATACTTCCGTAAACATGGAGAATGAAAATACTTCGACACAGGAGAATGCATCTGTACATTCAGCGAATGAACCGGTACACGCATCCATGGAAGCGAAGAATGAGGATATCCATCCAACAGCGGATGTAACGTTAAATAAAGAAAGTGAAAGAGAAATAAAAGAGAATCCAATCATTCCCCCAATGAAAGAAAACAAAATCAACCTGACCTACCTGAAACAGATAGCCGACGGCAACGATGAATTCATCGTCGAGATGATTGAAATGTTTTTGAAGAATACGCCGGGAGCGTTGGAAGAAATGAATGAGTGTTTCAAAAAGCAAAACTGGGAAGAACTCCGGCTGATCGCACACCGGATCAAACCTTCGTACAGCTACATGGGACTCGGTGACACCCAGAAACTGCTTGCCGAAATTGAATCGTGCAGTGATTCAAAAACAAACCTGGAAAAAATTCCGGAGCTGATCTCAAACGTCAAACAATCGAGCCAGTCGGCATTCGCCGAATTAGAGGAAGAACTAACCGGGATGAAATAATCAGTACGGTCAAGCCGGATTTTCATCTGCTGAAAGTGTAAGATCCTGCGCGAGATTACCGGCAAATAACAAGTGAGCCACGAAACATTTAACCCGAATTTTTCTAAAAAGAAACTGACAATACCATAAACCAAATACCATGATCAGAATATTCATTGTTGATGACGACCAGTTCCTGGGAAACCTCATCAAGAAAGCCATTGAGAAACTGGAGAATGTAGATGTAACACATTTTCTTTCGCCGGTGGAATGCCTCAACAACCTTCACCTCAATCCCGACATCGTTTCCATCGATTACCTCATGCCTGAAATGAATGGTTTGGAGCTGATGGAAAAAATAAAAAACTACAACGACAACATCCAGTGCGTGATTGTATCCGGACAGGAAAAACTGGATGTCGTAGTGGAGACCTACAAAAAAGGCGCGGAAGATTACATCATCAAGAATGAAAACGCCATTGTAAACCTCGAAAATTCCGTAAGGAACCTTTGCAAAAATGTAAACCTGAAAAAGGAAAATGAAACGCTGAAAGACCAGATCATCGACCGGAACAGGTACACAAATATTCTCGGCAACAGCTCCGCTGTTTTAAAGACGCTGAAGCTGATCCAGAAAGTGGAAAAGAGCAACATCATGGTGCTGGTAACCGGCCAGAGCGGTACAGGAAAAGAACTTGTATCACGGGCCATCCACTACAATTCGCCGCGTGCGCGCAAGCCATTTGTGACGGTGAACATGGGCGCCATTCCTGAAGACCTGATTGAAAGTGAATTGTTCGGCCATGAAAAAGGAGCCTTCACGGATGCACGCGACCGGAGAATCGGAAAGTTTGAAGAAGCCAATGAAGGTACCATCTTCCTGGATGAAATCGGTGAAATGGATCCCATTCTTCAAACGAAATTACTGCGTGTGCTCCAGGAAAAAGAAGTGACCAGGATCGGCAGCAACAAACCCATCAAACTCGATGTGCGCGTGATTGCAGCCACCAACAAGAACCTCGCTGTGGAAGTGAAAGAAGGACGTTTCCGTGAAGATTTGTTTTACCGTTTGCAGGGATTTCTCATTCACCTCCCTCCTCTTTTTGAGCGTGGTGATGACGTGATCATGCTGTCGAAAAGTTTCCTCAGTGATTTCTGCAAAGAGAACCGCATTCAGCCTGTAACGATTTCCAAAGATGCCGTGAAAGCCATGATGGATTACAAATGGCCCGGCAATGTTCGTGAACTGAAAGCAGTGATTGAACGTGCAGCCATACTCGCGGAAAACGGAACCATCACAGCCGAAGATCTTGTCTTCGTGAACGATTAACAATTTGCAATTTGCCCATAGAAAAAGACCCTGCAATCCCCCTTGCAGGGTTTTTTGTTTACGTCAGCCGGGAATCTTACATTTCTGGCAACAGTTCAAATCACGTATTTTCTCCTCCCGGTTTCTTCTTATGCTGATGGGTTGATTTATTCACACGCTGCGTTTACGATTCCATTCCCTCTTTGCGAAAATCTTACAACTGACATTTCCGGGCTTGCATTCATCGTTGATTTCTTCCACCTAAATCTCTGCTGAACGTACAAACATACCAACTATCATAGTGTCCGTACCGGATCAACGATGAAAAAACGAAACCATATGCGTCAACGTCAGCGTCAAAAGCTATCACGAAGAACTACGATCATTTTAGTTGCATCAGCAATGACCTGCATGGTGATCGGGCTCACCATTTTTTTCAACCTGTCGCGCGTGGACCAGAGCAAGGCAACCAACCTGAATGTGATCATGGTTTCCGACCAGGTGTTTACGACAGAAAAAAGTATTCCTGCACCTGAAATTAATCCGCAGGCTTCGGTCAATCCAAATGCGATGCATGTGAAGCAGGCAAAGCCACTGGCTCCAACTTCCATCACCCAATAAATTTCCGGTCACTGAATTGTGTTACCAACACCACGAAAAAAAATGCTGAAAAATTTCCCATACAAAATAAAAATCCGGTTGATCTGTACATGGATTGCCCTGCTTGTTTTCAACATGCCTGTTCTCCATGCAAGCAACAAAACCACCGTGGCATCGGGAAACTGGAATTCACCAACCTGCTGGAGCCCGGCTGGTGTTCCGGCTGCATCGGATAACGTCACCATTGGCGCCGGGCATACCATCACGGTCAATGCCAATCAACAGGTACATGCTGTAACGGTTTCGACAGGCGGAACACTCACCTGGACGAACTCAAGCATCCTTTCCATCAGCGGAATTTTTTCTGTGAATGGCGCCGTAACGATGAACGGCGGAAACATCAGCCTGACACTTCCCGGAGTGCTATTTACACTCGGAGCCGGCTCGTCGTTTACATGGCAGCCGGGAAACAATACGCTTGCAGGAGCTTCGCTGTTTACGAACGGATCAGAAAATTTTTCTCCCACCAGCACACTCATCATCAAAAAATGGTACAACTACCTGATACCTCTCAGCACCGTGATCACCGGAAGTTTCGGAAACCTCACGCTGAACTCTCCTTCTGTTTCCAACACCATCGTGGAATGGAACCAGGACAACGGCTTCCAGGCTCACCCGGTAACAGGAACCCTTACCGTTGACCAGGGCTGGGTGACCTTAGACAAATCGGGAAACATCACTACCACCACTATCGGGAACATTGTACTGACTTCCGTGAACTCCATTTTTTACGGACACTACGGAACTCATCCTTCATCGTTTACCATCACCACGAACAGCATCAGCAACACCGGTGGAATTTTTTACGGATTGAATGACGGTAACGGAAACATCACCGTGAATGTAAACGGAAATTTTACCAACCTGGGAAACGTAAAAATCATCAACAACTCGGGAGTGGGTGCTGTGAGTAACGGCAATGCTGCCTTCAACGTAGCCGGAACATTCTCGCAGTCAACAGGCGATACGCGCATTCTCTATAATGTGACGACGCTGAATTCAGGAACGTTCTCCGCATCCTTTGGCAACCTTGTTTTGAACGGAGGAATTTTCATGGGACAAACGGCCTGTCATTCATCCGGCGGACTTTGCTCCATCAACATCACCAATAATTTCAATATTAATTTTTCAAATGCTGCTGATAAATTCAGGGGGACTTCGCTCTCGTCCATCGGCTCCACCATGAACAATGCACGGCTGAACATGACGATCGGCGGAAACCTTTCGATCAACGGAACCGGCACTTCTGAATTCACCAGTGCTGCTTCATCCGGAACCGAAAACGTGATCGTCAACGGAAATGTACAGGTGAATGGAACGCTGTCGAGTTTCAATTACGGAACATCGGCGGCATCGCATGATCTTTCCATTGCCATCGGCGGCGACCTCCTCATCAACGGTGGCAATACATTCCTATCTCACAACGGCGGAGCCACGGCAGTATCGGTAAACGGAAATGTTTCCGTTTCATCGGGAAGTCTTTCCATCAAAGGCGATACAGGAGCCACGGCCATGAATGTGAACGGTTCACTGAACCAAAGCGGCGGCGGAATTTATTTTCATAACAACACATCGGTACCTTCTTCACAGGTGGTCTCGTTATCGGTGAACGGAGATTTTACACAATCCAACGGAACGCTGACTTATGACAACAACTCCTCTCCTGTTTGCGCAACGCATGTACTGAATATTTCCGGACCACATTATACCATTTCAGGAAACGGGTTGATCACTCATGCTGTCGCCGGAACAGGAACCGTTTTCGGTCAGCTTAACTACAGGAGAAACGGAACCATTCAATTCAGCAGGCTTGCCAATTCACATTTTATCCAACAGGTAAAACAAACCATAGCAGCCAACTGCATCCTCAACATTGCATCGGGAAATTTACAGGTGATGGCACACACTACGGCATCCAATGATTTCCTGAGAATCGCTGCCGGCGGAGCACTCAACATCAACAGCGGACAAGTTGTATCGAACAGCATGGGAACCTATTGCGGGATGCGTGTCGACTCCGGTGGAATTCTCCGGACGTATCGTGCGCGTGGTTTGTATGACGGCAGCAATGCCGCAAGCATCTGCGCGGCAAACAACATGAATTTTTTCCTGGATGCAAACAGCGTGGTGGAATACAACGGTTCCGACAACCAGGCGATCTCCGGAACAGGAGCGGGAATTGCAACACTCAGCCAGCACCAGTACGGAATTCTACGCATCAATTTTAACGGAACAGACAACACGGAATACACGGCTCTTGTATCATCGAATGTTTTTGTAAGAACGCGGCTCGAACTGGTTCATGGCGAACTGAACCTGAATGGGTATACACTTTCCGTTGAGTCAGGAATTCCTTCAGCCATTTCAAGAACCGGCGGGTATATCAAAAGCGAGATGAACGCTGCCAATAACACAAGCATCATCAACTGGAAACATCTTGTTTCCGGCACTCATACTTTCCCATTCGGTGTGAATGCAGGTACTTACATTCCTGTTGACTTCACTCCTGTATCAGGTTTCGGCGGAGATGTTTCCGTTTCAACGCGCGCCACCTCTTCTACCGACAACCAGCCTTACCCGCTCATCGCTAACAGTACACAACCGGTAAACATGGCGATCAACGGAAACGATATTTCCGTGACGGATGTGATCGACCGCTGGTGGAACATTTCCGCCCCGGGATTCACAGCAGACATTACACTCACTTATGACGCTGCGGAAAATACGCTGTCACCGGTAAACAAAACAGGTTCACTTGCCATTCTTCCGTGGACAGGAAGCGACTGGGGTCAACCAACCGGTAATGGAACCGGCAGTACCAGCGCAGCGGGCAGGGTTTCGGCCAGCGGCATATCATCCTTTTCGCACCTGGTCATCATCAGTCATTCCAACCCGCTGCCAATCAAACTCGCTTTGTTCCAGGCAAAGGCGGAAGGAAATGAAGTGAAGATCAACTGGATCACGGCAGCAGAAATAAACAACGACCATTTTGATATAGAGAGAAGCCGGGACGGAATAAACTTTGAAAGTATCCAGCAAATTCCGGGAGCAGGCAACAGCAACATCACGTTGAACTACGGCATCATCGACAAAAATCCTATCGAAGGAACTTCGTATTACCGCTTAAAACAAACTGATTATGACGGCCATTTTACGTACTCGGAAATCAAGTCAGTGAATATACACGATATCAAAGCCGACAATTTTGTCATTGAGGATATCGGTCCGAATCCATTCGAAAATTCTTTTCATGTGGTGTATCGAACCGACAAAGCCGGACCGGTGAATGTACGACTGAGTACAACGGGAGGACAACTGGTGAATGCTGAAGACATGAATGCTGAAGCCGGCAGCAACCGTTACGAATACACGGATCAAACCGGTTTAACACCCGGGATGTACATCCTGACCATCCTTTACAACGACAAAAAAATAACACAAAAAATAATTAAAAAATAATCCCGGCATCTATGAAAATCAATTTACATAAGCCATTAAATTCCGGCAACCGAAGGAATAAAATGGGCATGAGAAACCGTAACAAGCTCAGCGGAAAAACAATCCTGCTGGTTGCCTCCTGTGCAATTGTTCTCCTTGTTTCAGGATTGATCTTGTTTTTTAATTTCTCGAATCCTGAAAAAGTGTTGGCCGTTGCAACCGGTGATTACCGTTCTGCAGCCACAGGAAACTGGAGCAGCACAACCACCTGGCAACGTTACAATGGAACCAGTTGGGTGGCCGCTATCTCCACTCCTACGAGCGCTGACGGAGTAATCACCATTCAAACAGGAAATACAGTTACGATTACTGCCAGCGTTACGGTTGACCAGGTGGTGATCAATTCAGGAGGCACTGTCATACTCAACAGTGCAAAGACACTGACGATTGCAAATGGTGCCGGAACCGATTTTGATGTGACCGGTATATTTAAAAATGCCGGAACGGTAACTCAAAATCTGAGCTCAACCATGGCCTTTCAAAACGGCGGAAAATACCAGCACAATTTCACAACAACCAGCGGAACTGTTCCGGTGGCAACATGGAACACAGGTTCCACGTGTGAAATCATCGGGTACACCAGTTACAACAGCACACTGAATGGCCTTACCCAGAACTTCTACAACTTTACATGGAATTGTCCGGGCCAGATAAGCGGAACCGGTGTAAGCCTGGGCGGATCACTTACAACGGTACTCGGTGACCTGAACATTGTGAGCACTGGCGCTGGCGATGTGGAACTCGCCTGGAGTGCCAATGCGAACCTCACGGTTTCCGGAAATTTCATTCAAAGCGGCGGAACTTTTACGTTGAATGGTTTCAGTGGTGCAACAGTATTGAACCTGGCAGGGAATGTTACGCTTACCGGCGGAACTTTTCAAAAAGGCGGAGGAAGCGGAGCCGTTAATTTCAACGGAACATCCGTGCAGGCATTTTCAAATTCAGGAGCAACATTTTCAGGAGCCATCAACTTTGCCATCCTGTCGGGAGCAAATGTAAATTTCGGAACCAACATCATTAACGGATCCACCGGAACATTCGACCTGAACTCAGGCGGAGCGATCACGACAGCCAACGCAAACGGAATTACGAGTTCCGGTGCATCCGGCAGCATACAGGTCACAGGAACCAGGACTTACAGCACCGGCGCCGACTTTACTTTCAACGGTGCTACTGCACAGGTAACCGGAAACGGTATTCCGGCAACCGTTCACAACCTCACGATCAGCAACAGTTCCAATGTGACTTTGACATCAACTGTCGCTGTTTCAAATATCCTGAATCTTACCACCGGAATTCTTTTGACAGGATCGAATGAAGTGAGCATCACGAATACTGCTACTTCAGCCATCACCGGCTATTCATCATCGAATTATGTTTCCGGAAATTTACGAAGAAGCGTCAGCGGAACAGGCTCGTATGTTTTTCCCCTGGGAACCACTTCAAATTATGAATTGGCCACGGTAAATTTATCCGGTGCTGCAGGATTTTCAAACATCCTCGGAACGTTTGTCAACACCAATCCTGTTGTTGTGCCGTTAAGCGGCATCACCGTCAACGGAACAACGGTTGACAATATGCTCGATTTCGGTTACTGGACATTGACACCCAATGCCACCATGAGCAGCGGAACGTATGATGTTACGCTGGTTGAAAGAGGACAAAGCAATCCTGGCCCTACTACTCAGTCGTACACTGTGCTGTCGAGACAAAATGTTTCATCAGCCTGGCAATCCATCGGAACACATAACAACGGAACACAAAGTGTTGCAGGCGGGGTGGTGACGGCATCGCGTTCTTCTTTTCCAAATTTCAACAACACGCATTTCGGTATTGGTTTTTCTTCAGCCGGATCACTGCCGATTGAACTCATATTTTTCAATGCGGAGTTAAACAAAGATGTCGTCAATCTTTCCTGGGCTACAGCTTCAGAACTGAACAACGATTATTTTACTGTGGAACGTTCATCCGACGGTAAACAGTTTGAAGAGGTACTCCGGAAAAGAGGCGCCGGCAACAGCACGGTCACGATTCATTATTCTGACGTGGATAAAAAACCCATGACCGGTTATTCCTATTACCGGCTGAAGCAAACCGATTATGACGGCCGGTTTACGTATTCAGAAATAAAAACCATCAAATACAAACCAGGGAATGATCCTGAACAGTCGCTGAAGATTACGGCTGTTTACCCGAATCCTTTCGATGAAAAATTCACAGTGAATTTTATCATGCATGAAACAGCGGATGTTGCATTTACACTGGTGAATTCAAGCGGACAATTATTTTTCAAAGATGTTATCCGGGCCAACGATGGTTTGAACCAGTATGATTTCACTGAACGTAACACGCTCCCGAAAGGAGTTTATGTTGTGACACTGACAAGCGGCAACCAAATGATCTCACAAAAGGTCATTAAAAATAACCTAAAATAAAACCATGAGATCAAGGCAACTAAGGAATAATACAAGAGGCCGGAAAAAATCACGGCTGGTGATGAGAACACGTACAAAGCTCTCTGTAAGAAAAGTCGTGGTGGTAGCGGCGGCAACATGCCTGCTGGTCACCGCCGGTTTGTTTGTATTCTTTAACTTATCGAATTCTCAAAATACGTTTGCTGCCTCCAGCGGTGATTTCCGATCCGCTGCATCAGGAAACTGGAGTACCATTGCCACGTGGCAAAAATACAATGGAACCGCCTGGGTTGCTGCCACCGCAGCACCGACTATAGCTGGCGGAATTGTTACCATACAGAGCGGCCACATCGTCACGGTAAGTGCGAATGCATCCATTGACCAGTTGGTGATCAGTTCGGGCGGTGAACTGGATCTGGCTTCCGGAAAAACACTAACCATTGCCAATGGCGCCGGGACTGATTTTGATGTATCCGGAATATTTAAAAATTCCGGAACCGTTACGATCAATGCGAATGCGAACATCATTTTTGAGAACGGCGGAAAGTACCAGCATAATTTTACCACCACTGCAGGAGCCATTCCAGTGGCAACATGGAGTACCGGTTCAACTTGTGAAATCGTCGGCTACACAACCTGTGCAACAGCGCCAACCGGGCTTCAGTCATTTTACAATTTCACCTGGAACTGTCCTTCGCAAACAGCCAACATCAATTTAGGCGGAGGAGTGACATCGATGAATGGTGACCTGACCATTTCCAATACCGGAACCAAAGAAGTCTACTTAGGAACCGGTACAGCGACGCTTGCAGTAGCCGGAAATTTATCTGTCACCGGCGGAACCCTCTCTCTTACCAGTTCAACCAATGCAAGCGGTTCAATAACAATTTCGGGAAATTATAATCTGTCGGGCGGATCATTGCTTGTTGTTGAAGGAAACAACAGCACCGGAACGGTAACCGTTTCAGGAAATTATTCACAAACAGGTGGCACGATCGCTCTCGCTGGTTCAACCAATGCTGTCGGCACCTTGAATGTCGCAGGAAACTACAGTTTGTCGGCAGGCAGTTTTGTTTCTGCAAGTGGAAACAATGCGACCGGCACCATTAACCTTTCCGGAAATTATGCTCATACCGGTGGAACCATCAGCGTTACAGGGAACATCAATACCACTGCACAATTTAATTTCAGCAAAACAGGAATCCAGACATTCGTTGCATCTGGAAATACCGTTACTGGCAGTATGAATTATACCGTGAACAGCGGAACGATTCTCGACCTCGGAACAAACATTCTCCTCGGAAATAATTTTACATTGAACAGCGGGGGAGGAATTCTGATCGGCTCACCAAATGGAATATCAGAAAACGGAACGACGGGAAATATACAGGTCACCGGATCCATCTCTTTAAGTTCAGGAGGTAATTATACATACAACGGAACAGCCGCCCAGGTAACCGGCAACGGCCTTCCGGAAAATGTTCACAATCTCACCATCAACAATGCATCCGGTGTGACTTTTTCATCCAATGAAGAAATCAATATCTCCGGAGTGTTGGCGCTGACCAGCGGAAAACTGATTGCCGGTTCACAGGCCATACAAGTCTCCAACACTTCTCCTTCTGCCATTACGGGTTATTCTGCCACCAATTACATTGTCGGAAATTTACGAAGGAATGTAAACGGAACAGGATCGTATGATTTCCCTATCGGAACTTCTTCCAGTTCCGAACTGCTGAACGTCACGCTGAGCAGCGCCACCGGGTTCACCAACATCCTCGCGTCTTTCGTCAACACGAATCCGCTCAGCGGCCCGCTCACCGGTGTTGCCGTGAATGGAACAACGGTTGACAACATGCTCGACTACGGTTACTGGACACTTGCTGCGAATACAGCGATGACCGGCGGAACGTATGCGGTGACTGCGAATGAAAACGGTCAATCCAATTCTGGTCCGTCGCCGCAGTCGTACACGATTTTGGTAAGGCAAAATGCAACTTCTGCATGGCAATCCGTCGGCACACACAGCAACGGCACACAGGGCGTAAACAGCGGAGTGGTTACTGCGAAGCGTTCTGCGTTTTCCAATTTCAACAACTCGCATATCGGCATCGGTTATTCCGCCGCAGGATCCTTGCCGATTGAGCTGATTTATTTCAAATCGAAGCTTGAAGAAAACAAAGTGGATCTTACCTGGGCAACAGCCTCTGAACTGAACAATGATTATTTCACCATTGAACGATCATCGGACGGAACTCATTTTGATCCGCTGCTCAGGAAACCGGGAGCCGGCAACAGCACGGTAGCCCTGTACTATTCAGATGTTGATGAAAATCCATTGCAGGGTTATTCATATTACAGGCTGAAGCAAACCGATTACAACGGACATTTCACCTATTCAGAAATCACGACCGTAAAGAACAATACGAAAGAAGATGATGCAGAACTCAAAATCACTTCCGTAACTCCGAATCCTTTCCATGAAAGTTTTACGGTATCCTTTATCCTGAAAACGTCGGCAGCCGTGGATTTTCAGCTGATCAACTCATCCGGTCAGACAATAAAAAAAGAAACGATCACCGCCAATGACGGAATGAACCAATACGAGTTCATCGACTTCCAGAATCTCCAGTCGGGAATTTATTATGTCATTCTTTTTTACCAGGATAAAAAGTTCCTTCAGAAAATTGTGAAGAATTAAATGAAAGAAACCAGTATCAATTTATGCCTACTGGATCACCGTTAAAATTATATTGAAGCCGGAATGAATAAAAAATTACGACAAAGAAACAGGATCAAATTGAAGCTCAGCGGAAAGTTGCTGATGGTAGTTGGGGCATTGTCCATTGTACTCACGCTCGTCACCGGCTGGCTGGTGTACCTGAACATGACTCAGCTATCCCATACGAGAGCTTCAGGAAACGGCGACAATGGCGGCAACCAGCTAAACCGCAACAGTGAAATCATCAGTGAATTCACCTGGGAAAAAG
This sequence comes from Bacteroidota bacterium, assembly GCA_026391945.1. Classification (GTDB taxonomy): domain Bacteria; phylum Bacteroidota; class Bacteroidia; order AKYH767-A; family 2013-40CM-41-45; genus JAPLDA01. The sequence goes on along the minus strand of JAPLDA010000102.1, from coordinate 9,224 downwards.
ATCCGGTTACACATTCCACGTTAGGCCCGGATGCCATCTCCGCAAGCAGCGCTGCCCATGCAGCACCGGGCGGACGATCGTCCACGCGCGGGCTGGCTCCCGGTACAAACGGAAAAGACATTCACCTGGTGATACCGTCGTCTCCCCTGTTCGACCAGGATGGCATTGACATCAGCATCGACTACCGCCGGAATGAAAGTTCCGGGAATTTCTTTTCACGCGGTAGCTCATTCAACTTTGGTATGAACAAAGGTTTCATCACCATCGCTTACCGTGTCGACAACAAAAAAGGAGGTTATGAATCCGTAACGGCTTCCACCGATTATGAAATTCCCGTGGATGACGTGTTCAGGAATTACCGGTTCATCTATGACCCGTTGAACGGGAAAGGAGAAATTTTCGTGAACAACATCATCGTCTGGAGTTCTTCCGGATCACCGCTCACCTCGATGTACTGGAAGAATGCGGGCAATATCATCATCGGGAAAGAGATGAACGGCGGCGGAAAAGACATACCGGTTTTTGACAACCTCGTAATTCGTTCAACGGGTTCGCTCGTTCCATTGGCAGAATCACTGGTGAATTTCATGATTGAATCCGACGGACAGGGAGTAAAAATTCACTGGTCATCGGCAGCAAATGATCATGCTGATTATTTTGCATTGCAACGTTCCATCAACGGAACGGATTTTACAACGATTGCAACCATCAAAGCAAATCCGAACCTGGCCGACGGTGATGAATATGTGTACACCGACAAACCTGCTTCTTCGGCAACGATCTATTATTACAGGTTGCGCCAGAATTTCCGTGACGGAAAATTCGTGGTTCATCCGCTGTCGGCGATCAAACTCTCTGTTAAAAAAGAACTCAGCATCGAACGCATCAGCCCGTTGCCATTCAATAAATCATTCGATGTATCGTATTTCATTCCCGCCGACGGAAGGGTGTGGATTCAGCTTACAGATTCGAAAGGAAAAATAAGAAGTTCCGAAACGTACCAGGTGACGCAGGGAAAAAATGTGCATGTGTTCAGGGATCAACACAACCTGGAAAGCGGAACCTACACGCTCAACCTGATTTTCGGAGAGCAGAAAGTAAGTTCGAAAGTGACTAAAATATAATTCAGTTTTCCTTCGTATACAGTTCACCTGCTTTTTTTGAAGAGGTGATGATTCCTTTGATCAGCGCAGAACTGAATCCTTCGTGTTCCATTTCATTGAGTCCGGCAATGGTGCATCCTTTCGGTGATGTGACCTTGTCAATTTCATTTTCAGGATGAGAATGATTTTTCAAAATCAGCGATGCCGCACCTTTCGCCGTTTGCGCTGCCATCTGCAGCGCTTCATCAGCATGAAAGCCAATCTCCACACCACCTTGCGACGCAGCCCGGATGGCACGAAGAAAGAAGGCAATTCCACAGGCATTCAAAGCCGTGGCTGACGTCATCAGCTCTTCGTGAATTTCAATCACCTTCCCCACCGTTTCAAAAAGTGATTTTACAATTTGTAAATTTTCAGCGGATGTTCCCGATGAGGAAATGCACGTCATCGATTCACCGATGGCGATGGCCGTATTCGGCATGGCTCTTACGACCTGCACATTTTTCCCAAGCTGCCGGCAGATGTCACCGGTTGTTACACCGGAAACCACTGAAACAATCACCTGCTTTTTCTCATCCACTGCCGGAGCAATGGTTTTCATGAGTTCATTCAGTTGCTGTGGAAGCACGGCAATCACAATCAACCCTGCGCCGGTTACGGCAGCACGATTGTCGGTGGTAGCAGAAAATCCCAGTTTGGAAATTTCAGAAAGATGTTCATTGCTGCGACGGGTAACGGTGATGTCGGCGGCCTTGTATTTTCCGGAGCGAACCAATCCGTTTGCAAGTGAAAGTCCGATGTTTCCTCCTCCGAGGATGGCGATTTCAGGAAGTTCTGTTTTCAAGGTATGGCGATTAAATAAAGTGAATAAAAATTAATCCATTGCCTTCGATCAGGCAACAGATACAAGATGCAGGGTGAATGTTAACTCTTACCGGCTCTTTTTCACTACGAGGCAGTTGGCCATGATGTCATGCAAGGCCTGTTTCTTCTCGGTGAAACCTGCCATCATAAATCCAATGTAAAGGATCATCCCGGAAACTATTTTACCGAAAAACCTTCCTGTAGCCTGGAGGAAAGATATTCTTTCTCCGTTCATGTTCGTTACCTTCAGGCCCAAGGCCATCTTGCCAACAGTTGCCTGTTTCGAAGAGGATTCCAGCAATGCAAAATACAACCAGCCCAGTATGGCGAACACCAGTATCAAAGCACCTAATGCACCGATGATTCCCATCACCATTCCCGTGGCTTCCGCATCCGACAGGTCCCTGAAACTTTCATGGTTTGTAAATGCAGTGATTCCCATCAGCGTGAAAACGGGTACCAATACGATCATGTGTACGGTATACAAAATAATTCCATCAATGATATAGGCGACGAAGCGCAGCCAGAACCCGGCATATTCCACCGGCGCTGTTGATTCAGTTGAGTCAATTGTTTCCATTTGTTTTTGTGTTTAAGGTTAGAATAATACTGGCTGATTCGTTTTCATTTCAGAATTCTTTATAAAGAAAAAAATAAAAAACAACTCCTGCAAATCGATTTTTTCCCCGGGCATTATTCACGCACATGATTCCTGAATTCACTTACGCATAAAAGCACGGGAGAAGCCATCATTATTTCACTTTCAATCGTACCTTTGAACCATGAAATTCAGGATCATTATTTTATTGCTTTTTAGTGTTTCAGCCTTTGCCAGCCGGGCGCAGTTGCTTCCTCAAACGGAACAAAGTCTTGTCAAATGGATGACGCTCAGTGAAGCCATGCAGAAATACGAATCACGGCCAAAGCCCATCCTCATTGACTTCTACACCGACTGGTGCGGCTGGTGCAAACGTATGATGCAGACTACGTATTCGGATGAAATGCTTTCACAGTACATCAACAACAATTTCTATCCTGTAAAATTCAATGCCGAAACGAAAGACACGGTTGAATACCTCGGGAAAAAATACGGGCCTGTCGGCAACGGCGAAAAAAAGACCAATGCGCTTGCCATTAAAATGATGCAGGAAAAACTTCTTTACCCCACTACTCTTTTCCTGAACAACTTCGACAAATCCAAAAACGAATTCGTTCTCAACATGGTTGCCTCCGGCTATCTTGAACAGAGAAAAATGGAACCCATGCTATTTTTCGTTCTTGAAAATGTTTCGAGGAATGCTCCTTTCGAGGAGTTCAGCGCCCAATTTGAAAAAGCATTTTTTGATTCGGCAACGGAAGAAAAAATAAAACAACTGGTATGGCTGAATCCGAAAGATGCCTTTGCGCACACGGAAAAGAAACAAAAGAAAACACTCGTTTTCATTCACACCGATTGGTGCAACTCCTGCCGCGTGATGCAGCGAACTTCTTTTACCAGTGATTCATGCATGGCCTATCTTAAAAACAAATACGACTTAATTGACTTCAATCCTGAAACGACGGATACGATTGTGTTCCAGGGCCAGGCGTTCGTCAATCCACGCAATGCTCAAATGCCGTTTCACCAGCTGGCATTGGCTTTCACGCGGAACAACCTGGTGTTTCCTACGATGATCGTGCTCGACGAAGACCTGAAGCCGGTGGATGCCATTCCCTCTTACATTCAACCGGTATTTCTGAATGACATCATTCATTTCTATGGTGAGGATGCCTATAAAAAACAATCGTGGAAAGACTATTCGGATGCGAGGAACCCGAAGCGGTAGCAACGACTCTTTATGAACGATCAAATTCCAATCTAAGAATTACGAATGTTGGCCGAATTCGTAATTCGAACCATTCGTAATTCGTAGACAATTTATGAGCAGTTTGTATTGAGACGATATTGAAACAAAATTCTCCTCTGTTATTCTTCTGAAAAAAATATCTTTGCAGCCCGATGAACAACCCTACAGTCGCCTTTCATACGCTTGGCTGCAAACTCAATTTTGCTGAAACATCCACCATTGCCCGTCAACTGAAGGATCATGGCTACAGCAAGGTGGAGTTTGAGCATGCTGCTGATGTATATGTGATCAACACCTGTTCCGTAACGGAAAATGCCGACCGCGAATGCAGGATGATTGTGAGAAGAGCATTGGCTCAGAACCCGGCAGCTTTTGTGATTGTCATCGGTTGCTATGCCCAGCTTAAACCGGAAGTCATTGCTTCCATGGATGGGGTTGATTTGGTTTTGGGCGCGACGGAAAAATTCAACATCATCCGTTACCTCGACCATATTAATAAAAAACAAATCGCTGAAGTTCATTCCTGCGAAGTAGAGTCTGCTGATTTTTTTGTCAGCTCGTATTCGCTCGGCGACCGTACACGCGCCTTCCTGAAAGTGCAGGATGGCTGTGATTATTCCTGCACGTATTGCACGATTCCGCTTGCACGCGGTTCCAGCAGGAGTGATTCCGTTTCGAACGTCGTGAAGCAGGCAGAAAAAATCGCTTCCACCGGGATCAGGGAAATTGTGTTGACGGGAGTGAACATCGGTGATTTCGAAATCCAAAAAAACAAAGAAGGAAAAGAAACATTCTTTGACCTTGTGAGAGAACTGGACCAGGTAAACGGCATTGAACGGTTCCGGATTTCATCCATTGAACCGAATCTTCTTTCTGACGAAATCATTGAATTTGTTTCCGCTTCAAAAAAATTCGTTCCACATTTTCACATTCCGCTGCAAAGCGGTTCCGATAAAATTCTGAAACTGATGCGCAGAAGGTATTTGCGCGAAGTATTCCTCAACCGTGTCGAAAAAATAAAATCGTTGATGCCCCATGCCTGCATCGGCGCTGATGTCATTACCGGTTTCCCCGGAGAAACGGAAAATGATTTCCTGGAGACTTATCAATTTATCCAATCATTGGATGTATCGTACCTGCATGTTTTCACCTATTCCGAACGCGACAACACAGAAGCGCTAAACATACGTGAAGTGGTTCCGGTGAATGAAAGAAAAAAGAGAAATAAAATGCTGCGGATTCTTTCGCAGAAAAAAATAAATCATTTTTACCAACAACATTTCGGAACAAAAAAAACGGTGTTGTTTGAAAGTGAGGAAAAGGAAGGAATGATTCATGGATACACCGAGAATTACATCCGTATTAAATTTCCGTTCGATGCTTCACTGGCAAACCAACTCCAACAAGTGAAACTGGTAAAAATAGACGACGATGGAAACATGATTTGCGAACTTGCAGATTCAATGTCGTTCGCACACTAATATTCTTTATTCTTAATTCTTTATTCTAATAACAACAAAGTGTACCCAACCATTTCCGATTTACTGAAAGATCTTTTTGGAATCAACATTCCCCTGCCTGTTCAGTCGTTCGGTTTTTTTGTCGCCATTTCTTTTTTGCTGGGAGCTTATACACTCACCCTGGAGTTGAGAAGAAAAGAAAACCTCGGCTTGCTCCATCCTTTCAACAGGAAAACACTGGTGGGAGAACCGGCAAAAATTTCAGAACTTATTTTCTCGGCGGCCATTGGTTTCATCATTGGTTTTAAAATTATTTATTTCATTTTTAATTACAACGATCTTGTTGCGAACCCGCAGGAGGCCTTGCTTTCAGGCAAAGGAAGTTACATCGGCGGAATAGTCATCGCCGGCATATCCGCTTTTTTCAAATACAGGGAAAAAGAAAAAACGAAGAAAGCAACTCCTGTATGGGTGGAAGAAAAAATTCATCCGTACGAAATGGTCGGCAGCATTACGATGATTGCTGCAGTCGCCGGTTTGCTTGGCGCAAAAGTTTTTCACAACCTGGAAAACCTCGATGATTTTTTCAGAGACCCTGTGGATGCACTGCTTTCTTTCAGCGGGCTTACCATGTACGGCGGACTCATCGTTGGCGCGATTGCCGTGATCTGGTTTGGAAAAAAAAACGGATTGCATCCATTGCATCTTTTTGATGCATCCGGTCCGGGACTCATGCTTGCTTATGGTTTTGGCCGCATCGGCTGCCAGGTTGCCGGCGACGGTGACTGGGGAATTCCCAACACCGCTGCAAAGCCAGGCTGGATGAGCTTTCTACCTGACTGGTTCTGGAATTTTCGTTATGCACACAACGTCGTGAATGAAGGAATTCCGATTCCGATTCCGGGTTGCGAAGGCCGGCATTGTTTCATGCTGAATCCTCCCGTCTTCCCCACTCCGTTGTATGAGAGCATTGCCTGTATCGCTTTGTTTTTCTTTCTCTGGAGCATCCGTAAAAAAATCTCCGCGCCGGGAATGATGGTTTCCATTTATCTTTTCCTCAATGGCATCGAACGTTTTTTCATTGAACTGATCCGCGTGAACACCAAATACCATCTTGCAGGAATTGATTTCACACAGGCACAACTGATTTCATTGCTTTTAATTCTTACCGGTGGTTTTGGAATTTATTTTTTCAGAAGAAATCAAATCCGTGTTTAGATTTCTTTACAAGATTACAGAGATCAATCATTTCATGCTGAGTACGCAGGGGCGCGGAGTTCGCAGAGTAACACCTCAAATCTCTTCCCTGCGTCCTCTGCTTCCTCTGCGTGAAACAAAAATATTTTCACACCTTTGACGCATGATTGATCTTCAGAAAATATGCGAAGCTGTTCGTGCAACCGCTAAAGAAACAGGAAATTTTATCCGCGCGGAACGCAAAACATTTTCATCCTCTTCCATTGAATACAAAGGCCACAACGACCTCGTTTCGTATGTGGATAAAACGGCCGAACAAAAACTGGTGGATGCCTTACGAAAAATTCTCCCCGAAGCCGGTTTCATCACCGAAGAAAACACATCGAGCGAAAAAGGGATCACCTACAACTGGATCATTGATCCGCTTGACGGGACCACGAACTTCATTCACGGAGTTCCTTGCTTCTGCGTCAGCATTGCGTTGATGAGAGAAGCTCATCTTATTTTGGGTGTAGTGTATGAAGTCAACCTCGACGAATGTTTTTATGCGTATGAAAACGGCGGAGCCTTTCTGAACGGGAACAAAATTTCCGTTTCACCCGTTCACGAATTGAAAAAAGGGTTGCTCGCCACCGGCTTTCCTTATTCCGATTATTCGAGGATGAGAGAATACATGGACGTATTCGATCACCTCATGCATCATACGCATGGATTACGCAGACTTGGTTCCGCTGCTGTGGACATGGCCTACGTGGCCTGCGGCCGCTTCGAAGCATTTTATGAATACGGACTGAACGCCTGGGACATCGCGGCCGGAGCCGTTATCGTGAAAGAAGCCGGCGGAAAAGTTTCCGATTTTTCGGGAGAAAATAATTTCATCTTCGGAAAAGAAATCATCGCCTCCAATAAACTGGTTTATGATGAACTGCTGGAGGTGATCCGGTCGAAGTTTGAAAAAGGAAAATAAAACTCAGTAAATCTTACTTCTCCGTCACCCCATACGACAGCGCACATTGAAACCGCTGATCCCTGACTCCCAATTTTTCAGCCGATGCTTTTGAAATTTTAATGATGACGTTGTCGTTGTCGCCAGTGTCAGGAAGTTTGCCAACGACTTTTACAAAAATGGAACGCTTGTTCATCCGGTTCGTTACCTTGATGATGGAGCCGATGTTGGCCGTCCGGTGCAAGGCAAAATATTTATGCGGGTTGATGTTTTCATCATCGATCCATGTCGCCACGCCTTGTTCTGAAACTTCTTTTCTTCCAGGAGCAAATCCGGATTTTTTTATGACGGACTGGGTATCTACAGTAGTATTATTTTCTACGGAATTTTTTTTATGTATAATGACAACGGATGAATCGTGTTTCGCATTTTCTGAATGAGCCTGTTTTATTTCATCATTCAACGGAAGTTCTTTTGTCAATTTCACAATAGCATCGTCGTTGCCTTCGTGAACCGTAGTCTTCTTATATCCGACAATAAGTTTCTCCCCGATTTTCAATCCGCCCGCCGACAGATCGTTCCACTTCTTTAGGTCATTCGCTTTCACATGATATTTTTTTGCGATGGCAAATACCGTTTCCTTCGGTTTCACTACATGGTAAACGGCTTCTTTGTTTTCTTTCTTTTTATCCTGGATATAATTCTTTTCTTTACCCGGCGAATTATTTTTCTCTTTGTCAGTCGGCACAAGAATAATTTGTCCGACGGAAAGTTTATCACTGGAATCTTTATTGGCGAGACGAAGGGCAGCATACGAGATTCCGTATTTCCGGGCAATGCTGTACCATCCTTCATGAGCTTCTATCCTGTGTTCGATCAGTTGTTTTCCATTCACTGATTTCACACCCGCTGAATCCGCCGGTTGAATAAAAGAGGCAAAACTGCCACGACAACAAAAAATAATTAAAAACAAAACGATACTGATTTTTTTCATTGATGTGTTAATCGACTTCTTTAATAATTGATTTTTCTTTTACAACGAAGTGAACAATGAGATTCGTTGAGAAACCTCCATGTTTCTTTGTGTCCTCCGTGTCTCCGTGGTGAGTTTTTTTGAAATAAATTTAAACGGTACTTACTAATTCCTTCTCTCCGCAAAACTACAGAAACCCTTACCGGGCTTCCTGTTGATGAATCTATTTAATAAACATCTTTATCAACAGAACAAATGGCAGCGCCACAATAAAACGTTTCGCTCAATTTCTTGCATATTTTTTTTTACCACGGAGATGCAGAGAACACAGAGATGCACGGAGACATCTCTGTGTTTCTTCGTGCCCTCCGTGTCTCCATGGTGAGTTTTTTGAACAGACAAATTGAATTACAAAAGTGGTTCGGTAAGTAATTTAGCAATGAAAGCAGCATTCATATTTCCGTACCCATTCGCCGGCAGGCAGGCAGGTATTTCGTAGAAATCATCTACGCCACCACCTTCCTTTTACTCAACAACAACAATCCAAAAAATGTAATCGCTCCGTTCAGGATCAGCAATTCAAATCCGAATTTATACCCGTTGAACCAAACCGGTGAATAATCATTGATGATCCAGCAGATGATTGGAGAGAGCAGACAAACCACCGGTACCAGCGGATCGCGGACTTTTACCTTCATGAAAAAACCGAAGGCATACAGTCCGAGCAGCGGTCCGTACGTATAGCTGGCCACTTTGAAAAGATTCCTGATCACCGCATCGTTGTTGATGATCCGGAACAACGTGACCGTCAGCAACAGGATCACCGCAAAACTG
>JAPLDA010000095.1 GCA_026391945.1 Bacteroidota bacterium | reverse complement strand
TCCTGTACCGTGTAAGAATACGTTCCTGATCCAAGGCTAGAAGTATTGTCACCGCTGTAAGTATATAAACCTGTTCCTCCGCTTGCTGAAAGTACGACGCTTCCGGTTTCGCCGAAACATTTCGGTTGCGATGGTGTGGCAGATAAAGTCAGCAGCGATGGAGCCGCAGAAACAGAAGCCGTCGCATTCGCCGTGCAGCCGTTTCCATCTTCAACGGTATAGTGATAGGTTCCTTCGCCAAGGCTGAGCACAGGATCTCCGCCAAAGCTATACGATCCTGTTCCTCCTTGTGCTGATAAAGCTACGGTTCCTGTTTCACCGAAACACAACGGTTGAGTCGGAGTGGCAGTAAGTTCAAGTAAGGATGGCGCTGCATCTACTAAAGCTGTTGCTGTTGCGATGCAACCATTTGCATCCTGCACCGAGTAGTTATAGGTTCCCTGTGTCAATCCAGAAACTGCATCCCCACCATAAGTATAAATTCCTGTTCCTCCACCGGCAACAAGATCCACTGTGCCTGTTTCACCATTGCACAAAGGCTGAGTCGGCGTGGCCGTCAAAGTCAGTAACGATGGCATCGTCAACGTTCCATTCTCATAAACCACTATATAATCCGGCGGTGAAAACTGTTGCAATCCTCCAGGAACAACCTGGTATATACCTGCAGGAGGAACACCGGTAACTATATTATTTAAGTTATCCAATACAGTGTAGGATGGAGCAATCGAATCAACCGTACTTGCAGAATCGCTGTATTGAAAACCTGTAATGACAGAAGAGAACACCGGCAACTCTGAGCACAATGGATTCTTATCATCGGCCTTCACTGTAAGAGTAGCAGGCAGTATGATAAGGTTTCCCAAACCATACGTGATTTCGAAATTTTCTGAAAGCATCGCTCCGGGAACAATGTTCCAGTTACCTGATGTAATTCCGGTTACCATGTTGATCGGCTGAAGTTCCGTAATCGTATTCAACGTATCCGTTACGTCATCCTCATCAAGAATAATGACCGTGTTCTGATTGCTGTTGTCATTCACCGTGTTGCTGTTCACCAGCGGTGAACCATTCGTCACCACTTTTGCATTGACGAGTCCTCCGCCATTGGTCACCACTTTTGCATTCAGTAAAGCACGCGAATGGCCTCCTCCCGGCGGACTAACAAGCGTTGTTGAGGCGGAGTCATTTTCATAATTGAAAATGGATTGCGGAGATACTTCAACCAGCAGAGTTGTATCAAACACAAGTGTGTTGGTCACCACTTTTGCATTGGTTACCACTTTCGCGTTGGTTACCACTTTCGCGCTGGCAAGCATATTCAATTTAAGAAGATCAATGTTGGTCACCACTTTTCCATTGGTCACTACTTTCGCATCTACAAATGCAATGGCATTTGACATGTTGGAAGTATGTGCCGATTCCAGTGAGCCCAGGAAAACAGAAAGATCACTGACATCAATATTAGTCTGATCATAATCGTAGTTAAAATGGAAATCACCGAGCTTGTCGCCATAGGTAAGCGTTGTATCCTTCGGTGTGATCACAAGAGGCATTTTCGTAATGCTTAACAATCCATCCGTTAATGTATAATGATAGAGTTCCTTGAAGCTGACATCAAGTGCCGACGTATCCTTGACCGGCCTGATGAAATACAAACCGGTATTGCTTAAGCTAGTTGCCGGTGAAAGGAAACCAAGATCATCGAGTCCGAGATCCGTTAAAGTAAGCCCCGCTGTTGCCAGTGATAGTCCGTCCACTGTTACGGTTGCAGTAAATGCAGGAATCTTCTCTCCGAATTTTTTTGTTTTGTTATCGGCTGTCACATGCACTTCTTTTTTAACCGGGGCAAAGAAGTACAATGAATTGGATAACCCACCGTCTTCACCGCTTGGAGTAACCGGTGGCGTGAATACCTGGATCGGCGGATTTCCACTGAACGCAGGCACCGTAGCTGAAAGATGATTGACATCCACAAACGTAGTAGTCAGTTCATCTCCGCGGAATAAAATTTTGGATTGAGTCGTCATGTATCTTCCTTTTACCGTCACGAGTAACTGAACGGTACCCGGAGTGGATCCCGGAGGAGTAAGTAAATCGGTGATCTCCGGAGTTGGCGCGGCGAATGTTCTCATCGCTGCATCAGCATCCACCAATCCGAAACCTGAATTGAAATCAAATCCCGGAGCATACATATTGACTGCTGTAGTCTGTAAAATGGAACGTGTTTCAGAAGGAGTTAAATCCTGGTTATAGAATTTTTTCTTCCCGTCGATGAGAAGTGCTGCTACTCCTGCTGCATGTGGCGCCGCCGCTGAAGTTCCGAAGAAATTAGGAAAAGCATCACCATCAATGTTCGGCCCGCCCATGTTCACCGTGGTATTGCCGCCATTCGGAGCACAGAGGTCAGGTTTGTTTCTCACCACTCCATTAACCGGCGTTCCTCCAATGGAAGAGAAAGATGCAACGGTCGGAGGAGTGACACCAAACGGAGGAGTGTTTGAATAAAGAACAGCTCCAGTGGTGATGGCTCCGGCAGAATTCGACTGACCTACAATGGTTGATGTTCCCTGGTTGTATTCGTTGATAACAGGATCTCCGCGGAAAGCAATGTACTTGAACGTAACCGGGCCTGAACCTGCAGTGCGAACAATCATGAGGTTACTGGAAGTATTTTCAGTCACCACAAATGACAACACTTCCATCGGGTCGCCGCCGATGTTATTCCTGTTGAACCCGAATAACGTTTTACCATTGTCGTACGTCAGGAAAATATCGAGGTCATTGTTCGTTCCTGTTTGTGTCTGACCGATTGAATAAATGGAATCCTGCCATTGCAATACGATGGTATAAGTTCCCGGTGTAAGAGAAAGATTCTGGAAAATATCTCCACCGCCGAAATCATGGGCGAAGCCTGCCATTCCATAAGCAGTTGGTGCAGGAGTAAAAACTCCGGTGTAGGATTTATTTCCGTAATTACCGGCAGCAGAAAAATACGATACACCCTGGGCAGTCACTTCATCTACTGCTTTTGCAACAAGACCATCCTGGAAAAACGGTTCAGTGATATACGTGATGTCATCCACAATCACATTGCAGTTGTCTGCTTTTAACTGGCGGATTCCCTGTGCGAAATCTCCGGCACTGATGAAGCCGGTGCGGAAATCAAGTTTGGCATTCGGCGCCACATCGTGTACGATCTGCAACATGGCGCGGCCTTCATCGGAACGAACTCCATAAGGATAATCACGCAGTACATTCACAGGATCCGGGTTATCAGGATTTCCTGCTCCCGGGAGATCACCATCCAGAACATCCGTCAGTGCCGGGTTACCGGCGATGGTATTGTAACTGTTTGAAAGAACGCCAACCTTTGCGGCATCACCTTTTACTTTAAAACCATTCCTTGCAAGATCTGATTTCATTGAAATGTCACCGGCCGTATTGGCAATTCCGGCAACGGTAATCGGAGGAAATACAGGCCGTACGTAATTGATCAGGCTGGGTAAACTATCCAGCTTCAACAAATGACTGATCGGAAATTTCCCGGTGATGATCAGGTTGCCGCTTCCGTTATCAATGATATCCGTTAAACCATAATCAGGTGTCTGGAGCAAGGCAAGCAAGGCAGCATACTGATCTTTGTTGTAAATAATTTCAACCCATACGCTGTCGTCACTGATGCGGAAAATATTTTCAATGGTATCGACTACATTTCCGAAATTATAAAACAGTGAATGTAATTCCGAACCGATCACATCACCTACTTTACCTCCTGGAGGCGGAGGATAATACGGGAAGATGCATGGAATCCGTGTCACCAATGCACTATCTGCTACACTGCAACCGTTGGAAGGATCCGTTACCGTTAATGTGAATGTCCCTTCACCATCAATAACAGGAGAAGTTGAATGAGCACCCGAAACAAAAGTTCCGTTCTGGCTGGTCCATAAAAACTGAACACCGGAAGTGGAAGATGAACCATTGAGTGTGACGTTTGGATTTGAACAGGTGATCTGTCCTCCGCTTCCTGCATGAACATCAGGTAAAGAATTATTCAATGTAACGGATGCACTGCTTGTCGCGCTGCAACCATTGGAAGGATTGGTCACCGTCAATACATACGAACCGGCAGCATCCACCAGAGGAGAAAGACTGTTTGCTCCTGAAACAATATGACCTCCGCCGCTTGCGGTCCATCCATAGGTAGCCCCGGCTACAGAAGGTGATCCGCTGAGTAAAACAGATACGACAGAACATGTCAATATTTTATTTGAACCAGCATTTGCATTCGGTGTACTATTATTAAGGGTGACAATGGCTGTATCTTTTGCCGTGCAGCCACTGGTTGGATTGGTGACAGTCAGCATATACGTACCGGCGGCATTCACTGTCGGTGTTGCTGTATTTGCACCAGATGTTATGTTGCCTCCATTGGAAGCTGCCCAGCTAAAGGTTGCGCCAGCAGTAGATGATGAACCGCTCAATGACAAAGAAGTGACAGAACAATTTAATTGTTTATCAACTCCGGCATTGGCATTTGGAACACTGTTGTCGATGGTGACAATGGCTGTATCTTTTGCAGTACATCCACCCGATGGACTTGTAACAGTGAGAATATAAGTTCCTGCAGCATTCACAGTCGGAGTTGCTGTACTTCCGCCGGAAGTAATGTTACCGCCATTGGCAGTTGTCCAGCTAAACGTTGCACCGGTTGTTGTTGACGATCCGCTCAACTGCAAAGAAGTAACAGAACAGTTTAATTGTTTATCAGCTCCTGCATTTGCACTGGGCGTTGTGCAGGTAGCAAAAGGCATACACACAATGCTTACACCGCACTGTATATTAACCTGTGTCCCGCTCCAAAGCGCACCGATGAACTCTGTTCCGCCGGTGGAAGATCCAAGGTTGATCGCCGCATAGGGCGCCCAAACTGTTCCAAGCCATTTTGAATTGGTACCGCCGGTTGTGCCATTCGCCATCACCCAGGAATACGTTCCGTTGGATGAGGTCGAACCTGTTCCATGAGTTTCGGAATAGATGCGTGATGCACTTCCTCCGTTAATCATGCTGGCACTGGAAATATTCAGGTTCGCATCACCGATTACATAAATATAAAAATTTCCGGAAGTGGTATTCTGAAAATTGAAAACAAAATTGTTGAGCGTTCCGCTGTTGGTGATGGATTTAAAAACATACACACCGGGACCGTTAAACGTAAGAGTTTTTCCGCCTGTAAGGGTGATGCTCTTATACGCTCCGGGAGTGATGGTTTGCGTACCGGTTATGTTAGTGGTTCCTACTGAAGGAAAAGTCGTGATCGGCGGCAATGCCGGTAACGTCGGAAGTGTTGGTGCGCTTGTTACATTGCCACCGGCAGGAACAGGTCCGGTGTACGTAGTGCCGGAAGGATGAGTTACTTTTCCCGAAACCGTTCCACTGGTCACCACAACATTTCCGTTCACATCCACATTTCCTCCTATCTTCGCTCCTGAACCAATACTTAAAATGGTTCCGGTTGCAGAAGAAGTATTAGCAGAAGTTATTTTTCCGCTGATCGTATCGTTGTTGGAAAGCACAACGGTTCCGCCACAGTAAATATCACCGCTGAATTTCACCGAGCCTGTCGACTTGATCAGTTTGTAACTGCCGACAGCACAACCACTGATGCTTGTCGAATTACCGATCTGAACACCGGGACCCGGAGTAGAAGGTTGCGTGCAACCCGGAGTAGTTCCGTTTCCACCGAATACAACAAAGTCAGACATCTGGAGTTGTTGAGCGGACAACAAAACAGGATTCATGGAAAACATGAACAGGAAAATAAAAATCCTATTGAAGTTTGTAGTTGTAAAGTAGCGTTTCATGTTGTTATGATTTATGTCATCAGATTAAAAACTATTGGAACAAATATGGAAAACAGATCATGAGCTGTATTCATAAGGCTTGTCAAGGTAAGCCATAACTTTCTCAGGATCAACTTTGGACAAATATAAAAAAATAATGCTACGAAAAAATACTATTTATGCGAAATTTCTGTAAACAATACTAAATGCATGACAAACTGAAAATAGTACGGCTACCAGTAGTTATTCTGTAGCAGGGATCTGCTTGTTAACCGTTCATCCGAGAAAGGCTGGTAATGAATCGACGAAGCCTGTCCTGGATAGCTGAGTTAAAGCCAAATTGTCCTTTCATTTTCATCCGGCAAGACAAAATGATCAGGTTTCATCAGGATAGATGGCATGGCAACTTCTTTGAGGCTCCGCTTCCGTAAAAAAAAATAGAATAAGCGAAACACTGATCATTACCCGTTCCGGAATTTCATTCATAAATTCGTTAACAAAATCCCGGATACTTTTGTAAACGATACCCATTGAAAAATCTGACCTATGAACTTCAACAACTTCACCATCAAATCGCAGGAAGCCATCCAGGAAGCGCAACAGCTTGCTGCTTCGCTTGAGCAACAAGCCATTGAACCTGCGCACATTTTAAAAGGTATCATGGAAGCGGATGAAAACGTCATCCCGTTCATTCTGAAAAAGGTGAATGTGAATCCGGATGTCATCCTGAAAAATCTGGATACCATCATCCGTTCCTACCCGCGCGTGAGCGGCGCCAACCAGTATCTTTCTGATGAATCGAATAAAGTGATCCAGAAGGCTCTTGCATTCATGCGTTCCTTCGGAGATGAATTCGTATCCATCGAACATTTATTGATGGGAATGATCCTGGGAAAAGATAAAACTTCACAATTGCTGAAAGAGGAAGGTATCAATGAGAAAGATGTGAAAGCTGCCATCACCGAGTTAAGAAAAGGTGCCAAAGTCACCAGCCAAAGCGCGGAAGAAAATTATAACTCATTGAATAAATATGCGAAGAACCTGAATGAACTTGCACGTCTCGGCAAACTGGATCCTGTGATCGGCCGCGATGAAGAAATAAGAAGAGTGCTCCAGATTCTTTCGAGACGAACCAAGAACAACCCGATCCTGATCGGTGAACCGGGAGTCGGAAAAACGGCCATCGCCGAAGGACTTGCACATCGCATCATCAACGGCGATGTTCCGGAAAATTTGAAATCAAAAAGAATTTTTTCGCTCGACATGAGTGCCATCATCGCAGGAGCGAAATACAAAGGTGAGTTTGAAGAGCGATTGAAATCAGTAGTGAGGGAAGTCATCAGCGCTGAAGGAGATATTGTTTTGTTCATCGATGAGATTCACACCTTGGTTGGAGCCGGCAGCGGCGGCGAAGGAGCGATGGATGCTGCGAACATTCTGAAGCCGGCTCTTGCACGCGGCGAACTCCGCGCCATCGGCGCCACCACGCTCGGCGAATACCAGAAGTATATAGAAAAAGACAAAGCACTCGAAAGACGTTTTCAGAAAGTGATGGTGGAAGAACCTTCCACCGAAGATGCCATCTCCATTCTCCGCGGGTTGAAAGAACGATACGAAACGCATCACAAAGTCCGCATCAAAGACGAAGCAATTATTTCTGCAGTAGAGTTGAGCGAACGGTACATCACCGATCGTTTCCTTCCCGACAAAGCCATTGATCTCATTGATGAAGCCGCAGCCAAGTTACGCCTGGAGATTGATTCCGTTCCGGAAGAACTGGATGAAATACAACGCAAAATCATGCAGCTTGAAATTGAACGGGAAGCCATCAAACGTGAAAATGATCAGAAGAAATTAAAAGAACTGAATGAAGAAATCGCCAACATCACCGATGAAAGAAATCAACTGAAAGCAAAATGGGAAGATGAAAAGAAAATCGTTCAGGGAATTCAAAACACGAAAGAAGGAATTGAGAATTTTAAAACGGAAGCTGAACAGGCCGAACGTGCCGGCGATTACGGCAAGGTAGCCGAAATCCGTTATGGAAGAATCAAAGAAGCGGAAGCCATTCTTGCCAAACTGGAAAAACAACTTTCAGGGATGCAGGGAACTTCAGCTCTCATCAAAGAAGAAGTGGATTCGGAAGACATTGCCGGCGTCGTTTCACGGTGGACGGGAATTCCAGTAACGAGAATGTTGCAAAGCGAGCGTGATAAACTTTTAAAGCTGGAAGGGGAACTTCACAAAAGAGTGATCGGGCAGAACGAAGCCATCGCTGCGTTAAGCGATGCCGTACGCAGAAGCCGCGCCGGGCTTCAGGATGCAAGGAAACCGATCGGTTCGTTTATTTTTCTTGGCACCACCGGCGTCGGTAAAACAGAACTTGCGAAAGCGCTGGCGGAATTTTTATTCAACGATGAAAATGCGATGACACGCATCGACATGAGTGAATACCAGGAACGTCATACCGTTTCGCGGTTAATTGGCGCACCTCCCGGTTATGTCGGTTACGATGAAGGCGGACAACTCACCGAAGCCGTAAGGCGTCGCCCCTACTCTGTTATTCTACTTGATGAAATTGAAAAAGCACATCCCGATGTTTTCAATATTCTCCTGCAAGTGCTGGATGATGGACGGTTAACGGATAACAAAGGACGAACTGCCAGTTTCAAAAATACGATCATCATCATGACTTCCAACATCGGTTCGCACATCATCCAGGAAAACATGGAAGGCATGAATGAAACGAATGCCGATGAAATTCTTGCTTCGACAAAGAACAAAGTGTTTGAGTTATTAAAGAAAACGATTCGCCCGGAATTCCTCAACCGCATTGATGAAATCATCATGTTCCAGCCGCTGACACGGGCGGAAGTCAGAGGCATTGTCGAGATACAGTTCGGGCAACTTAAAAAAATGCTGAAGCAAAATGAAATTGAAATCACGGCAACAGAAAAAGCCATCGACTGGCTTGCGCAGCTTGGATTTGATCCACAGTTCGGTGCAAGGCCATTGAAACGCGTGATGCAGAAAAAAGTCATGAATGAATTATCGAAACAGATTCTCGCCGGGAAAATAAACAAGGAAGATCACATCCAGCTCGATGTCGATAAAAAGAATGAGTTTGTTTTTAAGAATGTGAAGAAGACGGTGGAGGTTTAAGTGGATTTAAAAAAAATGTGCTGTCAGGTCCCTGCCTGACGCCACGGGAAGAAAATGAACAGTCATCGGAATTCCGGTGGCTGTTTTTTTTTCATCATACTTAAAATCATTGCTATCTTTACAAGAAGGATATAACGGAAGATTTTTTCACTCCAACTATTTTGTTCATGAAAACAAAACGAATTCTGTTCCCGGTCATTTATTTTTTATTGACTGTTATTCCTTCTCTGAAGGCGCAACAAAATACTTTTTCAAAAGTATTCTATGATTCTACCGCTGCGACGTATGGGTATGGTGTGGTTCAGTCATTCGACAATGGTTATGTGATAGCCGGAAGTACAGGATCTGAAGGACTCATTTTGAAAATTGATTCGGCAGGAAATTATTTATGGAGTAAAAAAATAGGGAGTAGCGGATACGAAGTCTTTAACTGCATTATAGCAACCACTGATTCTTGTTTTGTTCTTGCAGGAAAGACTTTTAATACATCCAGCGGACATACGGAAATTTTATGCGTGAAGGTAAATTCCAATGGTGATACACTTTGGTCGAAAGCTATAGCTTTCAGCGGAAGCCAGGAAGCTTTATCCATTCAGCAGACAATCGACTCTGGATACATCATTACCGGTTATGTTGGAATCAGCGGTCCGCCAAACTTTAAAATTTTTGTAGCTAAAATAAATTTCTCAGGCTTCCTTGAATGGGCACATGTTTTTACCTGCGGCAACAATGCGAATTCCGCTTTTTCAGTAAAACAAACTCCTGACAGCGGGTACGTAATAATTGGTTTCATCGAAAATTTTCCCCCTATTGATGCGAATGCTTTTCTGATCAAACTATCTCCTGCAGGGACAGTCTCATGGTCAAAAAAATACAACCTTCCTATTCCCACAGTGTGCGGTGGGAATGATTTAGAAGTAGTACCCAACGGTCTTCTCTGTTATTTGAATTCAGGAAACGACATGGTATTAATGAAAACCGATTTTTTGGGAAATATTTTATGGAGTAAAAATTATAGTAATATAGGGAGTTCAATTTGTTTGAATTGTCCATCACCGAAAATACATAAGACTTCAGATAACGGCTATGTTTTCCTCAGTGGCATAGGTTCTTGTGTTAAAATTGATTCTGTCGGGAATGTACTCTGGACACAAAGTCCATATCTTTATCCTATAGATATTATTGAATTAAAAGACAAGGGATATTTTATCATTGGCAATGGACCGATTTTCGGAGTCAAGTCATCATCTACCAGCAATCCTCAAATGGGAATTATTAAAACGGATTCGACTGGAAATGCATTGGTTTGTATTTCCCCCGGTCAAACTGTTACACCGATAGCGGATACCTTGATTACTACTTCAGCTGTATTCACGAATACATCAGGCGGAGTTTTGAATCAAATTTATCCTGATGTCAACATTCCTACGCTTCTTTCAGATTCAGGATGTGTGGCTATTATCGGTGGTATCAAAGAAAATAATCCGGATAACAATGTCATCGTATTTCCAAATCCATCTTCAGGTAAAATCACCATTGAAAGCAATACTCCCGGCGGTTACTTTGAACTACACGATATTTCCGGAAAACTTCTAATGAAAGATGTCCTTACTGCATCAAAATTTGAAATGGACATCAGCAGGCTGAACAGTGGTTTGTATTATTTAACACTTTATCAGAAAGACAAACAAATTCACAGGAAGATTCTTAAAGATTAACGTTCAGATCACTTTACCTGAGTGTGATATGCTTTTCCATAATCACCATTTTCAATTCCGTTGTGATTGTGAACATAAACTAAAAACGCCATCGTAATCATCAACTGTGCGATGATGACACCGTGCAACAACCGTTTTCTGTGTTCAAGAATCTTTGCAAGAAAAATATAGGAGAACGGAAATGCACAAATGAGATAATGCGTATAGATCGTCGTGCCGCTGAGCGTCATGAAAATTCCAAGTCCAAGCAGAATAGAAAAAAGATAAAAACGTGTCTGGCTGATGTGGAGGAATATTTTTCCCGCCGGCGATTTCTCCTTCAGAAACCGAATTCCCTTTTTTGAAAACTTCACCAGTGCGACAATCGTCACCAGTCCCGCTGCCGCGAGAAACAAATGAATGAGCGCCATGAGATACGTTGGAACACCGGATACGATTGGCTCTTTGATGAACTGCCAGAATTCCTTTCTCATCGAATACATGATGTTCAATCCCTGCGAATCCAAAAACCAGCATAGGTAAAAATTAAACTGGAAGATGTGCCAGAAACTTTGTTTCGTAACCTGCGGATTGTTCATCATGAATGAAATCCAGGGAATGATCGGAATACTTCCTATGATGGATCCTGCTATCCAGAACATCCGGTGAAATTTCAGTTTGTTGTAATGATCATGCAAAACGGTGAAGACAAAAAGTCCGGCGGCAAAAAAGAAACCGCTCATGTGTATCTGCCCGATCAATGCTCCGCCAAGTCCCCAGATAAACGAACCGGAACGTTTGTTCCTCGAAGCATTTGCCCAGATGATAATCAATGAAAGAACAGGAAGCAGATCCTGCGCCCATATTTTTCTCGAGAACAAAACTGCCAGCGGACTCACCGCGGCAAGTGCAATTCCCAGTAACCAAATCTCTCTTTCCTTATAATTGATTTTCTTTAATACAAAAAATAAAAAACCAATCACTGCAAGTACATTCATCCATTGAACCACACGGTTCATCGAAAGAGGACTATCCGTAAAAGAAGCAACCACAGCAAAAGCGGCCACGCTGATTCCCGGATTCACAATGCCGCCGCCGCTCCGCATTCCCGCAGCAGGAAAGCGGTGTGTCGCTGCCACTTCATGAGCTTTGTTGTACATCCACTGTTCATCATCCTTCCACTCCATATCACTTGTCCATACCAATCGAAGAACGAGACCGATGGCGATGATCATAAATAAAAACCAGGATTGACTTGTTGTTTTATCCATTGAGCAAATGTAAAATTATTTCATCGTCGTTCCATGATAGCATGCCGAAGATAGAAATTGCAACTAAAACCTACGCGCTGAAAAAATAATTGGTGACAGAGAAAATGACAGTTGACTTCCATAAACAAAAGAATTGTATTTGTTGAAATTTTTCGAACATGATAAACACTCTTGAATTATTTGAAGCATTGAAAACACGTTTTGGCGACAAAGAAGCCAAAACAATTGTAAAGGAAATTGAGAAAATAGAATCAGGCATTTCACCCATCGTGGAAAAAGAATTGGACAGAAAAAAAGATGTGCTTGCTACGAGGGATGACATTGGACTCTTAAAGGAAGACATTGTCCACCTCGAAGTAAGAATTGCCCAGTCGGAAGCCCGCCTGACGATGCGGATGTTTTATTTCTGGATCGGGCAGGTGGCTGTCATCTCGGGGATCCTGGTGTACTTTTTCAAATCAACGGGTCACTGAAAAAAATGGTCTCTTTCGGTTTCTAATGAGGTCGCTGAAAAATTAAATGTTTAACGAATTGCTCCCCTGCGGTCTCTGCGTGAAACAAATTTTTTTCGGCTGACAGGTCCCTTTCCTCCGGAAAAGCTATTAACGGAGTATATGAGAGTTGACTTCCATAAACAAAAGAATTATATTTGTTAAAATTTTTCGAACATGATAAACACTCTTGAATTATTTGAAGCATTGAAAACACGTTTTGGCGACAAGGAAGCCAAAACAATTGTGAAGGAAATTGAAAAAATAGAATCAGGCATTTCACCCATCGTGGAAAAAGAATTGGACAGAAAAATAGATGTTCTTGCTACCAGGGAAGACATCGCCCGGTCGGAAGCCCGGCTGACGATGCGGATGTTTTATTTCTGGATCGGGCAGGTGGCTGTCATTTCAGGGATCCTGGTGTACTTTTTCAAATCAACGGGTCACTGAAAAAAATGGTCTCGTTCGGTTTCTAATGGAGACGATGCCTGAAGATTGTTTCCTAAAAAGATTGACCATTTTTCTTTACTTTGCATTGGCCAATCCGGTTCTTAACTATTTTCAAAGAACAAATAAACTAATTTTCACCGTCAGTGAAATCCGTCATCCGCCAAATACTCACCAAATACTGGGGCTACAGTGATTTCCGTCCGCTGCAGGAAGACATCATCCTGTCAGTCCTCGATGGAAAAGACACGCTGGCACTGATGCCTACCGGCGGCGGCAAATCCATTTGCTTCCAGGTTCCTGCTCTTGCCAAAGAAGGAATCTGCATCGTGGTTTCGCCGTTGATTGCATTGATGAAAGACCAGGTGGAACATCTCCGGTCAAAAGGAATTCCGGCTGTCGCTGTGATTTCCGGGATGAGCAGGAATGAAATTGACATTGCATTCGACAACTGCATCTACGGGAAAGAAAAATTTCTCTACATCTCTCCTGAGCGATTGACGTCTGAAATACTCCTTGAACGGTTGCCAAAGATGAACGTCAACCTGCTGGCCATTGATGAAGCACATTGCATTTCACAATGGGGATATGATTTCAGGCCTTCGTACCTGCAGATTGCCGAAGCGAGGAAACTTCTCGGCCATGTTCCGGTGCTTGCTCTTACCGCAACGGCAACAGAAGACGTACGAAAAGACATCCAGGAAAAACTTCAGTTTAAGTCGGAGAATTTTTTTCAAAAAAGTTTTGAACGGAAAAACCTTTCCTACATCGTTCTCCATGAAGAAGGAAAATTACAACGTCTGGTGAAAATCATTTCCAACCTAGAAGGAACCGGCATCGTGTACGTGCGCAACCGGAAGAAAACAAAAGAGGTCGCCGACTTCCTTCTGAAAAAAAATATTTCCGCCGGCTATTACCACGCCGGACTTGCATCGTCGCTCCGAAGTAAAATCCAGGACGACTGGATGAAAGGTAAAACACGGGTGATCGCCGCCACCAATGCTTTCGGCATGGGCATCGACAAAAGCAATGTTCGTTTTGTGGTTCACCTCGATTTACCGGAAAGCCTTGAAGCTTACTACCAGGAAGCCGGTCGCGGCGGGCGTGATGAAGCGAGAGCGTATGCCGTTTTGCTGTATAACAAAAGTGACAAAGCTGAAATCGAACATCGTACGGAACTAAATTTTCCTGACGTATCGGAGATCAGGAAAACATACCAGGCGCTGGCTAATTATTTCCAGTTGCCGGTGGGTTCAGGCAAAGGAGTCAGTTTTGATTTTGACATTGCAGCATTCTGCAAAACCTATAACTTAAGTATTCCTGTTGCCTTCAATTGCATCAAGGTATTGGAAATGCAGGGACTCATCAGCTCGACTGAATCCGTGGATCTGCATCCGAGAATTCATATCAAAACCGATCACAACCGGTTGTATGAATTCCAGGTAAAAAATGTGGCGTTCGATCATCTCATCAAAGTGATCCTGCGTTCTTACTCCGGATTGTTTGATGATTATGTGAACATCAATGAAAATGAAATCGCTGTTCGTGCCGGGTTCACGCGCGATGAATTCATTCAGCAACTGCATCAACTCGACAAGCTGAATGTGATCAGTTATCTCCCGGCAAAAGATTTTCCGCAGATCGTGTTCACGGAAGAACGACTGGATGTGCGTGATCTTCACATCGACCGGCAGAACCTCGCCGAACGAAAAAAAAGATTTGTGACGCGGATGAAAGCGATGCTGAATTACGCCACTTCCAAAACAAAATGCAGAAGCATGATGCTGCTGAATTATTTTGGTGAAGACATTTCGCATCGCTGCGGGAGCTGTGATTATTGCCTGCAAAGAAATAAGCTCGGGCTGAGCGAACTTGAATTTTCCAATCTCCAGGGACAGATTAAATCCGTGTTATCATCCGGTAAAATTTCACTGAACGAAATTCTCCCTCACATCAAAGATTCTGGTGAAGAAAAAACCATGAAAGTGGTGGAATGGCTCATCGACAACGACAAAATAAAATATGTGAAAGGAAACCTTTTGGAATGGAATGAGTGAGAGAAAATAATTTTTGGCCATGAAGCTCCCCATTTCATTTTACACCCGCGACGATGTCGTCTTGATAGCAAAAGAATTATTGGGGAAATATCTTTTCACCCGTGTTGATGGCAAACTCACCGGCGGAATCATTACCGAAACGGAAGCGTACGAAGGAATTACCGATCGTGCTTCACATGCCTTCGGCGGGAGAAGAACAACAAGAACGGAAATCATGTATCGCGAAGGTGGAACAGCGTATGTGTATTTGTGTTACGGCATTCATTCTTTAGTTAACGTGGTGACAAATAAAAAAGACATTCCTCATGCCGTGCTGATCCGCGCCATTCGGCCAACTCACGGGATCGATGAAATGCTGAAGAGGAGGCAGATGAACGGGCCGAAAAAAAATCTTTCCGCCGGACCCGGAACCTTATCCACCGCCCTTGGAATACATTATTCGGATTCAGGAAAAAGTCTCCTTGGAAAAGAAATCTGGATCGAAGACAAAGGCATCGTAACAAAACCGGCATCGATTAAAGCAGGCACCAGGATTGGAGTTGACTATGCCGGCGAAGATGCTGAACGGTTGTATCGTTTCGTATTGAATTTATAAAATTCAAACTCCTTCTGTTTTTTTATCTTTTCTTTGCACTCACAATTTTAACGGATGCAAAAATCATTTTCAAAAATAATTCTGAAGAAAGGAAAAGAGAGGTCGCTGCTGAATATGCACCCATGGCTCTTTTCGGGAGCTGTTGAAAAAACAGATGCCGGCATCAGCGAAGGTGATATCGTGGAAATTCATTCCTTCGATCAGAAATACCTCGCTACCGGCCACTATCATGAAGGCTCTATCAAGGTGAGGATATTTTCTTTTTCACAGACTGCTGCTGATTATGAATTCTGGAAAGAGAAAATTGAAAAAGCATATCTCCTCCGAAAGCAATTGGGTTTTACGGATGATCCGGGAACCAACGTGTATCGTCTCGTTCATGCCGAAGGCGACGGTTTGCCCGGACTCATCATCGACATCTACGATACTACCGCTGTCATACAAACGCACACGCTGGGCATGCACCGTGTTAAAAATTTCCTGGTCGATGCATTGAAAGAAATTTATCGTAACCGGCTGACGGCGGTTTACGATAAAAGTGCCGAGTCGATGAGTAAGCAGGAAAATACGATAGCAGAAAACAGCTTCCTGTTTGGCAGCGAAAAAAATATTGAGGTAACAGAAAACGGTATCCGTTTTTTTGTTGACATCGAGTCGGGACAAAAAACCGGTTTCTTCATCGACCAGAGAGAGAACCGGAAGTTGCTCGGAACATATTCATCCGGAAAAAAAGTTCTCAATACATTCGCTTATTCCGGCGGTTTCAGTTTGTATTCACTGAAAGCCGGTGCGGAGTTGGTTCATTCGGTCGACAGTTCCAAAAAAGCTGCTGAGTTGGCGGAGAAAAATGTTGCCTTGAATTTTACCAATGTCAGTCATGCGTTTTATGCGGAAGATGTTTTTGGTTTTCTTAAAAAATCTGAAACAGTTTATGATGTGATGGTGCTGGATCCGCCTGCATTTGCCAAGCACCTCAGCTCCGTTGATAAAGCCACCATTGGTTACCGGAACCTGAATTACGAAGCGATGAAGAGAATCAATAAAAACGGAATTCTTTTTACGTTCTCCTGTTCGCAGGTCATCGATAAAAACCTGTTCCGGAAAATTGTCTTCATGGCCGCGTTGCAGGCCAAACGGAATGTCAGGATCCTGCATCAACTCACTCAGCCTCCTGATCACCCGGTGAGCATCTACCACCCGGAAGGCGAATACCTGAAAGGACTCGTCCTTTTTGTTGAATGAGATCAAAAAAAAAATCCGAATTCAGAACTTTGAATAAGACGAATCTTCATGCAGGTACAGGCATCCTATAAAGACATTCTCCGCATCGCTTACCCGGTGGTGCTGGGAAGTATTTCCATCACGATTCTGAATGTGACCGATACGATTTTTCTCGGGCGTGTCGGCGAAACCGAACTGGGCGCTGCAGGACTCGGAGGAATTTTTTATTTCGTGCTTGCCATGATCGGTGTGGCGATTGGAGTCGGTGCACAAATTCTGATTGCAAGAAGAGCCGGAGAAAAAAACGAAAACGCCATCGGTGAAATTTTTGATCATAGCTTCCTGATACTGGTTTCGCTTGGAATCTTTCTTTTCGCGTTTGTTGAAATCCTCTCCCCTGCATTACTCAAAATAATCATCAGCGATGACACCACAAGAAATGCAGTCAGCCTGTTTCTGAAGTACCGGGCTTACGGATTGGTGGCTTTGATGTGCGGCACCGTCTTTCGCTCCTTCTATGTCGGCATAGCGGTTCCGAAAGTGTACGGAATCTACTCCGCCATCATGGCCATCATCAATATCGTTCTCGGGTGGTTGCTTATTTTCGGCAAGCATGGTTTTCCTGAAATGGGTATTGCCGGCGCAGGCCTTGCGTCCAGTATTTCCGAGTGGATCGCACTCATTTATCTTTTTGTTTACACGGCAGCAAAAAAAGACATCCGGAAATTTCAGCTTTTCCGTTTTTCGAAATTTGATTTCAGTGAAGTAAGAAAAATCCTCACACTCTCAGCGCCGCTCGTTTTGCAAAACCTGATATCGATGGGAGCCTGGTTCATCTTTTTTGTGTTCATTGAAAAAATGGGACAGCATGCGTTGGCTATTTCCAACCTCGGACGCGCTGCTTACATGGTGAGCATGACTCCCATCTGGGGATTTTCAGTGGCAGCCAACAGCATGGTGAGCAACCTGATCGGGCAGAAAAAAAACAGCGAGGTGATTCCACTGCTGAATAAAATTCTCGGCATCGCCGTGCTGGTAACTCTTTTCATGATTGCCATCAACCTGCTTTTTCCAAGGGAATTATTAGGACTTTTTACAAAAGACAGGCAACTGATCGACGACAGCCTGGGCGTATTGCGGACCGTGAACCTTGCCATGATCTTTTTCTCAGTGGCCATCATCTGCATTTTTTCGGTGAGCGGAACCGGCGCCACCCGAACAGCACTTCTCATTGAAATCGCCGCCATCATTATATACATGGCCTATATTTATGCGGCTGTATTTACTTTCCACGGATCGCTTGAAACAGCATGGCTTGCAGAGGCCATCTACTGGATTTTCACCGGCGCGGTCTGTTATCTTTATTTACGCAGCGGCCGCTGGAATAAAATTAACATTTGAATCCACAATGCCGGTGTTGTATAAATAATTACAACGGTATATTTGTCAGCAAAGATTTTATTTATATTGACAACATTATTTCTACCGTGTAAATGGCCGCTTCATTGAATATTATTTTTTACGGCACACCTGAATTTGCCATTCCTTCCCTGGACATCCTGGTGAAGAACGGGTTCCACATTGCAGCAGTGGTAACGGTTCCGGATAAACCGGCTGGCCGCGGACAAAA
Source organism: Bacteroidota bacterium (assembly GCA_026391945.1). GTDB lineage: Bacteria > Bacteroidota > Bacteroidia > AKYH767-A > 2013-40CM-41-45 > JAPLDA01. The sequence continues at coordinate 23,164 of JAPLDA010000095.1, read as the reverse complement.
GATCATCACCTCGCCCGTGAAGGATTACGCTGTTGAAAACGGAATAAAAGTTCTTCAGCCTGTCAACCTGAAAGATGAACATTTCATCCGTGAACTGAGGAGTATCCATGCTGATCTCCAGGTGGTGGTGGCATTCAGGATGATGCCGGAAGTGGTGTGGAACATGCCGAAACACGGAACCTTCAACCTGCACGCTTCGCTCCTTCCTCAATACAGGGGCGCTGCTCCTATCAACTGGGCCATCATCAACGGAGAAAAAGAAACAGGTGTCACCACCTTTTTTCTCCAGCATGAAATTGATACCGGCAGGATTATCCTCCATGAAAAAGTCGCCATTGAAGAAACCGAAACAGCCGGAGAACTGCACGATAGGCTGATGAAAACCGGCGCGGCGCTTGTCCTGAAAACGGTGAAAGCCATTTCGAAAAAAAATTACAAACTCACTGAACAGGAAAACGTAGCGGTTGAGGGTGAGTTGAAGCCGGCTCCTAAACTGAACAAGACCAACACCAAAATCGACCTTCATAAATCAACAACAGAAGTGGCCAACCTCGTGAGGGGCTTGTGCCCGTACCCCGCGGCCTTTACAGAGATCTACAATGACAACGGGTTTTCGCTGGTCGCAAAAATTTTCAAGGTGCATACAGAAATTGCGCGGCATGAAAACAAACCGGGAATCATTGAATCCGATAACAAATCATACCTGAAATTTTTTGTGAAAGACGGATGTGTTTTCATTGATGAGTTGCAGGTAGCCGGCAGGAACCGGATGAACATCAAAGATTTTTTGAATGGGTTTAAATTCACAGGCAACTGGATCATTCAGTAATCCTGTTTTTTTATTGGTATTGAAAAAAAAATCTTCCATTCACCCTGTTGATAATTTTACCTCTCTTTTCGATCATCCCCTTTTTTTTCCCTGAACTTTACCTTGCAGAAATAAGAAATGAAAAAAGTAGTTGTCTTTACCGGTTCAGGAATCAGCGCCGAAAGCGGACTGAAAACATTCCGCGACAGCGATGGTTTGTGGGAAAACTACAAAGTCGAAGATGTCGCCACGCCGCAAGCCTGGCAGCGCAACAGGAAGCTGGTGCTTGATTTTTACAACCTCCGCAGGAAACAGGTGCTGGAAGCCGTCCCCAACGAGGCACACCTGGCGCTGGTGGCACTGGAAAAAAAATTTGCTGTGCAGGTCATCACTCAAAATGTAGACGATCTTCACGAACGTGCCGGCTCAAAAAAAGTCCTCCACCTGCACGGGGAAATCAGGAAAGCGAGAAGCAGCGTTGACCCTTCGCTCATCTATGACATCAAAGGATGGGAATTGAATGAAGGGGAAAAATGCGCATGCGGATCCCAGCTCCGGCCGCACATTGTCTGGTTTGGAGAAATGGTTCCTGAACTTGAAACTGCAGCACATTTGATTTCCGCTGCCGACATCTTCATTGTGATCGGAACTTCGTTACAGGTATATCCTGCGGCAGGACTGATCGATTACACAAAGCATGATTCCGAAAAATACCTGGTTGATCCGAACGCACCAACTTATGTACCGGGTGAATTCACCATCGTCCGTAAAAAAGCCGGGACAGGAGTTCCGCAACTTGTAAACAAATTAATGAAAAACACACCATGACAGCCTCCGCAAACTTTCTTGACTCGGAAATCTTCCGATGGGTTATTCTTCCTCTCCTGATTTTCATCGCACGGATGAGTGACGTTACTCTTGGAACCTTAAGAAATGTTTTCATCTCGAAAGGAATGCGGAATGTCGTTCCGATACTGGGTTTCTTTGAAGTCTCCATCTGGCTTATTTCGATGCGGCAGATCATGCAGCATCTCGAGAACCCGCTTTGCTTCATCGCTTTCGCCGGTGGCTTTGCCATGGGTACATACGTCGGACTGTTTGTTGAAAAAAGACTGGCCATCGGCATGCAGGTGCTCCGCATCATCATCAACCAGGACGCACAACCGTTGATTGATATGCTTCAGCGGGCGAATTTCGGGGTGACGATCATGGACGGGCATGGTGCCAAAGGACCGGTCAAAATTATTTTCACCATCATCAAGAGAAGAGACCTCGAATATGTAAGAAGATTGATTCATGACACCAACCCGAACGCCTTTTATTCGATTGAAGACGTAAAAGTGGCCAGCCAGGGCGTTTTCCCGAATGCAGCATCCTCAGGAACCCTCAATTACATCCGCAACATTTTTCCCGACCTGAAAGAGAAATGAACCAGCGATTGTCAATAACATATTGACGGGTTGATCATCCGGGAAAGCATTCATTCTAATTTTGGCTCGTTATTCCAACTAAAAATCATTCTAAACCAAAAACCAACACAATGAAAACGAAAGTAATCTTAGCGCTTGTCGTAGCCGGTGCCATGACATTGGCCGCCTGCAACAAAAAAGTGGATGAAAAAACCATCGCTGACATCAACCAGTTTGGTACCGACTGGTCGGCCTTAGGCGAAAAAGCTTCTAACTGGAGCAAGCAGTTAACTGAGTCTGCTCAGCATGCAAAAGAATTTGCCGCTAAACAAACGGAGATGATGAACACCATGTCAACTTCGAAAGATGCAGCGATGAAAACAAAAATGCAGGAGATGAGTACCACTGCCAATACAAATTCTGCAAACTTCGAAACCATGATGAACGACTGGAATACATTCAGGACTTCATGGGATGCGAATACAAAAGCTTACACTGAGTGGCAGGGCAAAGTGGTGAAAGGCGAAGTCTCTTCTGAAGATGCAGTGAAAGGACTTGCTGACTGGAAAACCAAAATGACCGATGCTCAGCAAAAAGTGGACGGCTGGAATACTGCTTACAACACAGCAAAAGAATCCTACGACAAAACGATGACTGCTTATGATGAAATGTCAAAATCCATGACGTCAACCACCAGCACTCCGAAAGAAAAATCAAAAAAATAATTTGCTTTTCCTGTTTATAAAAAAGTTCCTCTGTTTTTCGGAGGAACTTTTTTTTATGGCCTGTTCAGGAACAATTCTGCAACCACAAAACAGGCAAACAGGATGCTTGCCATTCCATTCGTGGTAAAAAAAGCGCGGTTCACTTTGCTGAGGTCATTCGCTTTTACCAGTGTATGCTGGTAAACCAGCAGTGAAGTAAAAAGAACAGCACCCATCCAGTAAACAATGCCGAAGCCGGCAGAAGTTCCGGCTATAACAATGAATACAGCAGAACCTGTATGGAGGATGGATGAGAGTTGCAATGCTTTTGATTTGCCGAGGAAAGAAGGGATGGAATGCAGCCGGTTGCTCTTATCGAATTCCTCATCCTGCAACGAATAAATGATGTCGAACCCACTCACCCAGCAAATCACAGCAAACGAAAAATACAATGGCAGCATATCAAATTTACCCGTCACGGCCAGGTATGCTCCTATCGGTGCAAGCGAAAGGCCGATGCCAAGAATCACATGACAAAGCCACGTAAACCGTTTGGTGTAGGAATAACCGAGTATGACGAGCAAGGCAACCGGCGACAAATAAAAACACAACCGGTTGATGGTATAAGCGATCAGCATAAACATCACAGAACTCAGAATCACCAGGCCAAGGGCCGCTTTTGAAGAAATCGTTCCGGACGGAATTTCCCTTTTCTGAGTGCGCTCATTCAGGTGATCAATAAACCGGTCGGCATACCGGTTAAAAGCCATGGCTGACGTTCGCGCGAACACCATGCAGAGAATCACTTTCACAAACAAAAGTAAATCCCATTGAAACTGTATTTGCCTGATGCCAAGAAAAAATCCAATCACCGCAAAGGGCAACGCAAAGATGGTATGCGAAAAGGTGACTAATGAAAAATATTTTTTAACTTCTCGGATCACGGCGGAAGACAATGTGAAATTTCTGCCGCTAAATTATTCTAAAAAAACAAACCGGGAAGAATGAATTTATAAAACAACCAGCTTATTTGTTTTGAGTAGTTTCCCGTCAACTACGATGGAATAAAAATAAATTCCCTGAACGAGTTTGTTTTTGGAAAATGCAATCTCGCCGGAGGCAGCCAGCAACGGGGATTTCATCACTTCCTTACCCAGCAGATCCGTGATCTTCAGCTCCGCTTTTTGATGGTCAGCCAGAGCAGAAAGGTTGTAACGGATTGTCGTGAACTCACTGAATGGATTCGGGTAATTCGTTAACTCAACAGATAATCCTTCCACTTCATCAATGCCAATCAAACATCCGTGGATGACGGCATACGCATTCACTTTTCCATGTCCCCAGGAATTATCAGGCAAAGAAGAACCAGTAAATGCATCCTGGTCGGCACAGGCAAGAATTGCATTCTTCACATCGGCATACGTTGCATTCGGATACCGTTGAAGATACAACGCCGCAATTCCGGCAACTACGGGCGATGACATGGACGTGCCGCTGCTCCTGAAATGTTTTTTCCCGGCGGCTACTTTCAAAGGTTCCACCGCAGCAAGGGCGGGGTTTTATTCTTCCATCACGAGTAGGGCCATGACTTGAAAATGCAGACAGCTTGCCCGGCACGAGGGTGGTATCGATGGTTTGCGCAAAAATGGAATTCGAATAACTGTTCCGGTTCACGTAACTGCCCACCGTAATCACCTTGTCGCTGCAGGTGAAACTGCTTGCAATGTTCTGATCCAGGTCAGGCCTTTTGTAATGGACGATGGAAGGATATACCGAAGAATCAGGAAGGTTATCGGCAACCATATCTAAACTCCATCCGTCGAGATGGCCGCTTCCCTTCGTCATCAGTCTCCAGCGATAAACCGATGTTGCTGAATCAGGCGTGATGAGGAAAGCCATCGTGTATGCGCCGTGAAGATATTCACCCTGAGTTTCAACAATGCCAAGCCTGTTCGATCCTGAATAAAGCGTATAGGTATTCTGAATTCCAAGATTCGTTTGTATCGTACTGAAAGGAATTCCGGCAAGCGAAGTGATTGCAGGCTGAACGCGGTCAATTCCCATAGCAAACTGAACATTTGTAAAGTTGGCACTGTCGCCCCACAACTCCACATAAACCTGGTTGTTCGTTGATGGAGAATACGGTGCAATCAGCCAGGTGAAAGAGGTATCACTGGTCACGTTGTACCCGATGTGTATCGGTGCACTTCCGGCATTGCCTGCTGCACAAGTTAGCGACCTTCCGGCATGACCGGAGATCAACGTATCAATCATGATCGTCTGGATATCCCTTCCATCGTGAGATCCGAAATAAGTTCCAAGGCTTACGTTGATGGAAGCCGGCTCATTCAGTGAATCTGCTTTTTCAAAAACATACCTGACAGCATCCACCAGTGAAGTCAGGAAGTTGTTATCCGGAACATTCAGGTTCATCTTCACCACAATGATGTCGGCATTCGGTGCAATTCCTTTGTAGTTGTTCAGGGCTAAACCGTTGCCGGCTGCAATCCCCGCCACATGCGAACCATGACTGGATGACCCATCATGATGCATCACGGTAGTATCAATCTGACTTCCCTTCCACTCTCTTCCATAACCGTATGGCTGCGGCGACATGGCCGTCGGGCCGTACGTCTGGTCCCATACATATTTAATACGCGTTGTTCCGTTGGCATTCCTGAAATCAGGATGAGTGAAATCAATACCTTCATCGATGATTCCTATGACCACATGGCTACCGTCATATCCCTGCGGCAGGTTGAATCCCTGCTGCACTTCCCATGCATGATTATGAATGATCACCTGGTCGTTCATCGGCTGCAATTTCAGATCGTAATTTTCAATTCTCGTAACCGATGCCAGGTTCGACAATGATTTTACTTTATTCAGCGGCAAACGGATGGCGGCAATGTTGCCGGCTGAATATTTAAACACTCCGCCAAGTTCTGCAGTCTTTTCCCTGATCGCATTCACATCTCCCTGTACAAAAACCGCTATTTCACTGTTCTGAATATTTTCATTTTTCAGTTTCAGTGCCAATGAAAAATTAAATTTGGAAGCCGGTTGAGCGAAAGTCCATGCAGAAAAAATAGTGACTGAAAACAATAAAGTGATGATTCGTTTCATGAGCGAATGGTTTGAATTCCGGAATGTTTTAATGATTCAAAAGTGATACTTAAAACCGGCCTCTTTTGTTGCGTTCAGGAAAAGTTTTCAACGCAGCAAAATCATTGATTCTATGCTGACTAATTGAACATTTTTAACGACATTCGCATCCGCAAAATGAATATGGAACCGGTTGACGATTTCCGGCTGATGGCATCCTTACTTTTGCAGGCAAACTCAAAAAGAAAACAGTAAAATGGCAGACGATAAAAAAATAATTTTCAGCATGGTGGGCGTGAGCAAGATCTACCCTCCTCAAAAACAGGTATTGAAAGACATCTACCTTTCCTTCTACTACGGGGCGAAAATTGGTATTCTCGGTCTCAATGGCGCTGGAAAGTCTACGCTCCTCAAAATCATCGCAGGAATTGAAAAATCATTCAACGGTGAAGTCGTTTTTTCCCCGGGTTATTCGGTTGGATATTTATCGCAGGAACCTGACCTCGATCCGGCGAAAACTGCAAAAGAAATTGTGATGGAAGGTTGCCAGAACGTGGTGAACCTGTTGAAAGAATACGAAGAGATCAATAACAAGTTCGGAGAACCGATGAGCGATGAGGAGATGAATAAACTCATCGAGCGGCAGGGTAAAGTGCAGGATGAAATTGAAGCGCATCATGGCTGGGAACTCGATACCAAACTCGACATTGCCATGGATGCACTCCGTTGTCCGGAAGGTGATGCCATAGTGGCCAACCTTTCCGGTGGAGAAAAAAGACGACTGGCTTTGTGCAGGCTGCTGTTGCAGGAGCCGGATATTCTGTTGCTTGATGAGCCCACCAATCACCTCGATGCCGAATCGGTGTTGTGGCTTGAACAACATTTGCAGCAATACAGCGGAACGGTGATCGCAGTGACACACGATCGTTACTTCCTCGACAATGTCGCCGGTTGGATCCTTGAACTTGACCGTGGCGAAGGAATTCCATGGAAAGGAAATTATTCTTCGTGGCTCGAACAAAAATCAAATCGCCTTTCACAGGAAGAAAAAACAGAGAGCAAACGTCAGAAAACGTTGCAACGCGAGTTGGAATGGGTTCGCATGAGCCCGAAAGGCCGCCATGCAAAATCAAAAGCACGTATTTCTGCTTATGATAAAATGATGAGTGAAGATGTGAAAGAACGTGAGGATAAACTCGAACTCTTCATTCCCCCAGGACCAAGACTGGGAGGTGTGGTGATTGAAGCCAACAACATTTCGAAAGCTTATGGTGACAAATTACTTTTTGAAAACCTCAGTTTCTCTTTGCCTCCTGCAGGAATCGTCGGAGTGATCGGCCCGAACGGTGCAGGGAAGACAACTCTTTTCAAAATGATCATGGGACTTGAAAAACCTGACAGCGGAGAATTCAAGGTCGGGGATACTGTAAAAATAGGGTACGTCGACCAGACACACGATGACCTGGTTCCCGGGAAAACGGTGTATGAAATTATTTCCGGCGGAACGGATACGATGATGGTAAACGGAAGACCGATTAACTCCCGTGCCTACGTTTCAAAATTTAATTTCAACGGTACTGATCAGAGTAAAAAACTGGAAGTCCTTTCAGGCGGAGAGAGAAACCGCGCCCATCTTGCCATCACCCTGAAACAGGGAGCGAATGTGCTGCTGCTGGATGAGCCGACCAACGACATTGATGTAAACACCCTTCGTGCGCTGGAAGAAGCGCTGGAAAATTTTGCCGGCTGCGCTGTGGTCATTTCCCACGACCGCTGGTTCCTCGATCGCATCGCGACTCACATCCTTGCTTTCGAAGGCGACTCACAGGTGTATTTCTTTGACGGCAATTTCAGCGAATACGAAGAAAATAAAAAACTACGGCTCGGTGATGTGACTCCGCACAGGATAAAGTACAGACATCTCGTCAGGTAATTTATTCATTGAAAATCGAAGATTGAATGGTAAGCAGATACAGATTGTAATTTTCAATATTCAATATTCAATCATTTATGAAACCATCCATACCCAAAGGCACGCGTGATTTTTCTCCCGGTGAAATGGTGAGGAGAAATTTTATTTTTGACACGGTCAGAAATGTTTTTCAGCGTTATGGTTTTCAGCAGATCGAAACGCCTTCGATGGAAAATCTTTCCACGCTCGAAGGCAAATACGGTGAAGAAGGAGATAAACTACTTTTCAGAATCATTAATTCCGGTGACCCATTCGGGGGAATAAAAGAGAAACATGCTGATGAAAAAATTTCGGATTTTGGATTTCGGATTTCCGATATTGCGGAGAAAGGATTACGATACGACCTCACCGTTCCGTTTGCGCGATATGTCGTACAACACCAGAATGAAATAACTTTTCCATTCAAGAGATTTCAGATTCAGCCGGTGTGGAGAGCCGATCGCCCGCAGAAAGGAAGGTACCGCGAATTTTACCAATGTGATGTGGATGTGATTGGTAGTGATTCACTGCTGAATGAACTGGAGTTGATACAGATTATCGATGATGTTTTTTCACAACTGCAGATTGACGTCACCATCAAAATCAACAACAGGAAAATCCTCGCTGGTCTTGCAGAAGTTGCCGGGGCAAAAGACAAGATCATCGATCTCACTGTTGCCATTGATAAACTGGATAAAATCGGAATTGAAAAAGTAAAAGAAGAATTAGCCGGGAAAGGGTTTTCGTCTGCTTCTATCGGTTGGATTGAAGAAGTTTTGAAAGTGAAAGGAGATCACAAGGAGATGCTGGGGATTTTGAAAAACCATCTTTCATCTTCTGAAACCGGTAAAAAAGGAATCGAAGAAATTGAAACGATTTTTGCTTTGAACCCGGAACTCAAAATTCAAAACCTGGAACTTGATCTTTCCCTGGCTCGGGGATTGAATTACTACACGGGCGCCATCATCGAAGTAAAAGTAAACGACAAACGTTCAACCTTCACCAGCAGCATCTGCGGCGGCGGACGTTACGATGACCTCACAGGAATTTTCGGCTTACCAAATGTGAGCGGTGTCGGAATTTCATTTGGCGCCGACCGGATTTATGATGTGCTGGAAGAGATCAACGGCTTTCCTGATTTCAGCAGCGTATCAACAAAAATTTTATTTGTGAATTTCGGAGAAGCGGAAGCAAATCACTGTTTGAAATTAGTCAGGCACCTCAGGGACGATGGCATCAACGCCGAGTTATTTCCTGATGCAGTGAAAATGAAAAAGCAAATGGCGTATGCCGATGCAAAAAAAATCCCGTACGTTGCGCTGATTGGTTCCGAAGAAATAAAATCCGGGGAAATCACGGTGCGTACCATGGGAACCGGTGAACAAAGCAAAGTGACCATGGATGAATTGCTTCACCTATTAAAATAACTTATGGCAACACATTCCATTTCCGCAGCACCGCTGACTTTCGAAGTGATCGAATCCATTCTTTCCGGGGGGAAAAAACTTTCTCTTTCTGTTCAGGCAAGAAAAAAAATCAGCAACTGCCGAAACTATCTTGACAAAAAAATAAAAGAAAGCAAAGAACAGATCTACGGGATCAATACCGGATTCGGCGCCCTGTACAACCAGACGGTTTCCAAAAATGATCTTGAAAAACTTCAGCATAACCTGGTCATGAGCCATGCCTGCGGAACAGGAGAAGAAGTTCCACGCGAACTTGTAAGGTTGATGTTGCTGCTGAAGATCCAGGGATTAAGCTATGGTCATTCAGGAGTGGCCGTCAGTACCGTTGAACGTCTCATCGCTTTTTACAACAACGATATTTTACCCGTGGTGTACCAGCAGGGTTCTCTTGGTGCTTCCGGTGATTTGTCTCCCCTCGCCCATCTTTCGCTTCCACTCATTGGTGAAGGAGAAGTTTTGTACCAGGGAAAAAAGCAATCTGCAAAAAATGTATTGAAGAAACTTGGATGGGACCCACTCCACCTGCAATCAAAAGAAGGCCTTGCTTTGCTCAACGGTACGCAATTCATGAGTGCATACGGAACGTGGTGTGTACTGGAAAGTTTCCGCCTGTCGCGGCTGGCGGATTTTATTTCTGCCATATCCATTGATGCTTTCGACGGAAGAATCGAACCTTTCAATCACCTGTTGCATGGTATCCGGAAACATGACGGCCAGGTGCAGGTAGCCGAACACATCCGGGGAATATTGAAAGGAAGTAAAATCATCAGCCGGAAAAAAGAACATGTGCAGGATCCGTATTCATTCCGTTGCATACCGCAGGTTCACGGCGCTTCGTACGATGCCATTCGCTATGCTGCAATGATTTTTGAAACGGAAATTAATTCTGTTACGGATAACCCGACGATCTTCCCGAAAGAAAACATCATTCTCAGCGGAGGAAATTTTCACGGACAACCTCTCGCCCTTGCACTGGATTTCCTTGCGATTGCTTTGAGTGAGTTGGGAAGTATTTCTGAGCGAAGAACCTACCAGCTCATTTCCGGACAGAGAGGGTTGCCTCCGTTTCTTGTTTCCAAACCCGGCCTCAACAGTGGGTTTATGATTCCTCAGTACACAGCCGCATCCGTAGCAAGCCAGAACAAACAGCTTTGTTCGCCGGCTTCCGTCGACAGCATTGTTTCATCCAACGGGCAGGAAGATCATGTGAGCATGGGCGCCAATGCAGCAACAAAAGTTTTCCGCGTGGTTAAAAACCTGGAAACCATTTTGTCAATTGAACTGATGACAGCCGCACAGGCACTTGATTTCAGAAGGCCTGCAAAAAGTTCTCCTGCGATTGAAAGTTTCATGAAACAATATCGCAAACAGGTAAAGTTTGTTGCTGAAGACAGAATTTTATTTGAAGACATTGCAAAGACCAGAACTTTTTTAAGCCAGTGAGTTCATCTTTGTATAGTGATGGCCTTTTTGTTATTGGGTAATTCCTTCCACCACTAGGCAATTTTATTTTGCAGTTTTGAGAATATGAAATTAGGGCTTCAAATGAATTTGACATCAATTCAACATTCCGGTATTCAAATTACGCTTGCCCGGTGTCCGCCTTTAAGGTAAATTTGCATGGGAGCCTGTTCGGGTTTCCTTGCCATGAAAAAAAATTTATTCATTCTTTTTTTCTCCGTCATCGCTTCTGCTCTTTTTGCCGGAGGAATTCCGTATGAAGATCAATACAATTTCGTTTCATTCACATCACGGAAACAAAACCGTGATGCATGGGTTGATTCGTTGACTCCAGCAGCACTTCAAAAACATCCTGAGTATGGAATCCTTCCGTACCATCCTCCCTGTGAAGATTGCATGGAATTGCTTGATCACCGTGACGCAACCAACAGGTATTTCATTGATAAGAAAAGCCATGGAAAAATGTTTTATAAACAGCAATCGTATGGCGCAATCAATTACAAAGATTCATCCGGGTTCTGGAAGGAAATCAATTACCGTTTGCAGCCCGGTACTGCCGGAATATTTGAAGCACGCAACCAGTCTTCACCGGTTGTCATCAACCTTCCCGGGAAATACTCTTCCATCACCTGCATGGGAAATGAATTTCGTTTCAATAAAAACCCTGAACTTTTTGAACAGGATCAAAGCGGATCCGTCACATCTCTCGGAACACCCGACTGGAGCCATTATTCAGCCGGCGATGACGGCGTACTCATCAAAGACTTCTATCCCGGAATTGATCTTGAAATGATTGTGATGGAAGGAAAACTGAAAACAAATTTTATCATCAGGAACCGACTCCAGCTTCGCGGCAACTGGCTGGTCATGAAACAAGAGATGATGTTGCCGCCGGGCCTGGCTTTTAATCCCGATGAAACAAACAAAGATGATTTCGGAAAACTCCTCGGAGAAATAGCAGTAACCGATCAGTCCAATGAATACTTCCGCATCTATCCGTGCGTGGCATTCGATGGTGCAGAACAAAGGCATACCATCAGGGCGGGAAGCGAAATACAAAAGGATCAGTTGCTGACCTACATCCCGGTGAGCTGGCTCAATGATCCGGGCACCATTTATCCCGTTGTCATTGATCCCATGGTGGCTACTTCAGGCAATCTTGGACAGGCATCCATCACAGGTTCACAGTACAATGCAACTTGCTGGACAAGCGGATGCTCGTACCCACTTTTCTTTAACACACCGGCAAACTGCACGATCACCGATATCAAATTTGATTTTCAATACCTCGCCCAGGGATTGTGCATGTGGCCCGACGGCGGCGTCAGCATTGATTACGGAAGCTGCAGGAGCCCGGCAGCAGGAGTACATTCCTGTAACGTGGCAGGTTCAGGAATCTGCACGCTAAGCAATGTGTCCATGTTTTTTGATTTTCTTCCCTGTCTTTCTACACCTCAATGCCTTCCATACATCATGAATTTCAATATGAATTTTTACCGGTGCAATAACGATGCAACAGCCGGATGCAATTCCGCCTGTATTGCGGCTGCATCAGCATGGTCGGTCATCATCATGGGACAAACAGTGCAGATCGCATCCCTCAGTCCCAACCAGCAGATTTGTGAAGGTGACAGCGCTAACCTGGTGGTGACTTCGCAATACGGTGTAGCTCCTTTCACTTATTCATGGACACCATCCGGATCGAACAACGATACCATTTTTGTTTCACCTGCTGTAACAACGGATTATCAGATCAGGGTTACCGATGCCTGCGGACAAGCGACGATAGACACAGCAACCGTTTTCGTCATTCCAAACAACAACCCGGGTTTCACGATCAGCCCGAACCCTGCCTGTGCGGGACAAAATGTTTCCATCACGGGGCTTGGTGCCGGTGCTGCTGCAAATTACGACTGGCAAATTCCAGGTTCGGGTAACCCTGTTGTCAACGATACTCCGCTTACCGTTGTCCAGTACCCGTTGCAGGGAACTTTCCCTGTCACACTCAATTATGCAAGCGGAGCCTGTCTTTTCTCTTCTCAGCAAAATGTGACGATCAATAATTTTGTAAATCCTTCTGTTGCGTTAAGTGCTGCGCCAGCCGGAGCGGCCTGTGCCGGGACTTCCGTTTTATTCACTGCGGTTCCTGTGAACGGCGGAACATCTCCATCCTATCAATGGCAGGTGAATGGCGTAAATGCCGGAACCAACAGCGATACGTTCTCAGTGATTTTGAACACCCCTTCTGTTGTGAGCGTGGTCATGACTTCAAATCTGCAATGCCTAAGTGCAGCAACAGCGAATGCCCAGGTCATTGTGCCTGTGAATGCAAGCGTGACACCAACTGTCAGCATCACGTCAAATACAACCGCTCCGTTTTGCTCAGGCAATACGATTGTATTCACTGCGAATCCTGTATCAGGCGGAACCACTCCATCCTATCAATGGCAAATAAACGGAATGAACATAGGAACAAACAGCGATACATTTTCAGTTTCCACTCTTGTGAATGGTGATATCGTAAAGGTGATCATGACCTCTAATTCCGGTTGCGCAACAACAGCCATCGTTTCAGATACTGTTCTTGCCAATGTTATTTCAAGTGCGATTCCTTCGGTCAGTATCCAGGTTTTTCCGAATGATACGATATGTTCCGGAACCAACACACAATTCACTCCCGTTCCCGTTAATGGCGGCAGTCCTCCTTCTTACACATGGTATGTGAATGGCATCGCTTCCGGTAATGGAAATTCTTTTTCATCTTCCTCTTTGAATACCATGGATTCAGTAAGTGTAACGATGGTATCAGCATTTTCCTGTGCATCTCCAGCTTCCGCTTCATCGTGGTCGGTTATCAGCGTGATACCAAATGCCACTCCATCCGTTTCGTTAATCATCAATCCATCCGACAGCATTTGTGCGGGAACACCTATTCTGTCGACAGCAATTCCTGTTCATGGAGGTTCCGTTCCGTTGTATCAATGGTTTGTAAACGGAACACCAATTGCTGGTGCTTTTTCAGATACAATTTCATTTTCTTCATTGACAAACGGAGATGTCATTCAGGTAACGATGACTTCCGATCTGTCGTGCGTGAATCCTGCCAGCGCATCCGATTCCATCCAACTTTTTATTGATCCGTCTGTGACACCAACTGTAAGCATACAGGCTGTTCCCAACGACACCATTTGTTCCGGCGACAGCATTCAGTTTACTTCTGTTGTGGCTCATGAGGGAACTTCACCGGTTTATCAATGGCATGTAAATGGAATTCTTACCGGACCCAACGCTTCTGTTTTTACTATAACCAATCCAACGAATGCCGCTGTTGTTGATGTCACACTGACTTCAAATGAAATTTGTGCTGTTCCATCAACTGTGGGTTCGAATGCTGTAATCATTACGGTCACATCGCTTTCAACGCCATCAGTTTCTATTCTTGTTACACCCAATGATACGATTTGTCCCGGCGCTATGGCTATTTTCAATTCAAACATTATTCATGGCGGAAGCAATCCTGCTTACCAATGGCAGGTGAATGGAATTAGCAATGGCGTCAACAACCCTGTATTCACTTCTTCCAATTTATCTGGCGGAGACATCATCAGGCTCATCATGATTTCAGATGAAACCTGTTTAACAACAACAACTGCCGTATCGAATTCAATTGCCATTCATACTTTTCCTCCCATCCAGCTGACTGCCGGAGACCCGGTATCCGTTTGCCGCGATGAAACGGTAGTTCTTCATGCACAAGCTTTGGGCGGACTGGGTGGCCCTTATGATTATTCCTGGAACAATGGAGGCGGTCATGGAGATACCATCACAGTTTTTCCTTCTACTACCACCAATTATGTAGTCTCCGCAACCGATGCCTGCATCACTTCCCCCGTCATGGCATCGGTGCTCGTCACCGTGCTTCCTTCACCAACTGCGCTTTGCAACTACCTTCCAAAAAATCCATCTGCTCTTCAGCCGCAGGTATCGTTTACTGATTTATCAACGGATGCTACAGGATGGATTTGGAATTTTGGTGACGGTGATACAAGCACCGAAAAAAACCCGGTTCATTCATTTCTTGCAGCAGGTTCATACAATGGCTCTCTCCAGGTAATGAATGCCGCGGGATGTGTGGATACTTTCACATTCATCATCGTGGTTAAAGAGGATGTTGCCATTTACATTCCCAATTCATTTACTCCGAATAACGATGGAAAGAATGATGTATTTTCTCCCATGGGGTCAGGGCTTGAGAAATACAGCATGACCATCTACGACCGGTGGGGAAATGAAATATTTTCCGGCGGACCCATCCATTCATGGAACGGAACCATTAAAGGTGGGAAAGAACAGGCGCCGGGAGGAACATACTTTTACCGAATAGAACTTAATAACCAGGCGTTTGAAAAAACAGTTTTGACCGGCGGAGTTACTTTGATCAGGTAATTTTTTTTATTTTTGTCGTGCAAAATTTGATGAGTCATGGCAAAAAATTTTGTTTCCAACAAAGACGAGACTGTCAGGATGTTTAAAAATGATTTTCTTGAAACATTGTCTCACATTCATTTCACCGTTCCGCTGTTCCTCTTCATCCCGGTCGTTGTTTACTTTCTTCACAAGGCTGTGTTCATTTTCGGAACAGGTATCCCATCGGTAATATTTTTTTTCATTTCAGGAATCTGCGCATGGACACTGACCGAGTACCTCCTCCACCGGTTTGTCTTTCACTGGCAGCCGCGCGGAAAAACAGGCGCACGAATTCATTTCATCTTTCATGGTGTACATCACGATTATCCCAACGACAGCAAACGCCTTGTGATGGTACCCACGGTAAGCATTCCGCTTGCCACGATGTTTTATTTTCTTTTTTATTACCTCTTAGGCGAACAACGGTCAGCGCCGTTCTTTGCAGGATTTATTTCGGGGTACCTGTTCTATGACATGACTCACTATGCCATCCATCATTTTAATTTCAGGAGTAAGTTCTGGCTTGAGATCAAACATCATCACATGCTGCATCATTACCAGAACATGAACCTTGGCTATGGGGTGAGCAGCAAATTCTGGGACATTATTTTCAGGACGACTTTCAAAAAAAAAGAAAAGTAATTATCCTTTCACCAATTTTTTTATTCTGATATTTTTTTCATCATCACTTATTTTGAGAATATAAATTCCCCTGGAAAGAAATGAAACATTGATCGTGGCGATGTCATGCAAGGAATATTTTTTGAAATTTTTTTCAAATATTTTTCCGCCTTCGAAGGAAAATATCTCCAGCAGCATCCCCTGTCCAGAAAACACAGAAGCCCGGATACTCAGTTCACTGGTCACCGGGTTGGGAAACAATTCAAAATCAATTTTGTTTCCTTCGATTACATTCGTTTGAATTTGCCGGCCCGAACAAACGGTGAACCCGCCTCCAGACAGGAACCGGTCTTTCGCTGGAATGCTTCCGCTCCCGAATAAAACTGGTTCACCAACAGTTGGAAAGGAAGCAGCCTGGTACCAGGAACCCTGATTGGAAACAACGAAATAAGAAGTATCATTCAAGGTGGTTGTTCCGGCAGGTGCAATCACCCCAAGCACATTGTTTCCATATTCAAAGTGATCTGCGCCTGCAAGAATATAATTCCCCTGGAAGGGACCTGTACCTGTAATTTCGTTGCCTGCAAAATTCATGGAATCGGATGTCCTCATTCCGCCCGACATCATGATGCCATACAACTCAGCCCGGTTCCTGAAAAAAGTGTTGAAAGGTCCTGAAGGCCCCCAGGTAGAATCAACCAAAATATTCTGAACGATATTTCCTTCGAAGAGATTGGCAAACGGGTAATGGCCATGCAAAGAAATATCCGCCCCGAAGTTTGAAGGGAATTCTGAACGATTGGGATCTGAAGAATAATTATATGCGATCACATTTCCATTGGCGCCACATTGTAAAGAAAACGAATGACGTAAATGCCGCATGATGTTATCTTCTATTTTACAATCGCCGGTATGATTGAACAGGGTGATGCCATATCCATGCGTCGAAACACCATCATAAGCAAAAGAGTGGTGAAAATAATTCCCTGTTATTTCAAGATGGGAAGAAGCATCGGCTTCCAGATGGCTTCCGACACTGCGACTGCTTTCAACCCCGCGCACCCAGCAATTGTACGCATGATCAAAATAAATTCCGATACACAAACCGGAGGATACGCTGTCGCTCCTTGAAATATTCATGCATTCAATTCCGGCTTCACGGGCCGGAACGAATTTTCTCACCTGTACATGAAGAGATGAATCGAAACTGATTCGAAGCGGCTGACTAAAAAAAAGTGTGTCGCCCGAAATGGTTTGTATATGGACAACCTGGCCGACGGAATAATCAGCCCAAAAAACAGGATGGGTATCCCAGTATCCATTGTCTTCGCGAATTTCGGCAAAGCCACCATTTGAGAAGCCGGTGGTATCTGAAACCGTAATAAAATTACTGCCTTTCTGAAAACCTGAAGTTACATCGGTAAATGAAAAACCAGTTGAGCCGGAAACCTGAATACAGTTACCACTCGTTCCGGAAAAATTAAAAATAAGATGAGTGGAGTCTGACGATGCACCACGGAGTATAACGCTGTCAGGTAAATAAAGTGTTAATGCTACCAGGTAATTTCCCGATGGAAAATAAATAATGCCTCTGTTTCCGTTCAATGAATTAATTGCATTCGCGATGTACTGGTGATTATCCGTCACACCATCTCCAATTGCGCCAAAACTACCGACATCAATGAATGTAGCCGAATCCGGAATTATTCCTTCGTGTCCTGCATGAGTCCAGTCAACAGTTCTTGACGACGGAATGACCTGGGCATAAATCCCCGAAGCCAACAGAACCAAACCTAAGAACAGCGTGTGTTTACTCATTAATAATTTAGTGGAATACCCTGATCATTCATTCCCGGTCTGAATGGTATAGGAATATGACGGGGGATCTCCCGCTTTCTTTTTTTCTTTATACTCGTATGCAAACTGCTGCTGCGGGAGCGAGGCCGTTGACAACCGAAAATGAACATGAATGGTTTTATGAAACGTGACCCTCAATCCCTGGTATCGCTTTTTTTCAAACTTGAGTAACTTAACCAAACGTACAGCTTCTTCATCACAGCCATATCCAAGCCCGTGTTTGATCCTCACTTCAGATACCTCACCAAATACATCAATATCGAATTCAACGGAAACGGTTCCTTCCACTTTATGATCCATGGCTTCCTGCGGGTATCGAAGGTTCTGCCTGATAAATTCATCCAATGATTTTTTTCCGCCCGGATAATTGGGCTGACGAATAAAAGTTTCCGGTTTGCGCTGCTTTTTCATCCGGGAAAATATTTTTTACTTCCGTTCTTTAAATAATGCCCAACCCAGGAGTTGATGAACTATTGTAACGCTGACAACCAAAGAAAGTTAACGGCAAACACACAGCAGAAAAAAAACTATTTCACCTTTCCGACATAACTCCAGTCGCGGGTATCAATCTTAATGACTTCACCGGTGTTCACAAAGAGAGGAACATTCACAATCGCACCGGTTTCGGTGGTCGCATGCTTCAACGTATTGGTGGCCGTATCTCCGCGAAGGCCGGGTTCCGTATAGGTCACTTCAAGTTCAACAAATGTCGGAGCTTCGGCGAGCAACGGTTGGTCGCTTTCAAAAGCAACTTTCACGATCATTCCTTCTTTCAAAAGTTTTGCATTCTCACCGAACATTTCAACGGGTACATATACTTGTTCGAATGATTCATTGTCCATCACCACCAGGAATTGTCCTTCGTTATAAAGATATTGCAACTCTTTATACTCAACCCTTGCAAGATCCACTTCCTCATCAGCGCGAAAACGGTTTTCGACCACTTTCCCAGACTTCAGGTTTTTCATCCTGGCCTGGTAAAATGCGCGGAGATTACCGGGAGTCCGGTGAATGATTTCTGTAACCAGCACCAGTTCGCCATTGTACCTCAGGATAGATCCGTTTTTAACGTCATTGATTTTTGCCATAACTTTATTTTAAAGGACTGCAAAAATAAGAATTTACTTCATTCGGGCAACAGCCCAACATGCATTTGGGCAAGGCTTTCACAAAAAATTAACGTTATTCAATAAATGAAAACAATACATTTGGCAACTACTCTGATCGGAATGAAAATTCACCCCCTCTTTCTTATTTCGCTATATTTTGTTGTTGGTTGCTCATCAGTTTACGGACAGAATACGAATGATTCTGTACGGATTCATGTGCAAGGAAAAGTTGCAGACCTGGATAACCCTACGGGGCAACTGGAAGACCTGATGGTCGTTAATCTGTCGACACAGCAAGGCAGTTTTGGCAAAGCTGACGGCAGTTTTTCTATGATGATCATGAAGAAAGATACTTTACTGATTGCTTCAACCGGATATGCATTTAAAAAAATTTGCTTCAAAGATTCCCTGCTTAAAAGTGACTATTCTGTCTCTCTGAAATTAAAAAAACTGGTCGTGCAGCTGAAGGAAGTAAAGATATTCGCGCCTCGCGATCTGGAATCAATTGAAAAGGATATTCAAAAACTGGGTTATCGAAAAAGTGATTATGAACTAAGTGGAATCAATGCACTTGAAAGCCCGATCACATTTTTATACCAGGAGTTCAGCCGGCATGAACGGTTGAAGAGGCATAATGCAGAAATTGTGAATGCAGACAAAAGAAGAAATTTATTGAAAGAGCTGCTTTCAAGATTTGTGGCGGATGAAATCATCCTGCTCAGTAATGATGACTTCGACCGTTTCATTGATTTTTGCAGCGTGTCGGAATCATTCATGAAACGTTCGACACAGTATGAGTTCATGGTTTACATCAAGCAGAAGTATAAACTCTTCAGTGAACTTCACGATTATTACAGGGAACGGTGATAGGGCTGGAAGTCAACCATTACTCCATGCTTTGAAGGCATTGATTCGCCCTCTGCTGATCTGCCTGATTAAGCAAGCCGCTGTCAATGGCCTTATGAAGATATTCCTTTGAAAAGTTTTTGTCATGAAGCCGAAAGGCAACAAGGCCAATGTTCAGTTCAATCATGGCATCACCACCGGTGAGTTCTTCTGCGTGCAAAAAACAGGATAGTGCTTTTCCCAGGAAGTCAGTTGAATGTGAATCTGATTTTTCTGAAAGGGCCAGGTAAGAATTGGCACAGGCAGAAAGCGTTTTACTGTTGTTGCCATCGTACCGGAGGCTCTTCTCAAAATGATCGGCAGCAGTTTTGAATTTTTTTTGTTGAAAATAAATCAATCCGGCACCGGTATAGGCCGGAGCAAATTCCGGGTACATCTGTTGTGACCGGATAAATTTTTCAAGCGCAGCTTCCTGTAACTGAACCTTCCTGGAAGAATCTGGTTCATGCATGGATTTATTCAGGTATACCTCTCCCAACAGTTCCATTCCCTTATAACGTTCATCCTTGTTTTCAAGGATACGAAGCGCGCGTTGTTCAGCGATATCATAGTGAAGAACTGAAATGTAGTAAGAGGCAGCGATGCCATCATAATTTACATGATCATAATTAAATGGTGAATAAAACGGGTTCAGGATTCTGTTAAAAGTCAACGAAAATTTTGAAACAGGAAGTGGAGATGAGGATGAGAATATATCGCTCCGGGTAAACGTATCAGTTTTTTCATATACGGCAGCCACGGCATCCACGTAGGTCAATGCAAATAATGAATCATTGTATAAGTAACGATGAAGTGCCGGATATTCCGGCTGATAAACAACGGCGTAATCGAAATGATAGGTGCTGTCCAACTCACGAAATACCTGCGGAGAACCTCTTGCACGGGTAAAACGAGAAAAAAATTCAGGAGGAAAAATATCAAGGTCGCGTAAATCAATAAATGTTTTAAAGTCAGGTTGAAGTTTCCATAACAGGTACGAAGAAGTGAGGTAATCGGAAAAACATTTTTTCTTCTGCAGGCCATGTGTTGAAATATAGGATGCTGCACCGGATGGCACATCAAGACTGAGAATCTCCAACCCGAAACGGTTACGACTATTGGTCCATTTGTAATAGGTATTGGATATAACCAGAACATAAAGTACACTACCGGAAATAAAAACCGCTGCAACAGAATAAACAGAAGAGAAGGAAATTTTCCCTTCAGTTTTCCGGCTGATCCACTGAAGTACTCGTTCAACTGTAATGACAAAAACAGGAAACAAAAGGATGATCATAAAAATGATGTTTCGGTAGGCAATAAGAGAAAGATAAAGAAATGCAGCCAACAGAATAAAATAAGCCAGTCCGAATTTTTCAAACAGGAATCCAATCCGGTTCCTGGCATGCTGCCGGTTGCCTATCAACAGTCCACACAGGACAATAATAAAAATACACAATGCTACATAGGCTTCTTTTTGCCAATACTCATGATCTAAAAAAGAAAGTAATTCGGTTGTATATTTATTCTGATAAACCTGGCTGAGAATATGTATTGGCCTGGTGAGCAAATTAATACCGTTTGGATTTATCAGGACCACTCCTGCTGCGCATAGAGCAAGCAGCGATAATTGCACCGGGTTTTGTTTTTTCGTTTCCAGTATTTTTCTTTTTACCATCCATTGTTCAATCCATGCAGCCATGGCAAATGTGAATATCATAACGAGCCCGGTTCCGAATGCTTCATGCAGGTTTGCCCATAGTAATTGAAGAGGAATCAGCAAATAAATCTGTTTCGATGTCTTCAAACGATTGCTGGTCAAGAGGAACAAAAATACGATGGTGAATAAATGACTCATCATTTCAGGACGGCCATTCATTCTGTATTCCATGGCTACGATGGAAATGATAAATGAAATAAAGAATGAAAGATGCAAATATTCATTCGGGTTCGGATCTTTGAGAAAATAAAGAAGGCGAAAAACTTTGGTGACTTTCCATAAAAAAAAAACCAACAGGCAACTCACCAATGCCTGTAAAATAAAAATGGATTCAGGTCCGGAAGCTCTGGCAATGATGGCAGCGACTACTTCAAAACCCCATTTGATGTTGATCCATTCGGTACCATAAAATGTACAGGAAAAACAATCGGTGTGTGGCACCGCATGATTTTGAAGAATCCATTCTCCGGTACGGATCTGCCACCAAAGATCCGGTTCGCGCAGGTTCTTAATACTGAAAGCAATGGTGAGAAGAACGCAAATAATAATAACAATCCTCTTCAGAAAAAGTTTCTTGTTTTGACTATACGTTCTCATTATTTTTCTCTGAAATTTTTTAGACAAAAGTATTGGTGCAAACAGGTGTCTAAATGTATAAAAGAAAAAACACCGGTAACAATGAGTTTAGGCGTCACGTTTAAAAAACTCAAATCTAGAATTGGATAGCAGAAGTTCGGTTTATTTCCACTTGCTGAAAGAACAAAGTTCCTGGCATATTATCAAAAAGTAATCAAAAAAACTTACAATTTCCGCTTGATTTTTATTCTGCCTCTGCTTTGGCTGATTGGAATTAGGGGTTCTACCGGATTTTTTGAAAATAAAAAAACCTCAACCATTTCTGATTGAGGTTTTATAATTTACGGCAACGACATACTCTCCCACCAGTTACGGAAGTACCATCTGCGCTGTTGGGCTTAACTACTCTGTTCGGAATGGGAAGAGGTGGACACCAACGCTAAAGTCACCATAAAAATCATTAAGGATTTTGGAATTTAAAATTTTCAGATTTACTTCCTGAAATTTTTTCCATTGTCCATAAAAGACATTTAGAGAAAGAAAACACAATAAATATTTTCAAAAATCTATCCGATAAAAAGTCTACGGGTAATTAGTATTGCTCAGCTTTGACATTACTGTCTTTACACTTGCAACCTATCAACGTAATAGTCTCTTACGACCCTTATAAAGAAGACTCATCTTGAGGCAAGTTTCGTGCTTAGATGCTTTCAGCGCTTATCTTAACCGTACATAGCTAC
Organism: Bacteroidota bacterium; assembly: GCA_026391945.1. Taxonomy (GTDB): domain Bacteria; phylum Bacteroidota; class Bacteroidia; order AKYH767-A; family 2013-40CM-41-45; genus JAPLDA01. The sequence goes on along the minus strand of JAPLDA010000095.1, from coordinate 285 downwards.
CCTGCGATGCAGCTGGCGCCACAACAGGTACACTAGAGGTACGTCCGACTCGGTCCTCTCGTACTAGAGTCAGGCCCTCTCAATCTTCTAACGCCCACAACAGATAGGGACCGAACTGTCTCACGACGTTCTGAACCCAGCTCGCGTGCCACTTTAATGAGCGAACAGCTCAACCCTTGGGACCTTCTCCAGCCCCAGGACGTGACGAGCCGACATCGAGGTGCCAAACCTCCCCGTCGATGTGAGCTCTTGGGGGAGATCAGCCTGTTATCCCCGGCGTACCTT